>JAEYSR010000064.1 GCA_023434535.1 Actinomycetes bacterium
TGGGCGTGTGGTTGGTCGGAATCCCCCAAGATCGCGGTGGGCTGTCGATCTTGGGGGATCTGGGCGTGTGGTTGGTCGGAATCCCCCAAGATCGCGGCGCCCGAGATCGGGTGAGAGCTGCGAGCGAGCGCAGCGCTGTGGGCGCCGTCAGTCGGCGGTGAGCACGAGGTCGACCGCCGCCGCGAAGGAATCGGCCTGCGCGGTCGGTGGCGGCAGCTCGTGCGACCACGTGCGGCCGAGCCGAAGCCACACGCTGCGGATGCCGGCCGCATCGGCCCCGCCGACGTCCGCGACCGGGTCGTCGCCGATCATCCACGCTCCCTCGAGCGGCGCGCCCGCCCGTTCGGCGGCGAGCCGGAACAGGCGAGGGTCCGGCTTGCGACAGCCGTCGAACGCCGACACGCATACGGCGTCGACGAGCCGGTCGAGGCCGACGAGCGCGATCTTGTCCAACTGTGGCTGTTCGCCGTTCGACACGACGGCGATGCGCCATCCGGCATCCCTCGCCCGTCGCAGCGCGCCGGCCGTCGAGGGCGCGAGCTCGAAGCACCGCACGTAGTCCCGGAGGTAGTCGATCGTGAGGGGCGGGTCGGGCCGGAGTGCGGCGTCGACCGCAGCGACGAACTCATCGCGTGTCCGACGGCCGTGGCGGTCCTCCGACACGATGCGCTCCACGTCGGTGGCGGGGAGGCCGCGCGACTCGACGAACCCGCTCGCCCACCGCCGGAGCGCATCGGTGCGGTCCAGGAGGGTCTCGTCGAGGTCGCAGAGGAGGAGCGGCACGGCGGCAGGTTCGACAGCCTCAGGACTGCCCGGCGAGCCAGGCATCCGCGAGGGCGTCGAAGCCGTCCTTCCACGCCACCCGGGTGGGCCCGGCGATCGACTCCATGCGCGTCAGGTCGACGGTGACGCCGCCGATCGTCGACTCGGTCTCCTCGAAGGTGGCGCTGTAGCCGCAGCGGTCGGCGAGGTACTCGCACCACTCCTCCAGCGACACCTGCTCGGTGCCGCCCCAGTTGACGATCGTCGCCGGGACCGTGGCCGCGTCCAGCAGCGCCGGCACGGTCGCGGCGATGTCGGCGAGGTCGATCGGGTTGAAGAGGTTGGGTCGGTCGGGGTGGACCGGGATGGCCATTCCGGCCTGCATCATCGCCAGGTGGAAGGCGGGCCAGCCGCGGGCGGTGCCGTCGGGGCCGACGCCGTACGGCACGTTGAGTCGGGCGATGGTGGTCGGGATGTCGTCGATGCGGCACATCGTCCGCACGACCTCCTCGGCGGCGATCTTGGCGATCGAGTAGGTCGGCATGATCGGACGGTGGTTGTCGCCGAGCGCTGCGGACTCGTCGAGCACCGCGGCGCCGGCCGGGTCGTACACGCCGGTCGACGAGCAGTGCAGGACCCGGCCCGGCTGCACGTGGGACATCAGCAGACCGATCCCCTCCGCGTTGGCGCGCAAATCCAGGTCCCACCGCTGGGTCTTCACGACGGCGAAGTTGACGAGGGCGTCCACTCCGGTCGGCACTGCGGAGAAGTCCGCCCCGACCAGGTCGGCCGCGATGCACGTCACGCCGGCGTCCTCGAGCCGCTGGCGGGCCTCGGCGTCGCCGAAGCGGGCCACCCCGATGACCTCGTTGGTCGCCGCCAGGGCGGTGGCCACGGACTCCGCCACCTGACCGGTGACGCCGGTGACGATGACGGACTGGTCGCTCATCGGGGTGCTCATGTCGTCATCGTGACACCCCTGGGGCTCCGGCGCGGGTTCCGTGGCGCGCACCCCGCGCCGTCCGGCCGTCGCCGAGGGTTCCGGCTTCGCGGTTCCGCGACGTGTCCGTTAGCTTGGCGCCCATGTCCCGCCGACTCGAGATCGAGCTGACCTCTGAACGCCCCGATGGCACCTGGACCTGGCGCGCCGCCGGGGCGAAGCTGCCCAAGGGCGACCTCGACGGCTCGTTGCTGCCGGGCGGGGTGAAGGTGGGCGACGTCGTCCGCGCCGAGGCCGACTTCCTCATCGACGGCATCGACATCATCGAGGTCCTGCCGCCAAAGGGCGAGCGCAAGCAGCCGGAGCTCCTGCAGATCACCGGCTCCGGCAAGGAGGAGCCGCTGGTCACGACGCAGCTCGTGACCCGGGGCCGTAGCGAGGGCCGCGGCCGGCGCCGTGACCGCGACGGCGACGGCCCCCGCAGGGATCGACGCGACCGGGGCGACCGCGGCGACAGGGGCGACCGCCCCCGCGGCGACCGCCCTCGGGGCCCGCGTCCCGACGTCCCCGAGCGCCCCAAGCCCAAGCGCCTGCGACCCGGCCGCGCCTACCGCAACGCGGTGATCGCGGAGGTGCCCGAGGAGCAGCGTGCGATCGCCGACCAGGTGCTGCGCGGCGGCGTGCCGGCCGTCCGCGAGGCAGCGGCCAAGCAGAACGAGCAGGCCAAGGCCGAGAACCGACCCGAGGTCCCGACGGCGCAGGTCGTCGCCATGGCCGAGGCGCTGTACCCCAAGCTCCGCGACGCCGAGTGGAAGGACCGGGCCGCCGCCGCGATCGCGGATCTCGCCGAGCTGGACCTCCGGGACCTGCGCTCCGTGGTGGTGGCCGGCGACGGAGCGACCCACGACGACGAGGCCCGGGCCATGCTCGAGGAGCTCCGCACGGGCCTGACCCGTCGCGTCGAGGAGGAGCACGCCAACTGGGTCGCCGACATCGCGGCCAACGTCGACGCCGGTCGTTTCGTGAGGGCGCTCCGACTGAGCTCACGTCCGCCGAAGGCCGGGACCCCGGTGCCGGCCGACCTGTCGGCCCGACTGGTGACCGCGGTCTCCGAGGGCCTCACACCGGGGACGAACCAGGAGCTGTGGGCGGCCGCCGTCGATGCCCTGGCCTACTCCCCCGTCCGCCAGCAGGTCGCCCCTGCAGGACGCCCCGAGAACCCGAGCGACGAGCTGCTCGAGGCCGTGCGTCGCGTGTCGGACCGCGTGCCGAAGGTCGCCGAGCTGTTCGGCGTGGATCCGTCGGAGGCCGCTGCGGCCAAGCGCCGGCGTCCGCCCCGCGGCAAGGGTGGCGGACGCCAGGGTGCTCCGAAGTCCGAGGGCGCGGCCTCATCGAAGAAGGGCGCCCCCGCACAGGACTCGGACTCCACCCCGCCGGCCGAGTCGTCCGTCGCCGAGGACGCGACCGAGGCTCCCTCCACGGACGCGCCTGTCGCCGAGACGCCGCAGACCGATGCTCCGGCGACCGACGACGCCGTGCCGGCGGATGATGCCGACTCGACCGACGCGCCGAGCGCCGCTGCTGAGCCCGCCGACGCCGCTCCCGACGCCGATGCGCCGGCTGCGGCTGACGAGTCCAGCACCGAGGACACGGGCTCCGAGCCGACGGCCACCGACGAACCGGCGCCGGCCGAAGCGGCTGGCTCTGACGAGCCGGCGGATGCCGAACCGACCGACGAGGCCGGCGTGGCCGAGACCGGAGCCGCCGCAGAGGCGGCGATCGAGGCGTCAGAGATCGAGTGACAGGACGCTCCCCGGGCCGAGTCCGGGGAACGCGACCACGGCGGGTCGACGGCACTCAGCCGTAGAGGTCGAGCAGCTGGTCCGGACGGTCGAGAACGCTCCCGTCCGGATGCGCTGCCCTCACACGCGGGTTCCACCCCGCCCACACGTAGCGGCATCCGACCTCGTCGGCCACGCGCACGTCACCGGCGCTGTCGCCGACCATGACCACGTCGGCCGCGGTGAGGCCCATGGCCTCGAGCACCGGACCCAGCTCCTTGTGGGCCCAGTCGAAGTGGTCCGAGAAGAGCGCCACCTCGGGCCGCCACCCGAGGCGGGCCAGCTCCGCCGCTCCCGAGCGCGGGTGCTTGTTCGAGCACAGCGCCCAGCGACCGAGACGGTCCACGACGTCGTCGACGCCGTCGAAGGGCTGCACCACCTGCTCGTCGTAGAGGTCCGCATAGGCGTCGAGCGAGATGCCGAGACGGTCGCACTCCTCGGCGATCGCGTGACCGAAGCTGATCTCCTCCTCCGCGACGCCGAGCTGCAGGAAGGGGTCGACGAGCGCCCTGTCGGAGTCGACGAGCGTCCCGTCGAAGTCGAACACGAGGGCCTGGACCGGGGCGGTGGGCATCGGCGCACCCTACCGAGCGGCCCCGGCGTCCCTGCGACGAGTTCGGGCAAGAGGCCGACCGGCCGAGAGCGGCGGTCA
>JAEYSR010000093.1 GCA_023434535.1 Actinomycetes bacterium
GCTCGAGGCCCAGGGCGTGGGCCACGTGGCCGAGCACCGCTTCTCCATGCTCTCATCCGGCGAACGGCAGCGCACGCTGCTGGCCCGGGCCCTCATGAACCGTCCGGGCCTCGTGCTCCTCGACGAGCCGACTGCCGGCCTGGACCTCCGCGGCCGGGAGGAGCTGGTCGACCGGTTGGACGCGCTGGCCCGCAGCGACGACGCCGCACCGCTGGTCCTCGTGACGCACCACGTGGAGGAGATCCCGGCCGCCTTCACCCACGTGCTGGCGATCCGGGACGGATCGGTCCTGGCCCAGGGCCCCATCGACGACGTGCTCACCGGCGAGCTGCTCAGCGAGACCTTCCGGCTCCCGCTCGTGATGGAGCGGCGCGACGGCCGCTACACCGCCCGGCGAGCCTGAGCGCCGCTCGCGAGCGCTGGCCGAACTCGGGGGAATCCGACCAACCAGGCGACGAGATCCCCCAAGTTCGGGTGGGGTGGCCGAACTCGGGGGAATCCGACCAACCAGGCCGCGAGATCCCCCAAGTTCGCGTCGGTGTGAGGGCGTCGGTCAGCGGCGTTCGAGGAACAGGATCGTGCGGGGGCCGAGCTGGACCGTTCCTCCCGCCGGGTAGCGGGTCGCCGGCGGCAGCCCCGCCGACGCGGTGTCCAGGACCAGCGCCCAGGCCGGCGCCCACTCCTCGGGCGGGAGCACCTGCGACGACGGCTGGTCCGCCGCGTTGACGCACACCAGCAGCGTGTCGTCGCGGATGACCTCGCCGCGCGGCCCGGTCTCGGCCAGGTCGCCGTTGAGCCACATCGCCACCTGGCGGGCGTCAGGGCCCCAGTCCTCCCACGACATCTGCGTTCCGGCCGGGGTGAACCAGGCGACGTCGGGAAGCGCGTCGCCCTCGACCGGCTCGCCGGTCAGGAAGCGGTGCCGCTGCAGCGCGGGGTGCGATCGCCGCAGCTCGATCAGGCGGCGGCAGTAGGTCAGGAACGACTCGTCGGGATCGGACCAGTCGACCCACGAGATCTCGTTGTCCTGGGCGTAGCCGTTGTTGTTGCCCTGCTGGGTGCGACCGATCTCGTCGCCGTGCAGCAGCATCGGCACGCCCTGGGACAGCATCAGCGTGGCCATCAGGTTGCGCTTCAGGCGCTCGCGACGTGACAGCACCGTCGGGTCGTCGGTGGGGCCCTCGACGCCGCAGTTCGTCGACCGGTTGTCATCGGTGCCGTCGCGGTTGTCCTCGCCGTTGGCCATGTTGTGCTTGTGCTCGTAGGACACCAGGTCGGCGAGCGTGAAGCCGTCGTGGGCCGTGACGAAGTTGATGCTGGCGTGCGGTCGGCGGCCGTCGTCCTGGTACAGGTCGGAGCTGCCGGTGATGCGCGACGCGAACTCGCCGAGCACGCCGCGGTCCAGGCACCACAGGTCCCGCACGCAGTCCCGGTACTGGCCGTTCCACTCGGACCACAGGGCCGGGAAGTTGCCGACCTGGTAGCCGCCCTCCCCCACGTCCCACGGCTCGGCGATCAGCTTCACCTGGCTCACGACCGGGTCCTGCTGGATCAGGTCGAAGAAGCTCGACAGCCGGTCGACGTCGTGCAGCTCCCGGGCCAGCGTGGCGGCCAGGTCGAAGCGGAAGCCGTCGACGTGCATGTCCTCCACCCAGTAGCGGAGGCTGTCCATGATCAGCTGCAGCACGTTCGGGTGCCGCATGTTCAGGCTGTTGCCGGTGCCCGTGTAGTCGACGTACACCGACGGGTCCTCGGGATCGAGCCGGTAGTAGCCGGGGTTGTCGAGCCCCTTGAAGCTCAGCACCGGACCACCGCCGCCGCCCTCGGCCGTGTGGTTGTAGACGACGTCGAGGATCACCTCGATCCCCGCCTCGTGCAGGGTCTTCACCATGACCTTGAACTCCTGCACGTGGGCGCCGCGCCCGCCGCCCTTGACCCCGTAGGTGTTGTGCGGGGCGAAGAAGCCGATCGAGTTGTAGCCCCAGTAGTTGCGCAGGCCCATCTCGATGAGGCGCTGGTCGTTCACGAACTGGTGGACCGGCATCAGCTCGACGGCGGTGACGCCGAGCGACTGCAGGTGGTCGATGATCGGCGGGGCGCACAGCCCGAGGTAGGTGCCGCGCAGCTCGGGCGGCACGTCGGGGTGGAGCTTGGTCAGACCCCGGACGTGCGCCTCGTAGAGCACGGTCCGGTGCCACGGGGTGTGGGGCCGACGGTCCTGACCCCAGTCGAACCACGGGTTCACGACGACCGACCGGGGCACGTCGGGAGCGGAGTCCTGCGTGGAGTCGGCGGAGACGGAGTCGGTCCAGCGGACCGATCCGGTCACCGCCCGGGCGTACGGGTCGAGCAGCAGCTTGGACGGGTCCTGGAGGTCCCCCGGACGCAGTCGCGGCCCGGTGACCCGGAACCCGTACCGCACGCCGGGACCCACGTCGGGCAGGTAGCCGTGCCACACGGATCCGGCGCGCTCGGGCAGCGGGACCTGGATCTCGGCGTCGTCCTCGTCGAAGAGGCACAGCGTCACGCCCCCGTGCTCCCCGGGCGCGCCGCCCTCGTTGGCCGCCGAGCCCGAGAACACCGCGAAGTTGGTGCCGGCGCCGTCCCAGTGCGCGCCGAGCGGAGAGGACCGTCCGGGCCACACGCGGACCTTGCCGCCGGCCCAGATCACGGCGCGGCCTGGCTCGCCGACGAGGGCCGGTTCGCGCTCGTCGTCACAGGGCGGCCCGGCGGTTCACGTAGGCGACCAGACGGGGGCGCGACCGCTCGATCTCGTCGGCCAGCAGGCGGTCCAGCATCGGCACCCAGAGGTTCCCGCCGTAGTGCAGCTGCATGCGCAGCTCCGGGGCAGACCCTCCGGTGCCGGGTGCCAGCTCGGCGGACAGCACCCAGTCGCTGTGGGACTTGCCGTCGAGCTCCCGACGCTCGAACCGGACCGTGGCCGGGCGATCGCCGGCCGACGCTCCGTCGTCCGACGTCGGCCCGCCCACGCGGACCATCCGGAGGCGCTTGGAGCGACGGAACGGCCCGACCTGTCCGCGGAGGTCCACCGACCACGCCAGGTCCTCCCCCTCGGCGGACTCGACCGACTCGGCCCGGGTCACGATGTCGAGCCAGTCGGCGTACGTGCCGAGGTCACGGACCACGTCGAGGAGCGCGTCGAACGGGACCTCCGCTGACAGGTTGGCGGTGACGTCCACGGCCGACAGTCTGCCCGCGTGGCGCGACGATCCCGTACGACGGGCGGTCAGAGGCCGAGCCGGATGCCGTCGGCGGCGTCGGACTCGATCGAACCGCGACGTCCACGACCCATCCGCTCCACTCCCCGATCGACCACCGCGAGCACGATCCCGCACAGCGCCACGAGCACGCAGCTGAGCGCCATGGCCTGCCCGAACCCGGCCCCACCGGGGCGCGACATGAGCCGCTCGATCGCCACCGGCAGGGTGGGACGGTCGGCCCGGGCCAGGAACACGGTCGCCCCGAACTCGCCGAGGCTGGCCACGAACGCCAGGCCCGCTCCCGCTGCCACGGCACCGCGCACCATCGGCAGCTCGACGCGCCACCACCGGCGCCGCTCCCCGGCGCCCAGCGTGGCCGCCACGTCGACGACGCCCGTCGGCAGGTCCCGCAGCGCGGCGGACACGGCCCGCACGAGCAGCGGCACGGCCACGAGCGCCTGGGCGGCCGGCACCAGCCACCAAGCCCGACGCAGGTCCACGGGAGGTCGCCCGACGGCGAGCAGCAGGCCGAGTCCGATCGTGGTGGCCGACACACCCAGCGGCAGCAGGAGGATCCGGTCCGCAGCACCCCCCGGTCGGCGTGCGGCGACCCGCGCCGCCGGCACCCCCACGGCGAGGGCCACGGCGGTGGCGATGGTGGCCGAGAGGAGGGACACGGCGATCGCATCGAGCGGCGACACCGTGAGCCCGGTTCCCGCGGTGGCCGACCCGAGGTCCCGCCAGTGGTCGAGCCCGTGTGCGCCACCCGGCAACCGCAAGGACCTCTCGACCAGCCCGGCCAGCGGCACCACCGTGACAGCGCCCACCGCCACCACGGCGGCGGCGACCTGCGCCCACTCGAACGGGGTGACCGGGCGCCGCGACCACGTGCGGCCGGTCCGGACCGATCGTGGCGACCGGCGACTGAACCTGGCGTGCAGGGCCAGCGTCGCCACGACGGCGAGGACCTGTAGCCCTGCCAGCACCGCAGCGCCCGACAGGTCGAACTGACGTGTGGCCCGGACCCAGATCTCCACCTCGATCGTCGACACCGATCCGCCCCCCAGGATCACGATCACCCCGAAGCTCGTGAGGCAGAAGAGGAACACGACGATCGCCGCCGCCCACGCCGCGGGCGCCACCGCCGGCAGCAGCACGCGTCGGGCCGCGCCGAGCGGCGTCGACCCGAGTGTGCGAGCCGTGTCCTCGAGCGACGGGTCCAGGCCGTCGAGAGCGGCGCCCACGACCCTGACGAAGACGGCGAGGTTGAAGCAGACGTGGGCCGCGAACACGGGCCACCAGCTCCCTCTGACGTCGACCAGCCCCGACGGGCCGAGGACCGACGCGATGGCCGCGCCGAGCACCACCGACGGCAGGACGAACGGCACCATGGCCGCGGTGCGGACCGCCGAACGACCGGCGAACCGGTAGCGCGCCAGGACCCAGGCCAGGGGCAGCCCGACCGCCGCGGTGAGCGCGGTGGAGGCCGCGGCCTGGCCGACCGTCACGGCCAGCAGCCGCCACGTCCGGCCGTTGGACAGGATCCGCTGGAACGCGTCCAGGCTCCACGCCCCCTCGGGGCGGACGGCGCGGCCGAGGACCGCGGCCACCGGGACCGCGACGGCGAGCGCCACGAGGGCGACGGCAAGCCGACCCCAGCGCGGGCCCCGCCCGTCAGCCGGGCGGCTCCGCCGCGTCTCGGGGCGTCCGGGTCCGCCGATCGAACCGTCGTCCGACGTCACTCCATGATCGATCGCCACGACTCGATCCACTCGTCGCGCTTCTCGCCGATCTCGGTCGCCGACATGCTCCGCGACGGCTCGGGCAGGACCGCCCAGCGCTCGAACTCCTCGGGCAGCTCGGTGCCACCGACGGCCGGGAACACGAAGTTCGTCAGCGGGAGGTCCCGCTGCCAGGTCGGGCTCAGCATGAACTCGATCAGCTCCCGGCCCAGCTCGGGATGGTCGGCCCCGGCGAGCAGACCGGCGTACTCGACCTGCTGGACGCACGAGTCGCCCATGATCTGCGACGAGGGCTCGGTGACCGCTCCCTCACCGAAGATGACCTCGGCGGGCGGCGAGGAGGCGTAGGACACGACCAGCGGACGGTCGCCGCCCGAGACCGTGTAGTCGGTGTTCCACGCGTCGTCCCAGCTCGGTCGCACCCGGACGCCGTTGGCCTGCAGCTTCTTCCAGTAGTCCTGCCAGCCGTCGCCGTACTCGTCGATCGTGCCGATGAGGAACGCGAGGCCGGGCGACGACGTCACCGGGCTGGTCACCACCAGCTGGTCCGCGTACGCCGGATCGGCCAGGTCGGCGAGCGTCTGCGGAGGGGCGAGGCCCTTGGACGCGTACCAACCGGAGTCGACGTTGATGCACACGTCGCCGCGGTCGATCGGGGTGAGCAGCTTCCCGAGCTCGCCCGGGAGCCGCAGCGGGGCATCGGCCTGCTCGCCCTGCGGCTCGAAGGGCTCGAGCAGCCCGTCCTGTGCGGCCCGCGTGGCGAGGGTGTTGTCGATCCCGAAGATGACGTCGCCCTCGGGAGCTCCGGCGGCCAGGAGCGCCTTGGTCAGCATGCCCCCGGCGTCGCCGGCGGCGACGACCTCGATCTTGGCCCCGGTCTGCTTCTCGAACTCCGCGGCCGCGGCATCGGGGAGGGCGAAGGAGTCGTAGGTGACGAGGCGCACCACGTCGCCGCCGGAGCCCCCGGCGTCGTCGGCCCCGTCGTCGGAGGTGCACGCCCCGGCCGCGACGGCGGCGAGGACGAGCACCGACACCGCGGCGAGCGCTCCTCGCCGGATCGCCGTTCGTCGAATGCGCTGCATGGTCCTGTCCTCCTGCTGTGCCCGGTCGTCGCTGCTCGTCATGTCCTGCTCCCGTCGTGCCCTCATCTCGATGCTCCCGATCCGTCGTCCGAGATCGGACCGGCCACGACGACGAGCGCCGTCCCGTCCGCCACCTCGACGTCGACCCGGTCACCCATGGCGACGTTGGACACGCCCAGGCTGGAGCCCGGTCGCACGGGTCGCTCGTCGAGCGGCCACCGCACGCCGCTCTCGGTGACCACCGCCGAGCCGTGGACGGGCAGGATCGAGAACGTGGAGCCGGGCTCCATCGTCAGCGATCGAGCGCCGCGGACGACGTGCAGCACGTCGGTGCCCAACCACGCCTCGCAGACGAACGGCGAGAGGTCGGGTCCGGCCAGGCCGAGGACCGCAGCGAGGACGTGGTCGAAGCGGCCGGCGGTCGTCCCGACGAGGACGATCCGGTCGCCCGGTGACGCGACGGCAGCGACGTGATCGAAGGCGAGCTCGAGGTCGGTCGCGTCCTTGTCGGCGGGGAAGCGCACGATCGCCACCCCGTCGGACTCGGCGCGGCGGAGTCGGTCCTCGTCGACCGAGTCCATGTCGCCGACCACGGCGTCGACCGTCGCACCGACCGCGTCGGCCAGCTCGATGCCGTTGTCCGCGGCCACGGCTCGTCGCGCCGTGGTGCCGGCGACTCGCTCGGCGATCGTGGTCCGCTCACGGGCCGTCGGTGACGGCCCGCCCGCGAACACGAGGTACGTGTCCATCGTTCTCCCTCCGCTGGCATTACCCAGTTCAGGTTCAGACGGGTCGGTGGCGAGTCGGCCACCCTCTCAGCCCGGCTTCCCGAGCTCCCCGGATTCGATTGAAGTGCGCCCGCACCCTACCTCGTGCAACCGAGGGGTCCGGCGACGCCGCACCGGAGGTGGGATCAGATCTCGACCTGGGAGCCGACCTCGACCACCTGCTCCGGCGGCAGCTTGAAGAAGCGCGAGGCGCTCGCTGCGGCCCGCAGCATGAAGGCGAACAGCCGCTCTCGCCAGGGCGCCATCGACACGACCTCGCTCGGGATGACGGTCTCGCGGCCGAGGAAGAACGTGACCTCGTTGACGTCGAGCTCGGATCCGCCGATCTCCAGCCGGTCGATCGCCTGCGGCACGCTGAGCTCCTCCATGAAGCCGTGGTGCAGGGTGATCTGGCACAGGCCCCGGCCGAACTCCTCGATCTCCACGCGGTCGGACTCGGGCACGTAGGGCTCCGCGGCCGTCACCACCGACAGCAGGATCACGCGCCGGTGCAGCACCCGGTTGTGCTTGGTGTTGGCCAGCAGTGACGGCGGCGCCACCCCGTCGCCGCGGAACATGAACACCGCGGTGCCCGGAGCCCGGGCGATGTCCTCGGGCAGTCGGTTGATGAAGTCCCGGATGGGGACCCGTCCGACGGCCAGTCGCTCGGCCACGACCCGACGGCCGGTGCGCCACGTCGTCATCGCCACCATGATCACCGCTCCGACGAGCAGCGGGAACCAGCCGCCGGCGGGGATCTTGAAGACGTTGGCGCCGAAGAAGCCCAGCTCGAGCAGGCCGAGCGGTGCGCACAGGGCGAACGCCCGAGGGGCGGCCCATCCCCAGTTGAGCCGCAGCAGCTTGTAGAAGAGCAGCGTGGTGACGAACATCGTCGCCGTCACCGCGATGCCGTACGCCGCGGCGAGGGCCGACGACTGCTGGAAGCCGAGGACCAGGCCGATGCACCCGGCGGCGAGGATCCAGTTGACGAGCGGGAGGTACACCTGGCCGACGTGGTCCGCGGAGGTGTGGCGCACGGTCATGCGGGGCAGGTAGTCGAGCTGCATCGCCTGGACGGTCATGGAGAAGGCGCCCGAGATCAGCGCCTGCGATGCGATGATCGCCGCGAACGTCGCCAGGATGACCAGCGGCCAGCGCGCCCACTCCGGGCCCATCTGGAAGAACGGGCTCGAGATCGCCTCGGGGTCGTCCAGGAGCAGAGCGCCCTGACCGAAGTAGTTGAGGGTGAGGGCCGGGAACGCCACCCAGAACCAGGCGAACCGGATCGGCCGCCGACCGAAGTGGCCGAGGTCGGCGTAGAGCGCCTCGCCGCCGGTCACGACCAGGAACACGGAGCCGAGCGAGAGGAACCCGTCGAGTCCGTTGCTCGACAGGTACTCCACGGCGTGCAGCGGGTTGATCGCCTCGAACATCTCGAGGTTGCTCGACACCTGCACCACGCCGAGGACGGCGAGCGTCGTGAACCACACCAGCATGATCGGGCCGAAGAGCTTGCCGACGGTCCCGGTGCCACGGTTCTGGATGGCGAACAGGCCCAGCAGGATGAGGCACGCGATCGGCAGCACCCACGCGTCGAGGGCGGGTTGGGCGACCTCCAGACCCTCCGTCGCCGACAGCACCGAGATGGCCGGCGTGATCACGCCGTCCCCGTAGAGCAGGGCCATGCCGAAGAGGCCGAGGAGCAGCAGCGTGGCCATCACGCCCGTGACCTTCTTGCGCTCGCCGACGACCAGCGTGGTCAGGGCCAGGATGCCGCCCTCACCGTGGTTGTCGGCCCTGAGGATGAAGATCACGTACTTGATGGTGACGATCAGGATCATCGACCACAGCATCAGCGAGCAGGCCCCGATGACGTTGGCCCGGTCCACGGGGATGTGGTGGTGCTCGAAGGTCTCCCGGAACGCGTACAGCGGGCTGGTTCCGATGTCGCCGAACACCACGCCGAGCGCCCCGACCGCGAGCGCGGCACCGCCCGCCCCGACCTTGGCGGGGTGGACGCGATCCTTGCGTCTGACGACGGACACCGGTGGCTCCTGGAGCTCTGCGACGGGTGGGAGGTGGGACCGGCGACTCAGTCGCCGACGATGCCGTTCATGCGGGCCAGGATGCGGAGCATGACCTCGTCCGCGCCGCCACCGATCGACCAGAGGCGGGTGTCGCGGAAGAACCGTGCAGGCCAGTTCTCCTCCACGTAGCCCATGCCGCCGTGGTACTGGACCGCGAGGTCGGCCATCCGGCGGGCGAGCCGAGCCGACTTCAACTTGGCCACCGTGGCCTGGCGGGTGATGTCCTCGCCGTCCTGGTACGCCGCCACGGCGGCCCAGTTGTGGTGGCGGAGCATGTCGAGGTCGGCCGCGATGTCGGCCAGCTCGAACTGCAGGGCCTGGTTGGCCAGGAGCGGCGCCCCGAAGGCCTGCCGCTCCTGCAGGTACTCCACGGTGCGCTCGAGGGCCAGCTCGGTCGCACCGACCATCTGATAGGCGGCGATCATCCGCTCGTTCTGGAACTGGGCCATCTGCTGCTGGAACCCGTTCCCGATGCCGCCGATGGTGTTGCCGACCGGGACGCGCACGTCGTCGAAGCTCAGCTCGGCCGTGTCCGAGGCACGCATCCCGAGCTTGTCGAGCTTGCGGCTGACCGAGAACCCGGCGACGTCGGTCGGGACGATCACCTGGCTCATCCCGCGGTAGCCGCCCTCGTCGGACGTCCGGCACAGCAGGCAGATCCAGTCGGCCTGGGTCCCGTTGGTGATCCAGAGCTTGGTGCCGTTGATGACCCACTCGTCGCCGTCGCGGACCGCACGGGTGCGGATGCCGGCCACGTCCGAGCCGGCGTCGGGCTCCGACACTCCGATCGCTGCGACGTGCTCGCCGGCGATGGCGGGCCGCAGGTACCGCTCCTTGAGCTCCTCGCTGCCGAACCGGTGCAGCGCCGGAGTCGCCATGTCGGTCTGCACGGTGATCGCCATCGACACGCCCAGCGACGCTGCTCGTCCGAGCTCCTCGCCCAGGATCATCGTGAAGACGTGATCGGCTCCCCCGCCCCCGTACGCCGGGTCGTACTCGAGTCCGAGCAGCCCGAGCTCGCCGAAGCGACGGAACAGGTCGTGCGCCGGGAAGTCCCCTGCGGCTTCCCAACCGTCCGCGTACGCGTCGATCTCCTTGGCGACCAGCTCGCGCACGGTCTGTCGGAACAGGTGGTGTTCCTCGGTCAGTTGGAGCACGGCGTCTCCTGCGTCGTACCGGGGCGGATCCGTCGGCTGTGACGGTCCGCCCGAGGGCTGGAGTGCGCTCCCGCTGGCGGCCCCCAGGGAAGTCCGACGCAGGCTATACCGAGACGGCTCGCGGGCCGGCAACCGCCGCCACCCGACGACGACGGTCGGTCGCCCGGTGAGCGTGGCACCGGAGGTGCGGCCCGTCGGACCTCAGCGCAGCGGGCCCAGACCGACCGACGAGCGCAGCGTCATGGGCTCCGACAGCTGCAGCAACGCGGGCACGGCCCGATCGATCGCTCCGACCACGATCTGCTCGAGGACGGGTCCGTCGAGGTGATCGACGTCGACCACGTCCGCCACCCCGGCCGCAGCGAGCAGCGCCGCCATCTCGGCCGTGCGGTCGTCCGCGTACGGGACGTCCAGGACTGCCACGACCGGCACGTCGCCGACGTGGGAGACCAGGCGCTCGGCCGAGGCGACGGTCCCGGGTCGGTCGCGGAACAGCACGCACAGGGCGAGCGGGACGACCCGGGCGTCCTGCGGCCAGCGCAGCGGCGTCCGCACGAGGTCGGCCGGGCGCACGACCGACACGTCGAGCCGGTTCGACTGCTCCAGGTGACGGCGCAGCATCGGCGCGTCGCTCTGTTCCCTCTGCAGCGCCAGGACCGGGAGCTTCCCCCCGGACGCCAGGACCGCACTCGTCGTCGCTCGTCGTGCCACGACGTTCCATTCGGCACGGCTCGCGGGGTTGTGAGGGAGTTCTGCGACGTTCACCGAAATGCAACGGGAACGACGCACCGACGTCGCGGGGCCGGTGGCCGGGCCGGCGTCCGGTGCCGACGAAGGTGACGTGGAGTCAGCCGAGGAGGGCCGGCTCGTCGGGCTCGTCCGCCGCCACGCCCCCGGGACCCTCGAGCAGGAGCCTCCGACGGCGAGAACGGTCGGAGGTGTACGGGTCCGTCTCCGAGATGAACGCCAGCAGCTCCGACACGAACCGGTCGGGGTCGGCGTGGTGCGGGAAGTGCCCGGCGTCCGCGTAGATGGAGAGGCGGCTCCCGGGCATCGCCTCGTGCGCCCTGTGGGCGTGCTCCACCGGGATGATGCCGTCGTGCTCGCCCCACGCGAGGAGGACCGGCATCGACTGGGCCAGGTAGGCGCGGTCGAGCATGGTCACCAGCTGGCCCCGCCAGTCCACGACGGCCCGGAGCGTGCGGCCGAACGCGGCCCGCTGCCGACGGTCGGGCATCCCGCGCAGCACCCGCGCCACCTCGGCGTGGTCCCGGCCGATGCCGAGGCCCAGCCGACCGAGGAGACCCAGGACGACGCCCACGACCTCGTTCGCCCCGGGCACCATGAGCGGGACCATGCCCACCTCCGACATCGGAGCGGCTGCGGCTCGGAGGACGGGGCTGACCTCCCGACCCACACCGCCCGCGCCGACGAGCACCAGGCGCTCGACCCGCTCCGGGTACTGGTAGGCCAGCTGCGCGGCGACCCCGCCGCCGAGGGAGTGTCCGACGACGGTGGCGCTGTCGATGTCGAGGACGTCGAGCAGGTCGCGCATCCCGTTCGAGAACGCCGCCACCGAGTAGTCGGCGCGGGGCTTGTCGGACGCGCCGTGGCCGAGCAGGTCGGGGGCGATCACGGTGTGGTGCTCGGCGAGTCGGCCCATGACCGGCAGCCAGCTCTCGGACTCGTCCCCGATGCCGTGGATGAGCAGGACCGCCGGACCGGAGCCCGACATCCGGTAGGCGCGCTGGTAGCCGTGCACGGTCCGGAACCTCGGTTCCAGGCCGACGCTCTCGGTCATCTCCCGACCCGTCTCCACGGCGCGGAGCGTACCGGCCGTGCTGGAGGGGTCCACGGCGGACCCAGCCGGTTCACGCGTTCTCCCCCGCCGGGCAACAGTGCCGTAACACCCGCTCCTCAGCGTGGTCCCGTGACCACCACCGAGCCCGTCGCTCCCGCTCCGATCGACGGGTCCGCGTCGCACACGCCCGTCCCGTCGGCCGAGGTCCCGACCCCTGCCCCTGCCCCGACGCGATCGGCGCCGCTCGGACGCGGGGTCCACCCGCACGTGATCGTGCTGTTCGGCGCCGCCGGCGACCTGGCCCGCCGCAAGCTCCTCCCCGGGCTCTTCCGCCTGACGCGGGCCGGGATGCTCCCCGAGACCCGGATCGTCGGGACGTCGATGGAGGACCTCGACGACGACGGGTTCCGGGAACTGGCCCTCGACGCGTGCAAGGAGTTCGTGCGCGGCGGCCTCGACCCGGAGGAGTGGCGCTCCTTCTCGGCCATGCTCGGCTACGTCCCGCTGTCCGCCGGTCCCGGCGCGCTGGTCGAGCGGGTGGAGGACCTCGAGTCCGGGCTGGACGGCGAGAGCCGTCGACTCCACTACCTGAGCGTCCCGCCGGCCGCCGCTCCCGAGGTGGTGCGCATGCTGGGCGCCACCGGGCTGAACCACCGGGCCCGCATCATCATGGAGAAGCCGTTCGGCTTCGACCTGGCCACGTCGAAGGTCCTCAACTCGTCGGTGAACGACATCTTCGCCCCCGAGCAGGTGTACCGGATCGACCACTTCCTCGGGAAGGAGGCGGCGCTCAACATCCTGGCGTTCCGGTTCGCCAACGGGCTCTTCGAGCCCATCTGGAACCGCCAGCTGATCGATCACATCCAGATCGACGTGCCGGAGATGCTCTCGGTCGGGACGCGGGGCACCACCTACGACTCCTCAGGCGCGTTCCGGGACATGGTCGTGACCCACCTGTTCCAGATCCTCGCCTTCGTGGCGATGGAGCCGCCCACCGCCCTCGAGCCCGACGCCATCAACGAGGAGAAGGACAAGGTCTTCCGCTCGATGCTCCCGCTCGACCCGCAGTTCGTGACCCGCGGGCAGTACGAGGGCTATCGGGACACCCCGGGGGTGGCGGCCGACTCGGAGACCGAGACGTTCGTCGCCCTGCGCTGCGAGATCGACAACTGGCGGTGGGCGGGGGTGCCCTTCTACCTGCGCACGGGAAAGGAGATGGCGGAGGGGAGCCGCATCGTGTCGGTCGCCTTCAAGGAGCCGCCGCGGAGCATGTTCCCGGCGGAGTCCAACGTGAGCAGCTACGGGCCGGACCACCTGACGTTCGACCTGTCCGACTCGCCCAAGCTGTCGCTGTCCTTCTACGGCAAGCGTCCCGGCCCCGGCATGGTCCTCGACAAGCTCAGCCTCCAGTTCGCCCTCCAGGAGACCGAGGCCGAGGAGCACGTGCTCGAGGCCTACGAGCGGCTGATCTACGACGCCATGCGCGGCGACCAGACTCTTTTCACCTCCGCCGCCGGCATCGAACGGCTCTGGGAGGTGTCCCAGCCCCTGATCGACGACCCGCCCGCGGTGCACCTCTACCGGCGCGGATCGTGGGGTCCGACCGCGATGCACTCGATGATCGCCCCTCACACGTGGCGGCTGCCGTTCGAACGGCGCTGGCGGGAGAAGTAGCCGGCTCGACAGCCTCACTCGATCACGACGGACGGCGCGTTCGTGTGAACTCCGCTTGAACAGGTCCCCGGCGACGGGACGCGCCGCGATGGCGGGCATAGGTTCCGACCATGTCGATCGACCTCACCTCCCCCGCCGATCCGACGAGCTCCGACGGTGCCGCCGTCGACATCGCCGAGCTGGTCGCCACCATGCCGAAGGTGGAGCTGCACGCCCACCTCGAGGGAACCATCGAACCCGAGCTCAAGCTGCGCCTCGCCCAGCGCAACGGCGTCGAGCTGGCCGAGGCGACCGTCGAGGAGATCCGGGCCACCTACCGGCTCGAGTCGCTCACCGCCTTCCTGACCATCTACTACCCGGCCATGCAGGTGCTGCAGACCGCAGACGACTTCTTCGAGCTGGCCTACGAGTACCTCACCAAGGCGCACTCGCAGGGCGTCGTGCACGCCGAGATGTTCTTCGACCCGCAGGCCCACACGTCGCGCGGCGTCCCGTTCGACACGATGATCCAGGGCTACAGGCGGGCGTGCATCACCGCCGAGCGCGAGCTCGGCATGACCACCGGGCTCATCATGTGCTTCCTGCGCGACATGCAGCCCGAGTACGCCATGGCGACGCTCATGGAGGCGCTCCCCTACAAGGACTGGATCATCGCCGTCGGGCTGGACTCCGACGAACGGGACCACCCGCCGGCGGACTTCGCCCACGTGTTCGCCAGGGCACGTGCCGAGGGCTTCCTGCTCACGTGCCACTGCGACATCGACCAGCCCGGATCGATCACCCACATCGGCCAGGTGTTGAACGACATCGGCGTCGACCGGATCGACCACGGCACGAACATCGTCGAGGACCCCGCGCTCGTCGACCTGGTGCGCGAGCGCGGCATCGGCTTCACCTGCTGTCCGATCTCGAACGAGTTCGTGACCGGCGACATGAAGGCCGGCCCGATCGCCGACCTGCTGCGCTCGGGCGTGAAGGTCACGTGCAACTCCGATGACCCGTCGTACTTCTCGACGTACGTCAACGAGAACTACGTCGCGCTCGCCGAGGCCGCCGACCTCTCGGCCGAGGAGGTGCTGCGCCTGGCCCGCAACGGCTTCGAGGTGGCGTGGCTGTCCCCGTCGCGACGCGAGAGCTACCTCGCTCTCCTGGACGAGCACGCCGCCCGGTTCGGCCTCACCGTCCCGGCCTGAGCCCCACGGGTCAGGACATCCGCCGGCACGGCGCCGGCGACCGGTGACAGGCTGGCGACCATGACCGACGACACGACCCCCACAGCCCCGACCGACGGCACGCCCGAGCGCATCGAGGTCGCCCGCACGATCAGGGCCGAACCGGCCGCCGTGTTCGCGGTGCTCAGCGATCCGCATGGCCACGTCGCCATCGACAGCTCCGGGATGCTGATGAGCGCCGAGGGCGACAGGGTCACCGCCGTCGACGACACGTTCGTGGTGCACATGGACCGCGAGTCCCTGAACGACTTCCCGCTCGGCCTCTACGACGTGACCATCCGGATCGTCACCTTCGAGCAGGACCGTGAGATCGCCTGGACGATCGAGGGCCAGCTGAACATCGGACACGTCTACGGCTACCGGCTCGAGCCCGGCGAGGAGCCGGGCACGACCGTCGCCACGAGCTACTACGACTGGTCGACGATCGAGCAGCAGTGGCGCGACGCCGGCATCTTCCCGGTCATCTCCGAGGGCGCCCTGCGAGCCACCCTCGGCATCCTCGCCAGGACCGTCCAGACCGACTGACGACCAGCGCCCGCTCCGTTCCCGGACATCGACGCGAACCTGTCGACATCGACGAACAGAGCGGGCGTGGGTCGCTCAGCCCTTCAGGACCCAGTCGGGCAGCGTCTCCACGGGCGTGGTGTGCTGGTGCGTCGACGTCCCGGCCCGCAGGGCCGACCCCGGCCACATGCCGGGCAGGTGGTACTCGTCGGCGCCGGCGAGGTCGACCCCGTAGGCCCGGTCGGCCAACGCGCCGATCGTCACGCGGCTCAGCCGCTCGTCGGCGTCGCTGTAGCCGGTCATCAGCTCGTTGTCGAAGACCGACTCACGCCAGTGCGCTCCGAACGTGCCGGAGCCGCCGCCGTCCTCGACCGGCACCTTCCCGGTCCCGCCGAGCTCGTGCCACGCCGCGTTCGCGGCCGGCCCGTTGTAGGTCGGGTTGGTGAGGAGGTCGTCGATCCGACCCTCCGCGGCCCAGTTGAGGCCGATGCCGAGGACGTGGCCCATCTCGTGGACGATCAGGTCCTCCAGGCCGCCGTCGGCTGCGTACTCCGCCAGGTCGGCGGAGTCGAACTCCATCAGACCGAAGTACGGCTCCCCGGTGCTCGCTCGCTTGCCGAGCGCACCCGCTTGACCGAGCAGGCCGAGCGGACCGTCGAGGTAGACGGCGCGGGCCGCGATCATGACGTCGTCGACCGAACCGTTGTAGGCGGGGATCCAGCCGAGGAACCCGGCGGGCACCACGAGCGGCTCGGGGTCCCAGCCGTCGACGATGACCCGCTCCCACCGCTCCGCCGCCGCCTCGAAGGCGCTGCGGTACTCCGGGGCCATGCCGGGATCGAACAGCAGGGTGATGTCGAACTGCTCGCTCGGCCCGGGCGTGATCAGCTTGGGGTCGGCGAAGGAGGTGGGGGCGGCGAGCGCACCGTCGGTCACGTCGATCGACGGCACGATCGTGCCCTCCTGGTCGTACTGCACCAGGAGGTCGCCGACGGTCGGGCACGGCGAGATCGTGCGGTCGTGGGTGCCGTCGCCGTCCAGGTCGACGTGGCAGACCAGCGTGTCGCCGTTCGGGTCCGAGATCCGCCACTGCAGCGTCGCCACCACCGGCGCCTCGTCCCGCGGCGCGACCAGCCGGAAGTCGTGGACCTCCGGAGGCATCGGGTCGACAGGGACCGTCGGACCGGGTCCCGTCGGCGGCGGAGTGCATGCTGCGGCAGCCGCCCCGACCAGCACCGTGGCACCGATGAACGTGCGGATGGCTCTGGCGTTCACTGCATCCCCCCTCGCCCGACCGGATCGCCCCCGGTCGACGTGCCGCGATGGTAGATGTCCGGGGCCGGCGCCGACGAGATCCGACCCGCCCCGACCGCAGCGTGCGGTAGTGATGTGGGATGGGAACGGAGAGGGAGCTCAAGTACGACCTGGAGGCCGACCGCGACGTCGACCTCGCGGGCCTGCCGGGCACGTCGGGCCCGGAGCACCGGGTCACGCTGGTCGCCGACTACTGGGACACCGCGTCCGGTCGGCTGCGGGCATGGGGAGTGACGGTCCGGCACCGGCGCGCCAGCGACGACAGCGAGCTCGGCTGGACGGTCAAGATCCCCGTTCCCTCCGGATCGAGCGACCGGTCCGACGGACCTGCCCGCACCCGGCGCGAGGTCGACGTGGAGGGCCACCCGTCGACGCCGCCGGCCCGGGTGCTGGCGGTGGTGAGCGGCCTCCTGGGCGGCGAACCCCTCGTCCACGTCGCCCGGCTCACGACGGTGAGGACGTCCGCCGACCGCACCTTCGGAGGCCGACCTGGTGTCGACCCCGGGGTGCGGCTCGACTGCGACAGGGTCGCCGTCGAGGTCGGCGACGACGTCCACCGCTTCCTCCAGCTCGAGGTGGAGTCGACAGGGGACGACGCTCTGCTCGACCGTGTCGAGGCCTGGGCGCACGACGCCGGCCTGGTTCCGTCGGCCGCCGCCAACAAGCTCGAGCAGGCGCTCGGGCCGGGCAGGTCCAGGGTTCCCCGGGTCCCGGAGCTCGACGGTCGGTCCCGAGTGCGCGAGCTCGTCCAGGCGGCGATCGCGGGCCCGGTCCGAGATCTTGTCGCCCACGACCCGCTTCTGCGTGACGAGCTGACGCACCTTCCGACGATCGGGTCGGAGCGACGGGACGACGGCAGCGGGACGACCTGGGATCCCGACGACGGGGTGGTGCACGCCGCCGCGTCCGCGGCGCGCCGCGTGCGGGACGGACTGGTGTCGTTCGAGGACGTCCTGGATCCCGGCCCCCTCGGGGCGATCGCCGACGAGCTGGACGCGTGGACCGAGCTCCTCGGCGCGCTCGACGACGCGCTGTCGCTCCGGTCCCGCCTCCGACCGTTCGGCCGGTCCGACACGTTCGTCGCGCTCGTGGAGGAGAACGCGGAGTCCGCCGGACGGCGCGTCTCGACCGAGGTCCACCACGCCCGGTTCCACGCCTTGCTGGCCGATCTCCTGAGGACGGCGGCCGACCCGCCCCTGGCCGACGGCGTGGACGGCCGGGCGCGTGCCGCGGACCTGCTCGACCGGGCGAACCGACAGGCGTGGAAGGAGCTCGCCGCAGCAGTGCACCGGGTCGAGGACGAGGCACCCGGAGCACCGTCCGCCGAGGCGTGCATCGACCAGGTCGCTGCGGCGGCCGCCCGCTCGGCCTCGCTCGCCGAGCTGTCGGTCCCGTCGGTCGGCGACCACGCATCGGACGCGGCGTCGCGGCTGGGCGAGCTCCGCGACCGGCTGGGAGCCCGGCGCGACGCCGTGGTCCTGCAGCAGTGGATCGAGCGGCTGGTCGCGACCGAGGGCCGGGACCTCGACGCCGCGACGGCGTTCCGGGCCGGCGAGCTCCACATGGCGGCGCGCCTGGATCCGGCCCGCACGTCGGACTGGCACCCGCTGTGGGAGCGGGCGCGACGACGCCGACCCTCGCACTGGTGACGGGTCCGGCCGACTGTCGGCCGAACAGCGATCAGCCGAACACCTCTCGCCGGACGTCCACCGCGTACGCCTGGAGGTCGGGCGAGCTCCACATCCGGTCCGTGAGCAGCACCAGAGAGGTCCCGGTCCCGGGGTCGCTGGTCCAGATCGAGCCGAAGCCCCCGTCCCACCAGATCGATCCGGCCGGACCCATCGGCGTGTCGGCCAGGTTCACCGCCACGCCGAGACCCCAACCGGTGCCGTCGAGCAGTTCCGCGTGGGCCCCCTCGACCTCGGTCAGCTGATCACGCGACATCTCCGCCACGAGCTCGGCCGGGAGCACCTCCACCCCGGCGTCGGAGATGCCGCCGCGGAGCAGCATGCGGGCGAAGGCGGTGTAGTCCGCGACCGTCGAGACCAGACCGGCGCCCGCCGACGGGAAGCTCGGGGGCGCGCTCCAGTCGCCCCTCACCTCGTCGTGGACCACGACCTCGTCGGAGTCGTGGTCGAGCCGGGTGCAGGCCCCGAACCGGTCCAGCGATCCCTCCGGGACCCAGAAGCCCGTGTCGACCATGCCGAGCGGATCGAGCACGGTTCGCGCCAGGACGTCGGCCAGTGATCCACCACCGATCCGCTGGAGCCAGACGCCGAGCACGTCGGAGCCGAGGTGGTAGCTCCAGCCGGTCCCGGGCTGGAACCGCAACGGCAGCGTCCCCATGGCGGCGATCCACTCGTCGGGCGGCGGCCAGCCGTTGGGGTCGGGACCACCGAAGGCCACGCCGAGGTTCTCCGCCGCCCGGTCCCAGGGCGTCGGACCGTCGCCGAAGAAGTCCATCCCCCACCCGAGCGTGAAGGCCATGAGGTCCCGCAGCGCGACCGGCCGGTCCGCCGGGACGGTGTCGTGCACCTCGGCGTCAGGAGAGCGCAGCACCCGCAGCTCGGCGAGCTCGGGAAGGTGGAGCCCCACCGGCTCGTCCAGGTCCGCCCGATCGTCCGCCACGAACGTCAGCGCCGCCACCGCGGCGATCGGCTTGGACATCGAGGTGATGCGGTAGATCGAGTCGAGCTGCGCCGCTGTGCCGTCGTGGAACCTGCCGGCCGACCCGTCGGCGACGACGTCGCCGCGCTGCACCCGCCACGATGCGGCCCCGACGTGGCCCGCGTCGACGTGTCGACGAACCGCCTGTTGCAGTCGTTCGGCCAGGTCGTCGTCGGTCCTCGCTGCGGTGGCCATGCCTCTCCGACGTTCCGGGGGCCGACGCATCATCGGCCCCGTGGCAGCCTGGGGTGGTGACGTCGGCACAGGAAGCCCTGATCATCCTGCTGCTCGTGATCGTATTGGTCGTCCTGTTCGGCTCCGGCTTCTTCGCCCTGCTGCGCGAGCGCTACCGCCGCGGGCGTGCCGGCGACGACGAGCCGACACCGGGCCGGACGTCCCGGAAGCGCCGGCGCGACTGAGCCGGGCCGGCGCTCGTCGCGCTGTTACCGTCCGCCCATGACGGCACGGCTGCGAGCGTTCACCACCGGTTGGCTCACCACGGACCGGGCCGGGCTCATCGAGGGCGGCGAGGGGGCCATGCGCATCCCCGTCGTGTCGTACCTCGTCGAGCACGCCAAGGGTTCGCTGGTGTTCGACACCGGCTTGCACCCCGACGTGCGGGTCGACGCCCACGCCCGGATCGGCGGGCTGGCGGACTTCTTCGACACCCAACTCCCCGAGGGCACGGCGATCGACGAGCGGGCGGCCGAGCTGGCCTCCGGGATCGACATGGTCGTGTGCTCGCACCTGCACTTCGACCACTGCGGCGGCAACGCGCTGCTCGGCGACCTCCCGGTCCTGGTCCAGCGGACCGAGTGGGACGCCGCTCACGGCGGGGATCCGCTCGCGGGCTACCAGTCCCACGACGTCGACACCGGCCAGGAGGTGCAGCTGCTCGACGGCGAGCACGACGTGTTCGGCGACGGCTCCGTGGTGTGCCTCCCCACGCCGGGTCACACGGCGGGCCACCAGTCCCTGCGCGTCCGCACCGACACGTCAGAGGTCGTCCTCACCGGCGACGCCTGCTACTTCCGGGAGAGCCTCGACACCGGCAGGCTCCCGCTGTTCGGCCACGACGCCGACCAGCAGCAGCGCAGCCTGGACCTGCTGAGGTCGATGGAGGCGGCCGGCTCACGGCTCGTGTTCGGCCACGACCCGGACCAGATCCCGAACGACTCCCCGATCGAGCTCTGACCCGAGCTCTGTCGCGCTCTCGGTGCAACGGCCGTCGTCCGGCGATCAGAACACACAGAGCTCGAAGCCCCGCACTCTGTGTGCAACGCGCGTCGTGGGGCGACGGTCAGGACACACAGAGTGGGGGGATCAGGCGATCCGGACCACGGTGCGGCCGATGCTGCGGCGGTCGCGGTGGTCCGCGAGGGCGGCGCCGGCATCCTCCATCGACACCACCCGCCCGACGTAGGGCTCGACGGAACCGGAGGCGACCAGCTCGCACAACGCGGCGTGGACCTGGTCGCCGTCGGCCCGGGCGAAGGGGTT
>JAEYSR010000101.1 GCA_023434535.1 Actinomycetes bacterium
TGCCGTCGATCTCGATGTTCCAGTTGGTGCCCACGTGGCGCTTCACGGAGCGGATCGTGCGATCCGCGTTGGTGACGGCCTGGCGCTTGGCGACCTCGCCGACGAGCACCTCGCCGTCCTTGGCGAACGCGACCACCGACGGGGTGGTCCGGGCGCCCTCTGCGTTGGGGATGACGACGGCGTCACCGGCCTCGAGGGCCGAGACGACGGAGTTGGTCGTACCGAGGTCGATACCGACTGCCTTGGGCATGTGGGGGTCTCGCTTTCTGTCTCTCTCGTGGAGAACTGTCTGGCTCGTGGAGATCTGTCTGGTCTGGCGGTGGGAAGAACTGCGTTGCCGGTCCGGGCCGGCGATCGCCGGTCGGCGCGTGCTCCGGTCGGACCGGAACCTGCATGGGACACGCTCACGTTAGAGGGTGTCGGGGCCGAACCGGCCACTCGTGACAGGTGCCAGTGTAGCAAAGTTGAGCGTCGGGTTGTCAGGTTCGTCCCGGTTCGGAGCGATCTGCTGATGGCGCGCTCAGGTCCGTTCCGGCTCGCCGGCTCCCGGCCCGCGACGGGCCCGGTCCGGGCCGACCGAGAGCCGGTCAGGGCGTGAAGGTGCCTTCGCGGCGCAGTCGGTGCAGCGGCACCTTGGCCAGCACCCGCCTCGCCCGGGCGTTGGCGTCGCGCACCACACGGAACCCGCGGTCCCCCGCCACCTTCAGAGCGACCGACGCCGCTCCCAGGCGCCACCAGTCCGGCGACCGCCGGACCTCGGGGGCGTGGCGCGCCGCGGACCGGCGGTACGCGAGCGCACGGTCGGGATCCCGGAGGTCGGCCAGGCTGTGCCAGCCCAGGACGATCTCCGCCCGTGCCGTGGCCGACGGCCGCAGCGCCAGGCGCTCCGGCGGCTGCCCCTCGAACACTGTGTCGAGGAAGTGGTCGTACGCGGCGTGCAGGGACTCCGGGTTCGACGACGAGTTCGAGTCGTGTCGCCGGTGGTGCGCCAGGACGACGGGCACCGCGGCGACGGGGTAGGCCGCGGCGATGCGCACCCACATCTCCCAGTCCTCGACGTCGATCGGGAACCGGTCCCGGTTGACCGCGAACCCGCCGACGTCGTCGAACACGGACCGACGCACGACCGCACCCGAGCACGCGACGGGGTTGCGCGTCACGAACCTCTCCCACACGTCGCCGGACCACTCCGACACGGTGGCGCGCCCGTTCGGCCGGCCGTCGGCGTCGATCACGTCCCAGCCGCAGTAGGCCAGGCCGATCGCCGGATCGTCGAAGCACGCCACCATCCGGGAGACGAAGTCCGGCTCCCACGTGTCGTCGGAGTCGAGGAACGCGACCAGGTCACCCGAGGCCTCCTCGATGCCGGTGTTCCGGGCCGCGGACGGACCTGCGTTGTCCTGCCGCACGAGCCGGACGCGCTCGTCGTCCAGCCGGGCGACCCACCCCGCCAGGTCGTCGGTCCCGCCGTCGTCGACCAGCACCAGCTCCAGGTCCGAGCTGTCCTGGCCCAGCACGGACGCCACCGTCTCCGGCAGGTAGTCGAGCGAGTTGAAGCACGGGACGACGACCGACACCTGCACGGCGCGGAGTGTACGGGCCGATCCGGGCACTCGCACCGTGCGGCGAGGGTGCCGGTGACCGGGCGTGCTGCCGGCTCCCAGTGGACCGGCGGTCGGACGGTGGGGCAGCATCGACCGCCCCACCAGGCCGACGAACTGCACCAGGCCGACGAACCCGATCGAGGAGTCCCCGTGTCCGAACTGGTCCTGCTCCGCCACGGCGAGAGCGAGTGGAACAAGCTCAACCTCTTCACGGGCTGGTACGACTGCGACCTGACCGACGCAGGTCGGGAGGAGGCCGCGGCCTCGGGCACCATGCTGACCGACGCGGGGATCGCTCCCGACGTGGTGCACACGTCGCTGCAGCTGCGGGCGATCCGCACCGCCAACCTGGCGCTCGACACGATGGGTCGCCTGTGGATCCCGGTGCGGCGCAGCTGGCGGCTGAACGAGCGCCACTACGGCGACCTCACGGGCCGCAACAAGAAGGAGACCGTCGAGAAGTACGGCGCGGACCAGGTGCAGGTCTGGCGCCGCAGCTACGACACCCCGCCGCCCGCCATCGGGGCCGACAACGAGTTCAACCCGAACGACGACCCCCGCTACGCGTCGCTGCCGCCGGAGCTGGTCCCCACGTCGGAGTGCCTGGCCGACGTCGTCGACCGCATGCTCCCCTACTGGTACGACGCCATCGTCCCGGACCTCGCCGCCGGCCGCACGGTCCTCGTCGCAGCGCACGGCAACTCGCTGCGGGCGCTCGTCAAGCACCTGCTGGACATCTCCGACGACGACATCACCGGGCTGAACATCCCGACGGGCGTGCCCCTGTCGTTCGAGCTCGACGACGACTACCGCCCGACCGAGGACGTCCCGATCGAGGAGCGGTACCTGATGGACGCCGAGGCGGTCCGGGCCCGCGCCGAGGCGGTGGCCCGCCAGACCGGCGGCGGCTGAGCCAGGACGCCCCGGCTTCGTCCTGCTCAGCACACCCGTTCGGGTGTTATGTGCGGGACAGAGCTCGTCGTCAGCCGACGTCGGCCGACTGGGCCATCGCCGTCAGGTCGATGACCGAACCGGTGGGGGCCTCGAGGTCCAGGCGGTCCTCGCACTCGGCCCACAGGCGCCGGTAGGCCACCGCCGCCAGGTTGAGCGGCGACGCCATGACCGCCGGGATCTGCTCCATGCCCATGCGCTCGACGGCCGAGGACACGGGGACGGCGCTCAGGGCGAACCGCTGGTCGGCCCGGACCTGGTTCACGACCTGACGGTGGAGGACCTTGCGCTCGTCGAGCATCGACAGGAACGCGA
>JAEYSR010000149.1 GCA_023434535.1 Actinomycetes bacterium
GCTCCAGGTCGACCACGGCCTGGTTCGCGGCGGCGTCGGGTCGGTCCAGGTCGCCCTGGCGAACCGGGGCCTCGCTGCGGCGGACGGCGGCGTCCTGGTGCTCGACCTGCCGGCGGGCGTGGGAGTCCGCGAGGCGGCCGGAGACGGCTGGTCCTGCGCCGACACGGCCATCGAGGGAGCCCAGGCCAACATGACCTGCGCGACGACCGCCGTCGTCGCACCCGGGGCGGAGTCCACCCCGCTACGACTGGAGCTCACGGTCGGTGCCGACGCCGCGCTGGACGGCCCCGCCGATCTCGGCACCGCTGTCGCCAAGGACAGCAGCTCGAAGGACAGCAGCTCGAAGGACAGCAGCTCGACACCGCTCCCCACCGTCGACCTGTGGATGTGGGCGACCTCGCCGGGCCAGGACCACCCCGTCGGGCGACGCGCCGGGACCACCGTCGCGCTGTCGGTCCACCCGGAGGAGGCGGTCTCGGCCGGCGACGACCTCACCGTCGTCACCCCGGTCGTCGGCCCCGACGGCGTGGCCCGCCCGGCCACGGTGCTCCTGCGCGGCGAGGCCAGCGGTTCGCTGGCCCGCGACGTGCACTGGACCCAGCTCTGCACCACGACAGGCCGACCCGACTGCGACTCCGTGAGCCCCGCGGTCACCTGGCTCGACGTCCCGGCCGGCCAGGTTCCGTCCACCGCGGTGGCGCGCTTCACGGCTCCTGAGATCGCCGCCCCCACCACGCTGCGGTTCCGCCTCACCGGCAGCAACGGCGGTTCGTTCGAGCGGTCGTCCGACGTCGAGGTCCACCTCGTCCCGGCCACGTCGACCGGGGCGAGCTCCCGAGCAGATCGGCCGAGCGGCACGGGGACGGCCGCCGGGTCCGGCGCCGGTGCCGGGACCGCCGGCGCGTCGGGCTCGGGGCCGACCGCACCCGACGTCGTGTCGGCCTCGATCGGCGACGGCTCGACGCTCCAGGTCGCCACCCGCTCCACGGCCGTGCTCACGGCGACCGCCGCAGGGACGGCCCCGTTCACCTGGTCCTGGGAGCAGACCTCCGGACCGGACGCCACGGTGGTCGACGGGACCGACTCGTCGGAGCTGTTGTTCACGGCCCCCAGCCTCGAGCCGGATCAGACCGACCAGGAGCTCGGGTTCACCGTCACCGTCACCGACGCCCTCGGCAACACCGCGACCGCGGACGCCAACGTCGACGTGGTGTGGGGCGACGACGGGCTCCTCGTCTCGCTGGCCGACGGCGCGTCGAGCGTGGACGCCCAGGTGCAGGGCCCGGTCACCATCACCTCGCAGGTGAGCTCCGCCGGCGCCCCGTACACGTATGACTGGTCGTTCTCCAGCGGCGATCTCGAGCTCCCCGCAGGGACGGCGACCGACGAGCCGACGCTGAGCTTCACCGCACCCGACGGGCCCGGAGAGACCACCGTCCAGCTGAAGGTGACCGACAGCTTCGGTCGGGTGACGGTCGCGACCATCCCCCTGGACGTGACCGACCTGCCTGCAGACGTGGTCCCCGTCGCCCTGTGCGACGCGCTGACCGCACTGTCGATGGGCGCGCCCGGCGGTCTGGCGAACGCCGACGGCACCGTCCGGGTGGCGATCCCGAACGCCACCGTCGACGACGTCCCTGCGCCGGCTCCGACCACGACGACGGCGCCCGGTTCGACCTCGACCACATCGACCACGGCCCCCGGCTCGACCACCACGGCACCCACCACGACCACGACCACCCCGACGGCCACCTGCGCGGGTTCGTCGACGGCCACGTTCACCGACGCCGAGGTCGACCTGCCCGGCGGCATCTCCCTCACCGGTGCGTCCGGCGAGCTGTCGGTCGTCGGCGTCCTGATCGACTCCGCCACGATCACGGTGCCGACCAACTGGGGCGGCGTGTCGCTGCAGGTCCCGGGCGACGGCCTCCTCCTCCCGTTCGTGTCCACGACGAACATCGGCCTGCCTCTCGGCTCGCTCGACGGCGAGGGTCTCCCGTTCACGTCACCGTCCGGATGGGCGGGGACGACCACGGTCACGTTCCCGAGCGGCGGCGCCTCGCGTGCGGCGATCGACGCGACCGCGGCGCCGACCGGAGCCGGCGCCGAGGGCCACCTGGCCATGACCGGTTCGACGACCGGTGCCGGCACCACCCAGCTGCAGATCCGCGCGGACGGCCTCGTCGGCCTGGGCCCCGTCGACGTCCCGATCGCGGGAACGCTCGCCACGACCGGCGCCACGTCGCCGGTCACGTCCACCGTGACCGGCTCGGTCACCGGGCCCGTCCCCCTGACGACCGACGTCAGCGTCGGGCAGGTCGCGCTCGACTGGAGCCCGACCGCAGCGTCCGGGTACGCGACGTTCGACCTGGGGTCGACGGGCTCACCCCTGAGCGTCCGCGCCGGCGTGCACATCCAGGGTGGCAGCGTCGGCACCGCTGCCGACCTCATCGTCGGGCTGCCGCCGCAGTCCTGGGCCCCCGGGGGGCCGAGCGGACCGCTCTTCGTCCTGTCCGGCTCGGGCACGATCACCGGAAGCGGCTCCGACTCTGCCGCGGAGCTCCAGCTCCAGCTCGGGGGAGCGGCGGTCGGGTCGTGGAGTCCGAGCCCGACGTTGCGGTACGACCAGCTCGTCCCGACCGTGGCGGCGCGATGCGCCCTCGACGCCAAGGCGGCGTGCAACCCGACCGCGACCGTCTCGGGCAGCTCGCTGGTGGCCGGCCCGGTCGGATCCGGCGTCGCCACCCCGACGACCGGGTCGCTGGACATGTCCACCGGCGTGACCACGCTCACCTCCTCCCCCGGCGACCTGACCGTCGCACCGGTCGCCGTGTCGGACACACGGCTGACCGTGGAGCTCGAACCAGCCGGCCCGACGCAGCCGTCCGGCTCGGTGGTGCCGTCCGCGACCGGGTCCTCGGTCGTGCTCGGAACCTCACGCTCGACGACCGTGACGTTCGCCCCCGGCGCGGTCGTCGCCGCCGCCACGCTCTCCGACCTCCAGCCGATCCCGGGCTGGGACCTGCTCGGCACCGTCGCCGTCGCCACGACGGCCGACACCACCTACCGGTTCAGCGGTCAGCAGCCCGTCCCGGTCACCGCAGGCGTGCTCACCGGAGCGGCGACCACCACGATGCCGACGGTGCTCAGCGACGGGGTGCTGCCCGACGCGGTCACGTCCGGCACGATCACCTTCCCGATCGCCGCGAGCGGCCCGGCCACGTCGCCGACGAGCTTCACGCTGAGCGTCGGGCCGCCCGACGGCTGGTACCTGCTCGGCTCCGCGACCTCGGCCACGGCGACCGGTGCGCAGGCCGCCCCGAGCCTGTCGATCGACACGATCTCCTACGCGATCGCCGTCGCGGGCCAGGCGGTGACGGTGTCGCCGTCCGGGACCGGCACGCTCGCCGTCCCCTCCGTCCAGGGCACGACCGGCGGGGCATCACCCGCCCTGACGTTCACCGGCGGGCTCTCGGCCGGGACCGACGGCGGCGCGCTGTCGTTGACGTTCGCCACCGCGTCCGCCCAGCCGGGACAGCCGGCTGCGGAGTGGAGCTCGCCGTTCGGGGTCTCCGGCCTCTCCCTGACCGACGCCCAGATCCAGTCGACGACCACGCCCACCGGCACCCTGGCCACGCTGGCGGCCGTCGCCTCGTTGACGCCCGCCCTGGCCGCCGTGCTGGGAACGCCTGCGAACGCGTCGCCGTCCCTCACCGCCACGCTCGCGACCGGCAGCGGATCGTGCCCGACGATCGATCTGAAGCAGGCGGGCATCGACCTCGGCGGCATCGGACTCGTCCAGGCGGCCACGGCGTCGCTGGAGCTGCAGCCGGCCGGCTGCGCGCCGGCGCCGGGCACGGCGATCCCGACCGGCTTCGGGGTGTCGTTCTCGCAGCAGTACCTGGGTTCCGGAACGGCGCCGATCGATCCGACCACCTCGGCCGTCGACGCCGACGTCTCGCTGCCGGACGCGCAGATCGATGGGTTGTCCCTGAGCGGCTCGACCGTGTCGATCACCACGCAGCTTCCGAGCACGCCGGGCGCGCTGCCCCAGCTGGCGATGACGGTGTCCGGAACGACGACGCTGGCCGACCAGACGGTGGCGTTGACGGGGCCCGTCTCACCGCCGACGCCGCTCCAGCCCGTCGCCACGATCGACCTCGTGTCCCCGCCGACGTCGATCTCGATCCCGTCCAGCACGGGCGACGCCGGCGACGACACGGGGCTGGTCGTGACCACCCCCGGGCTCGGCGTGAGCGTCGACGCCACGCCCGGGACCGGCAGCCCGGACCTCGTGCTCGCCGGCACGACCGAGGTCCTCGGCGCCACCGGTGTCGACGTGTGGTTGTCGGGTGCGGCGAACGAGTCGGAGATCACCTCGCTCAAGGGCTGCGTCACCGGGATCGGCGACGCACCACCCACCATCTGGACGCCCGACCCGTGTGCCTCGGCCCAACCGACCACGTTCCCGCTCCCCGGTCCGGGCGACTCCCTGACCACGACCGTCGCGATCGCCTACACGGCGACCGGGGCCCACCCGCTGGCGGTCAGCACGCCGAAGGGCGGTGCGACGCTCGTCGCCGACGGCTTCACGTTCCAGACCGGCACGGCCGCCCTGACCGCCTCGGGCTTCTCGATCGACACCACCATCGTGACCCCCGGCTCGACGACGCTGCCGGTGGCGCTGTCCGGCGACTACGTGATCGACCCGTCGGGCGCGGATGCAGCGGCGGGCGACTTCAGGCTCGCCACCCCGTCCGCGACCGAGCTGGAGTTCTCCGGCTTCGCTGCGTCCGGACAGGCGGTGTTCTCTCGCTCCGATGGCACCAGCTCGAACAGGATCACCGCGTCGGTCGCCCCCGGGCTCTTCGACCAGGACACGACCGTCGCGCTCACCGGCGACATCGAGGCCGATGGGACGTCCACCCTGAAGGGGAAGGCGACGGACGTGACGTTCCGCGGGCTGGCCGGGACCGCGACGTTCACGATCTCACCCGGCACGCAGTCGAGCGACCCGCTCACCCAGGCCCTGGGGCTGAAGGGCTGGTACCAGACCGCCGTCTCGTTCGTGACCGAGAAGGACCAGTGCGACGTCTGGAAGGGCACGCCACCGACGCTCGCCGGGACCGTCTACCGGACCGGCCCCGTCACGTACTACACGCTCACCGGAACGACGGAGCTGGTGATGCCCGACGGCTTCGAGCTCATCACCGGTGACGATCAACCCCTGACCCTGTCGAACGAGTGGGTCGGCGGAGTGGACGGCCAGCCCGCCGCCGGCATCTCGGTGTCGAAGCAGTGGCACACCAGCACGTTCACCGCCGTCGGGGCGCTCTCGATCCAGCCGGCGCAGTGCTCGTACGGCGTCAGCGCCACGGCGGTCTTCGGCTTCGACCAGGGCGCCCAGGCAGCCCAGCTCCACGGCGCCATGGTCCCGCCGACCGGCATCAGCTACCAGAGCGGCGGCCTCTGGGGGACGGGCGGATCCCTGCCCCCCGACATCGAGGTGACGCGCACCGCACTGGAGTGGCAGTCCCTGAACGCCGCGCTCGCCGCCGCGCAGGCCCGGGCGAACGCCGTCAACACCGCCATGCAGCGGAACCTCGACGACTGGACCACGGCGGCGGACGAGGCCCAGGAACGGCTGAACTCGGCCACCGACGACCTGCAGGCCGCGCAGCGGCGCCTGGCGATGGCGGAGGCCGAGGCGCAGACCTCGGCCTCGGCGCTGGCACGAGCCCGCGCCGGCGACGACCAGGACGCCGCCGACTACGCAGAGGAGGCCCAGTACGACGCACAGGACGCGTTGAACGCGGCCAAGTCGGGCCTCCAGGCAGCGACGGCGTCGGCCCGGACCGCCGGCCAGGCAGCCACCGAGACCGACACGGAGCTCCAGAACGCCGCGGCCGCTGCCGATGCTGCGGCGACGGACCTCGCCGACGCCAAGTCTCAGACGCAGCAGAACTCGACGGCCAAGATGGTCACGATCGACTTCACCCACTGCGAGACGTGCTCGCCCGTCGACACGTTCTCGTTCGGCGGCGAGATGTTCTTCGACGTCGTGTACGTGGCGGGCCTCGACCTGACGATCGGCTTCGACGAGAACGCCTTCGACACCATCCAGGGCTCGATCACGTTCGGCGTGCAGAAGCAGTTCTCCTACGGCACGTCGTGGATCGGCGTGTACGCCTCGGCGACCGGGACCGTCGAGCTGACGGTCGGCTACAACTTCAACGGCGATGGCGACGGCACCGGATGGACCCAGCTGGACATCGGCGTCGACATCCAGGCCAACCTCAGCGCCTACCTGAGCGCGCTGTGCTTCTCGTACACGACCACGCTCCTGGCGGTCGACGTCACGGGATCGATCGACATCCTCCCGCTGCCGGTGACGTGGCAGGGATCGGTCTCGGTGGACCTGTGGGGTTACACCGTGAGAGCGGGCTTCGGGCCCGACGAGATGTGAGCGATCGGAACCACGCCATGACCGATGCATCGACAGCGACCGATCCCGATCCCTCGGAGGCAGCTCCGGCAGCAGCACCACGGGGCTCCGAGGGCCGGTGGCTCGCCGCGCTCGTCGTCCTCGGGCTCGTCCTGCTCGTCCCGACCGTGGGCCTACGCCTTCTCCTCCCGCACGGCGACGCGTTCTGCGACCGGGTCGGGGACCTCCCGTCGGTGAGCTCGTCGCTCGAGGAGGACGGGACGCCGGGACCGGCCATGGTGGCCTACGCCCAGGCACTGGACCGCCTCGCCGACGTGGCACCCGACCGGGCCACGGCCGACGCAGCACGGCAGCTGGCCGACCACGAACGGGAGGTCGGGCAGCTGGTCTCGGGCGTGTCGAGCAGCTCCGACGTGGCGACCTCGGTGAGCGACGTCGACGGGACCGATCCGTCGGCGCTGACGACGGCGCGCACCACCCTCGACCGGGCGATCGGACGCGCCCGCTGCCGGTGACGGCGGCGCTCAGACCACCCGGTAGCCCGCCTCCTCGACGGCGAGCCGCACGTCATCGGCGTCGAGCTGCCCGTCGCTCGTGACCGTCACGAGACCGGAATCGAGATCGACGTCGACCGTGCTCACGCCGGCCAGGGCCCCGACCTCCTCGGTCACGGCGGCCACGCAGTGCCCGCACGTCATGCCGTCCACCCGGTACGTCGCTGTGGTCATGCCGCCATGATACCCCCCGGGGGTACACTGGCCGACGTCGGGAGGAAGGTCGGACGGGACCGACACGACCCGACCTGACACGACCCTCGGCCCCGAGACCGGAGACCCCCATGACAGAACGCGGCTACTCCGCCACCAAGGACCAGCTCACGGCCCGCCTGGGACGCATCGAAGGACAGGTGCGCGGCGTGGCCCGGATGGTCGAGGAGGATCGCTACTGCATCGACGTGCTGACGCAGATCAGCGCCATCCGCGCCGCGCTCGACAAGGTCGCGCTCGGCCTCCTGGACGACCACGCGCGCCACTGCCTCGTCGGCGGTCACGGTGGCCCGACGGATCCGGAGGAGCAGGTGCAGGAGCTCATGGGAGCCGTCGGTCGGATGCTGTCTCGATGAACCGCCGCCCGTCCTCGATGAACCGCCGCCCGTCGTAGCATCGGGCCCTCGGCGCGACTCCGTCCCCACCCACACGAAAGCCGGCTCCAGGACCGATGGCCCGCATCCCCGACCGCACTCCGGAGCTCCCCGTGGTGGACCTCAGCGGGGTCGGCGACGGCTCGGGGCGCGCACGATCGTCGCTGCAGGACGCAGCCCACCAGCTCGACGGCGCGCTCCGCGACGTCGGCGCCTTCGAACTCGTCGGGCACGGCGTCGGCGAGGACCTCCTGGAGCGGACGCTGTCCGCGTCACGGGAGCTGTTCGCCCTGGACCGGCGGGCCAAGGAGAAGCTCCGCTCCCCCACCGGCAACCCGTTCGGCGGGTACACCACGCGCGAGGTCGGCGACCCGCCGGTCCTCGTCCGCGAGACCTACGAGACGGGCCGGTTCGACACGCCCGAGGACGTGATCGCGGCGGGCTACGGACCCGACCTGTCCGAGCTCGTCGAGCCCAACATCTGGCCCCGACGCCCACGCCGCTTCCGGGTCGCGGCGACCACCTACCACGCAGTGATGGAGGAGCTCGGCGACCGGCTCCTGACCGTCGCGGCGACCGCTCTCGGCCTGCGGCACGACTGGTTCCGGGAGAGGTTCGACCGACAGGCGTCGTACCTGGCGTGCGGCCACTACCCCCCGCAGTTCGTCGGCGCCAGGAGCGGAGCGCCGCGGATGGGCGTGCACGTGGACTTCGGCACGCTGTCGATCTTCGCGTTCGACACCGCACCCGGACGTGTCCAGGTCCACGTCGGACCGACTCCGGCGGAGCGGGTGGAGCTGGCTGCGGAGATCCTCGGAGCGATCGCCGACCCGGGGCCGGCCGGCGCCGACGGGCCCGACGTGGACCTCTCCCGCGGCGACTGGGTCGAGGCGAGCGGGGGCAGCACGCGGTTGCTCGTGTGCGCCGGCGAGATGCTCGCCCGCTGGTCCAACGACCGCTGGCCACCGGCGGTGCACCGGGTCGCGTCTCCCGGCGAGCGCGATCCCGCCGTCGACCGCGACGCGCTCTCCTACTACCAGTACCCGAACCTCGACGCGACGATCGCCCCACTCCCCGCCTGCCTGGCCGCCGGGGAGCAGCCCCGGTACGACGAGGTCACCGCGGGAGTGCTCGCCCGACAGCGCAAGAGCCACCGCCACCCGTGGTTCTGACGTGACGGCCCCGACCTCTCCCGCGCCGAGGTCGTCCCTCGCTCCGCTGAGGGTCCCCGCCTTCCGACGCATCTGGATCGCCCAGCTGGGATCCAACGTCGGCACGTGGATGCAGACCGTCGGCGCGCAGTGGCTGCTGGTGACCCAGCCGAACGCCACCACGCTCGTCGCCCTCGTCCAGGCGGCCAGCCTCACCCCGGTCCTCTTCCTCTCGCTCCCCGCCGGCGTGCTGGCCGACGTGGTCGACCGCCGACAGCTGATGCTGTGGATCTCCGTCGCCATGGCGGCGATCGCAGGGGCTCTAGCCTGGCTGACCGGGGCGGACCTGGACACACCAGCGCTCCTGATCACCATCACCGTCCTGCTCGGGTGCGCCCAGGCCCTGCTGAACCCGGCGCAGCAGGCTGTGCTCCCCGAGCTCGTCGAGCGGGCCGACATCCCTGCCGCCAGCGCGCTCGGCGGGCTCAGCATCAACGTCGCCCGGGCCGTCGGACCGGCGCTGGCGGGAGTGCTCGTCGCCACCTCGGGGGCAGCGCTCGTGTTCGCGCTCAACGCCGTGTCGTTCCTGGGGATGGCGCTCGCCGCCCTCCTGTGGCGTACCGCGCCCGTCGCGGTGGAACGACCCGAGCGGGCGTTGCCGGCGCTCCTCGCCGGAGGCCGCTACGTGCGCAGCGCCCCCGCGATCCGGCGTCTGCTCCTGCGCTCGGGGCTCTTCGTGGTGCCCGCGAGCGCCTTGTGGGCGCTGCTCCCGGTGGTGGCGAGCGATCGCCTCGGGCTCGGCTCCGCCGGATACGGCCTGCTGCTCGGCGCGCTCGGGGCGGGTTCGATCGCCGCAGCGGCCGTCATGGGTCCGATCCGACGCTCGGTCACCCCGACCGCGCTCCTGGCCATGGGCACCGTGGCGTTCACCCTGGGCACCGCCGTCGCGGCGGCAGCCACGTCGGCGTGGGTCCTGGCACCGGTCCTGGTGGTGGCCGGTGCCGGTTGGCTCGCGATCCTGGCGACGCTGAACGCGCTGCTCCAGCTCACGCTGCCCCCGTGGGTTCGGGCGAGAGGGCTGGCGACCTACATGATCGTGTTCCTGGGCGGGCAGGGGCTGGCGTCGATGGCGTTCGGCGTCATCGGCACGGCGCTCGGCGTCCCCGCCACGCTGTGGTTGGCGGCGGCGGCCCTGGTGCTGTCCGCCCTGAGCCTCCGGTGGTGGCCGGTCCTGTCGAGGACCGCGAACCTGGACCGCACGCCGGCCGTTCTCGGCGGCTCCGACGGGTCCTGGTCGGTGCCGAACCTGGTGTTCGAGCCCGACGAGGATGCCGGCCCGGTGCTGGTCACCGTCGAGTACGTCGTGCGTCCCGCGGAGGTGGCCCGGTTCCTCGAGCTCATGGCGCCGCTCGAGCTGTCACGACGTCGCACGGGGGCGTCCCGCTGGGCGGTCTACCGGGACGCCAACGCAGTGGACCGGTTCGTCGAGGAGTTCGCCGTGCCGTCCTGGGACGAGCACCAACGCCAGCACAACGAGCGGCTCACCGGCTTCGACCTCGAGATCCACGACGCGGTGTTCGCCGTCGTGGAGAACGACCCCGAGGTGCACCACCTGCTGCGCCTGGACCCCCGCCGCCCTCCCCGCGACTGACTCCCTCCTGTCCCGGCCGAGCTCGGGGCGTCAGGCGCGCTGGATCGACGCGTGCCGGCCCGGGCTCAGGAGACCGCGCTCACGACAGCGGGGCTGTGAGGTCGTACATCGTGACGTCGCCGACCTCGACGCTGGCGAAGTTCTCCTGCACCCAGCTCGAGATCTCGGATCCGTTGTCGGCACCGCCCATCGAACGACCGCCGAACCCTCCGGCGACGAAGTAGTGGATGCGGCCGTCGGCCACGTGCTGCTGGAACTGCTCAAGCGTCGGCGACGGGTCCGAGCCGTTGAAGCCACCGATCGCCATCACGGGCTCGCCGCTGGCGAGCTGGTAGCCCGCCGCGTTGTTCGCCCCCACGGTGGCCAGCACCCAGTCGAAGCCGTCGGCTCCGTCCTGCAGCGCTGCCACCGTCGCATCGGTCGGCGTGGATGCGTCGAGCAGCCCACCCATGCCTCCGCCCGTCCCTCCGGTCGGACCACCGCGCTGGGTCGTCCCGGTGGCGCCGCCGGTGCCGTTGGTGCCGGTGCCGTTGGCGGTGCCACCGAACGACGGAGGTCCGCCCTGACCGGTCGTGCCACCCGGGAAGCCGCCACCCGGGAAGCCGCCACCCGGGGCGCCACCGCCCGGGAAACCGCCACCGGGCCCGCCACGCATGCCGCCACCGGGACCGGTGCTGCCACCCATCGAGGGACCTGCGGTCACGATCGACCCGGAGTGCGGCGTGGCGACGGTCGTGACCGACGCCGCGACGGGCGCCGCCAGGCCGGCGCCGACCGCCAGCAGCGCGCCGACCGCCGTGGCGGTCACGGCACCACGGCGGACCCGGTCGCCGACCAGCAGCAGGACCGCTGCGACGGCTGATGCGGCGATCACCGTCGGTCGGAGCCAGGTGTTCCACCCGGTGGTCCGACCCAGCAGCACCGAGGTCCACGCCGCGGTGGCGACGACCACCGCCGCCATCACCGCTCGGGTCACGATCGAGCTGCGCCGGTCCCAGGCCAGCGAGGCTCCGATGCCGACCACTGCTCCGATCGCAGGAGCGAGGGCGACCGTGTAGTACTCGTGGATGATCCCCTGACCCAGGCTGAACACGACGCCGGTGATCACGAGCCAGCCGCCCCAGAGGAGCAGCCCGGCCCGGGAGCGGTCCGTGCGGGGCCGGCGGGCGGTCCACACCAGCCCGGCGACCAGGAGCAGCAGCGCCGCCGGGAGCAACCAGGACGCCTGGCCGCCGAAGGCGTCGTTGAACATGCGGAAGATCCCGGTCGGCCCCCAGTTGCCACCGCCGTTGCCGCCACCGCCGCCGACCGAACCGGTCTCGTTGCCGGTCAGACGCCCGAGGCCGTTGTAGCCGAACACCAGCTCCAGCACGCTGTTGTCCTGCGACCCCCCGATGTAGGGCCGGCTCGATGCGGGCCACAGCTCCACGATCGCCACCCACCAGCCGGCACCGACCAGCGTCGCCAGGCCCATGACGGCCAGGTCACGAATGCGACGCCAGAAGGTGACCGGAGCGGCCAGCAGGTAGGCCAGAGCGAAGGCCGGCAGGACCACGAACGCCTGCAGCATCTTCGCCAGGAAGGCGAACCCGACCAGACCGCCGGCCAGGGCGAGCCATCGCCATCCGGAGCGGGACGCCGCGCCCTCGACAGCGGGCCGACCTTCGATCGCGCGGGTCACGGCGTAGGCCGCGCCGACCAGCAGCAGGACCAGCAGGGCGTCGGGGTTGTTGAAGCGGAACATCAGCGCCGCCACCGGCGTGGTCGCGAACACCAGGCCGGCCAGCAGCGCGGCGCCGGGACGGAACCACCGCTTGACCGTCGCGACGACCAGGCCGACGCTCGCGACACCCATCAGCGCCTGCGGCACCAGGATCGACCAGGCGTTCACGCCGAACACCCGGGCGGACAGGCCCATGACCCACAGAGCGGCGGGCGCCTTGTCGACCGTGATCGAGCTCGACGAGTCGAACGAACCGAAGAACCAGGCCTTCCAGCTCTGCGAGCCCGCCTGCACCGCAGCCGAGTAGTACGAGTTGGCCCAGCCCGACGCACCGAGGTCCCAGAGGTACGCGACCGCCGTGACCACGAGCAGCGTCCACAGCAGCGGTCGGTACCAGCTCGGGTCCTCGGGTCGGCCGCGCCACAGGCGGGCCATCCGACCGGAGCCGGTCCCCGACGACCGCCCGGAGGGAGGAGGAGCGATGTCGTCGGGGACCGGCGGTGTGGGAAGAACGGGCTCGGCGACGGCTCGGACGTCGCCGTCGGGGTCGGCGATCCGCATCGCGGGATCGTGGAACGTGGTCATCGGACAGCCTCCAGGTGGGCGGCGCGATCGGGCTCCGCAGATGTCGCGCCGGTCAGGTCAGCGCCGTCGGTCAGGTCAGCGCCGTCGGTCAGGTCAGCGCTGTCGGTCAGGTCGGTGTAGATCCAGCGCCGCAGCACCACGAACTTGAGGGCAGCGGCGGCGGCGTCGGTGCCGAGGACCGCGAGCAGCCCCACGGCCAGGCTGGTCACCCCGGCCAGGCCGAGCGCCACGAGGGCGGCGGTGCTCACCACGAGCGGCACCGCACCGAGGACGAGCGAGCCGAGGAAGTGACGGGAGCGTCCGGACCTCCCTCGCAGAGCGAACGTGAAGCGGCGGTTGGCGGCTGCGTTCGCCACGGCGCAGATGGCGAACGCGACGGCATTGGCCGCCACCATCCCGATCGCCGGCGCCATCAGGACGAACAGCACGGCGGCGGCGACGGTGCTGACGAGTCCGATCGAGGCGAACCGGATGAGCTGGTCGACGGTGCCGAGCGGAGCGACGCGATCGGAACGGCGAGCCGGCATGGTGGCCTCGCCACGGGTCAACCGCCCCCACAGTCGGGCGATCCCCACGAGGTCGTCCCGGGCGGTGGCGGCGACGTCGACCCGGGAGTCGGGATCGTCCACCCAGTCGACCGGCACCTCGTGGATCCGCAGCCCGTTGTGCTCGGCGACGGCGAGGAGCTCGGTGTCGAAGAACCAGGCGTCGTCGGTCACCAGGGGCAGCAGGTCCCTGGCGACGTCCGAGCGCACCGCCTTGAAGCCGCACTGGGCGTCGGAGAACGACGTGCGCAGGACGCTGCGCACGATCCGGTTGTAGATCCGGGAGATCACCTCCCGACGGGGTCCGCGCACCACCTGGGCGCCACCGGCCAGGCGGGTCCCGATGGCCACGTCGGAGTGGCCGGTCACGAGAGGGGCGACCAGGGGCAGGAGGGCGTCGAGGTCGGTCGAGAGGTCGACGTCCATGTAGGCGACGACCGCGGCGTCCGATCCCGACCATGCCGCCCGCAGCGCCCGGCCCCGGCCCTTGCGGTCCAGGTGCAGGACGCGGACACCCACGTCGCTGTCGTCGAGCTCCGCAGCGAGCTCCCGCGCCACGTCGAGCGTCCCGTCGGTCGAGGCGTTGTCCGCGATCGTGATCCTCCACGTCAGCGGGACGCCCGATGTCAGGTAGCGGTGGAGCCGCCGGATGGAGGCCGCCAGCCCGGCGGCCTCGTCGTGGACGGGGATGACGACGTCGACGTCGGGTCGCGCCGGACCCGCCGCGGGAGGAGCGGCGAGCGACGCAGTGGAGAGACGATGGACGGGTTCGGCGAGGGCGCTGGCGGGGTCCATGCCGACACTGTCGCCAACGGACCTCCGAGGTCACGCGGTGCAACCTGGGATCTCGCCGAGAGTCGGGGCGCCGCCCCGCGCCCCTCAGGTGGGCCGTGGCGTGGACAGCGCGGAGAACCCGACAGCACCCTTCCGGGCGTCGAACATGTACCGGTTCTCGAAGAGAACGTACCGACCCGTGTTGACGAAGATCCCGCTCGTCTGGAGGTGGATGAGCGAGACGTGGCTCGGGTTCATGCCCTCCTGGCTCGGCACGCCTCCTGCTCCGACCTGGAAGAAGTACGGCGAGAACGCGGTCGTGCCCGGGGAGTTGCCGACCGAGACGCTCACGTAGTCGTCCTGCGTCAGGTGGTCGAACGGAGCGGCTCTGGATGCGGAATCCACGAACATCTCGGTGATCCCGGTGTCGACGAGGACCGACGCCGGAGTCGACGGCTCGCCGGACACGTCGTCGATCGACGCGTCGACGGCCACGAAGCCCGGGGCGGTGAGCCAGTCGCCGGGAACGTCCGTCGATCCGGTGAGGTCGGCGGTGGCGAACCCGCTGACCTGTCCCGCCGTCAGGCCGACCTCCACGCCCGAGCCGTCGACGATGTAGCCGGGCGCGAAGTGGTACGTCGGGTCGTCCGGCCGCAGCTGCAGGAGGGCGTTGTCGGTCGGCGAGGCGAGCTGGTCGGCCGGCGACGGGGTGTTCCGGTCGAAGCCGACGCCGAGGTAGTGGAAGGCCTCGGGATCCGGGGCCGAGGTGCAGCTGTAGCCCGCCACGCAGCCGCTCGAGACCACTCCGAGCACCCGGATCGGGATGCTGCTGACGGTCTGCAGCGACGAGTCCCGGATCGTGACCTGCGCCAGGTACAGGAAGCCGGTGTACTCGTAGCCCGACGAGTCGTAGAACTTGTACGCCGGACCGGCGGGGCCGACCACGTTCGGACCGAGCTCCTCGACCGGGACGGCCGCTCCGATGGAGCCGGTGTCGACGGTGTACGAGTCGAAGTCCTCGGCGACAGGCGGGGCCAGAGACGGGCCGGTCGCATCGGTGGGCCACCCGGCTGCGTAGCCGACCGCGGCCCGCAGACGGATGCCGGTGGTCTGGATCGTCTCCTCGGGGCAGTCGCCGTCGTCGGTTCCGACGTCGTCGCACGCCGCCGGCAGCGTCGCAGCGTCCGAACCGTCCTCGGTGACGGCGTTCAGGAGGGGCACCGTGGTGGCCCCGATCGACCAGGACGCGGTGTCGGTGCAGATGTTGGAGGTGTCGAGCTGCATCGCGGCCTGGACCGTCAGAGGCGCCGGCAGGAACGAGCCGTCGTAGTCGAGCGTGATCGGGGCGCCCGAGGTGAGGACGAGGGTCAGCGGGTCGGTCGAGGCGCCGACGCTGTCGGCGGTCGTGACGGCGGTGCCGCCGCCGTACACGTTGACCACGAGCGGCTGTGAGGGCGACGGCACGACCACGTCTCCCTCGCCGTCGTAGGTCGTGAAGCCGAGCTGGATCTGCTGGGACGCGGTCGCCGGCTGGGACGTCCCCGTCGGGTTGTCCAGCCCGTCGAGGTACCCGGAGCCGTCCGAGACCAGGGTCTGCACCGAGACGGTGAGGGCCGGGCTGGTGTACGTGCCGGCGTTGGCGTCGGCCGCGAAGTCCTGCAGGTACTCGTCGCACGTCAGCGCAGGGACGGTCGACGTGGTGGGCGCGGTCGTCGTCGGGACCGTGGGTGCCGGCCCCGCAGTGGTCGGGGTCGGGGCCGGGGCGGGCGTCGGGGGGACGCAGGCTGCGGCGACGGCGGCGAGGACGACCAGCAGGAGAGCTGGGCCCGTGCGATGAAGGCGGTTCACCTCCACGATGTCGGCGCGACCCGCGACGACCTTGTGGATTTCCCCGCAGAGCTCAGCCGCGTCGCTCGGTCGGGCGCGCCGACCGGGTCGTGGACCTCAGCCGCCGATCTGCGACATCGACCGGCCCGGCCGGATGAAGGCGACGGTGCCGATGCCGTGACCGGCCCGCTTGGCCGCCACACAGCGCTGGATCGCGTCCGCCAGGTCGTCGTCGGAGCCTCCCGAGCGGAGCACGGCCCGCAGGTCCGTCTCGTCGGTCGAGAACAGGCAGTTGCGCAGCTGGCCCTCGGCGGTGAGGCGGATCCGGTCGCAGGTGTCGCAGAAGGGCGTCGTGACGCTCGGGATGATTCCGATCTCCGACCCGGGATCGCCCGGTGCCATGTCGGAGAACCGGTAGCGCTCGGCGGGCTCGTGGCCCCTGGCGACGGGCTCGACGGGGAACGTCGGGGCGATCGCGGCCAGCACCTGGTCACGGCCGACGACCTCGGTGCCGTCCCACCGGCCGTCCGCATCGAGCGGCATGTACTCGATGAACCGGACCGCCACGCCGCGCTCCCGACCGAACCGGGCGAAGTCGACGATCTCGTCGTCGTTCACCCCGGCGAGCAGCACGACGTTGACCTTGACCGGTGCGAACCCGGCCGCGACAGCGGCGTCGATCCCGGCGAGCACCTTGTCGAGCGAGTCCCGACGGGTGAGCTCGGCGAAGCGGTCGGCGCGCAGCGAGTCGAGCGACACGTTGATGCGCCGAAGCCCTGCGGCGCGCAGGTCGGCCGCCTGACGGTCCAGCGAGGCCCCGTTGGTGGTCATCGACAGATCAGTGCCGAGAGGAGCCAGCATCGCCACCAGGTCGGCCAGCCGGGCCCGGACCGTGGGCTCGCCGCCGGTCAGGCGGATGGACGTGATGCCGAACCGCTGGACCAGGACCCGGCTGATCCGCTCGATCTCCTCGAACGTGAGCACCTGGTCCCTCGGCACCCACGGGAGGCCGTCCTCGGGCATGCAGTACGTGCAACGGAAGTCGCAGCGGTCGGTGACCGAGATGCGGAGGTCCCTGTGGACGCGCCCGAACCCGTCGACCAGTTCGTCGTTGTGCTCGGCGCCACGGGCAGGGCTCACGTCGGCATGGTACGGCCTGCCCTCCGGTTCTGTTGTGCCAGGAGCCACCGAGCTGTGGCTCCTCGCACAACAGGACGAACGGTGCCGGAGCCTCAGTCGCCCAGGAGGATGACCTGGACCGGGTCGCCGGCCGCGACCCCGTCACCGTCGGGCAGCACCGCCAGGCCGTCCGCCGCGGCGAGCGCCGACATCTGGTGGGAGCCCTGGCCCCCGGCGGACCGGGCATGGAAGCCCAACTCGTCGTCCTGGCGGACGGCGACGCGCACGAAGTGGACCTTCCCATCGGGTCGTCGGCGGAGGTCGCGCTCGGCGACGGCCCGGATCCGTCGACGATCGACCACGGCACGTCCGGCGGCGTGCAGCAGGGCCGGTCGTGCGAGCAGCTCGAAGCTCACGAGCGAGCTGACCGGGTTGCCCGGGAGGCCGAACACCGGCACGCCGTCGACGGTCCCGAAAGCGAACGGCTTGGCCGGCTTGATGGCGATCTGCATCCAACGCATGTCGCCGATGCGGGCCAGCACGGCCTTCACGTAGTCGAAGTCCCCCATCGACACGCCCCCGCTGGTGATCAGGGCGTCGCAGCCCGAGACGCCGGATCGGATCGCCGACTCGATGGCCGCCTCGTCGTCTCGCACCAGGCCCAGGTCGACGACGTCGAAGCCCGTGGCGCGGCACTGAGCGACGAGAGCCAGCCGGTTGGAGTCGTGCACCTGGCCGCGCTGCAGTCGCCCGCCGCCCTCGACCAGCTCGTCACCGGTCGACAGCACGCCGACACGCACCCGCCGACGGACCTCCACCGTCGTCACGCCGACCGACGCGAGAAGCCCGAGGTGACCCACACCGAGCGTGGCGCCCGCAGCGACGACGACGTCCCCGGGGCGCACGTCGTCACCGGCGCGGCGCACACCCGTGCCCTCGGCCACGGCCCCGTCGACGGTCACGACCGCGCCGTCCGACGACGTGGTCGTGCGCTCCACCATCACGATCGTGTCCGCCCCGGGCGGAATCGGTGCGCCGGTCATGATGCGAGCCGCCTGACCGGGGCCCACGGGATCGGTCCCGGCGTCGCCGGCGGCGATCGTCGCCACGACGTCGAGGACGGCACCGGGGTCGGCCACGTCCACGGCCCGCACGGCGAACCCGTCGAGCGCGGTGTTGTCCCAACCGGGGACCATCTCGTCGGCCACCACGTCGGCGGTGGTCACGAGTCCGAGCGCGTCCGCGAGCGCAACGCGCTCGGGCGGCTGGGGCGGCATGTGTGCCAGGACGTGGTCGATGGCGTCCTCGAGAGCGATCACGCCGCCATCATCGCCCGATTCGTGTCGTCTCGTCGCCGTTGCGCTCCGCCGGGAACCACCGATCGGGCCACCTCGGGGAGCGGGACGGCGGTGCGGTCAGGAGATGCCCTCGCGCCGCACGACCTCGGAGAGGAACTCCCGGAACTCCGGGCCCAGGTCCTCGCGGCGCAACGCCAGCTCGACGGTGGCCCGCAGGTAGTCGATCTTCTTGCCGATGTCGTAGCGACCCTCGGAGAAGGTCCAGCCCAGGACCTCGGAGTGATCGAGCAAACCGGCGATGGCGTCGGTCAGCTGGATCTCGCCGCCGACGCCGGGCTCGACGTGCTCGAGCTCCGTGAAGATCTCGGGCGTGAACAGGTAGCGACCCATCACCGCCAGGTTCGAGGGGGCGTCCGCAGGGTCCGGCTTCTCGACGATGCCGGTGATGCGGCACAGCGACCCGTCGCGGTCGTCGACGGCTGCACAGCCGTAGGCCGAGATGCTCTCCGGCTCGACCTCCATCAGCGCGACGATCGACGAGCCGGACTGGTCGAACTGCTTGATCATGTCGGACAGCACGGTGGAGTGGTCGTCCATGATGTCGTCGCCCAGCATCACCACGAACGGTTCGTTGCCGACGTGCTTGCGGGCCACCGACACGGCGTGGCCGAGCCCCAGCGGCTCGCCCTGGCGGACGAAGTGGATGTCGGCCAGCTCGGCGAGCTCGACGACCTCTGCGAGGTCCCCGGTCTTGCCCTTGGACTGCAGCTGGTACTCCAGCTCGAAGTTGCGGTCGAAGTGGTCCTCGAGGCTGCGCTTGTTGCGACCGGTGATGATGAGGATGTCGTCGATCCCCGCCGCGACTGCTTCTTCCACCACGTACTGGATGGCGGGCTTGTCGACGACCGGGAGCATCTCCTTGGGCTGAGCCTTGGTGGCGGGCAGGAACCTGGTGCCCAGGCCTGCGGCCGGGATCACGGCCTTCGTCACTCGACTCATGTGATGCGTCCCCGTTGCTCGTCCACGATGCACTTCGCAGCGCCGCCGACCACCTGGACCGGCGCCGACCTGCGGATCTCGACCGATCGTAACGCCGGTCCGAGCCGATCCGTCCATGGCAGATGTCCCACCTGCGCGAATGGGCCGAACGACCCAGTCGCGGCCTCAGCAGGGGCCCGGGCCGTCTGGGGAGCGCGTGGATCACTGCGGTACGATCCGGCCACCATGCCCCTCTACGAGTACCGCTGCCGCGACTGCGGCCACGAGTTCGAGATCCAGCAGTCCATGAGCGACGACGCCCTGACGGTCTGCCCGTCCTGCGGCGGCGACCTCCGCAAGGTCTTCTCGCCCGTGGGCATCGCCTTCAAGGGCTCCGGCTTCTACAAGAACGACTCCGGCTCCAGGTCCTCGTCCTCGAAGAGCGAGAGCTCCAAGGGCGAGGGCAAGAGCGAGGGCACCAAGAGCGACAGCTCGTCGAGCGGCGGGTCCTCCAGCGACTCGTCCAGCTCCGGGAGCGCCAAGAAGGACTCCGCGAGCAGCTCGAGCACGTCCAAGGATTGAGGCGAGCAGCGACTGAGCCGGGCAGCGTCTGAGCCCGGCAGCGTCTGAGCCCGGGCGTCGGCGTCAGACCCGTTGGGCGGCCCTCTGGTCGGCCATGGCCCGCTGCATGAGGTGCTCCAGCAGGGCGATGAGCACCATCTTCACGGAGTCCCGGGATCGGGCATCGGCGCGCACCAGCGGCACGTGCGCCGGGAGGGCCAACGCGTCACGGACCTCCTCGAGCGTGTAGGACCCGGCGTCGTCGAACTGGTTGACCACGGCGACGAACGGGACCCCCCGGCTCTCGAAGAAGTCCACCGCCGCGAAGCAGTCCTGGATCCGGCGGGTGTCGAGGAGGACCACCGCTCCGAGCGCCCCGTCGACGAGGTCGTCCCACATGAACCAGAACCGCTCCTGGCCCGGGGTGCCGAACAGGTACAGGATCAGATCCGAGTCGATCGTGATCCGGCCGAAGTCCATGGCCACGGTGGTCGACGTCTTGCGGTCGATCTTGGAGGTGTCTTCGACCGACTCCGAGTACGCGGTCATCGTCGCCTCGGTGGTCAGGGGCTCGATCTCGGAGATCGCCCCGACGAGGGTGGTCTTGCCGACGCCGAACCCGCCGGCGATGAGGATCTTCACCGGCTGGGGCGCCCCGCCGGGCGGCGCACCCCCGACGGCGCCACGGGCTCCGGACGGGTGACGGGGATCAGAGGGCTCGTACTGCATCGATCATCCTCAGGAGGAGTGCGGGCGTGGCGGCCTGGCGTGCTTCGTGGATCTGGACGAGCCCGGCCTCGGCCAGGTCGCCGACCAGGATCTGGGCGACGCCCAGCGGGACCCCGATCCGCGCGGCCACCTCGGCGACGGAGATCGGTGAGTTGCACTGCCCGATGATGCGAGCGTGCTCGAACTGGAGCTCACGACCGTGGGCGGCGCCGGTGGCGACGACCAGGGCCTCGACCCGGAGGTGGACGCTGGCGTGCCGCGTCCGACCACCGGTGATGACGAACGGCCGGACGAGCTCGCCGTCCTCGTCGTCCATGTCCACGTCGCTCGACTGGTCCCCGGGCGCGACGCCTCCCGCCGGCGGGACACCGGTCGTGGGGTCGTCCCAGGTGGACATCGGTCAGGCCTTCCCTCGTCGAGCTGAGCGGTCGTCGGTCGGTGGGTCCGTGCGCTCGACGGTCAGCCGGCGGCCAGGACGCTGCGCAGCCCGGCACGGACCTGGGGGGTCAGCACGCTGCCGAAGCGCTCCACCAGGAGCGTCATCTCGTAGCCGACGAGTCCCACGTCCGCGTCCTTGGTCGACAGGATGCCGAGGCAGCTGCCGTCGGAGATCGACGCGACGAAGAGGAAGCCCGTGCTCATCTCGACCATGACCTGGTCGACCTCGCCGTAGCCGAAGCAGCGGGAGGCTCCCAGCGAGAGGCTCGTGAGGCCGGCGGCGATCGCCGCGAACTGATCGGCGCGGGCCCGGTCGAGGTCGGTCGACATCGCCATCAGCAACCCGTCGGAGCTGACGCACACGGCGTCGCTGACGCCGGGGGTCTGCTCGACGAAGCGCGACAGCAGCCAGGGGATCTGCTGCACCTGCTCGTTGACGTCAGTGATCACGGGGATCCTCCAGTTCCGGTGCCGGATCGGCACCGATGTGATCGGCCGTCCACGTGTCGGACGGGGTCGTGGTCGCGCCGGTCGACCAGGGGTCGGACGGCGCTGTGCTGTTGAGAGGGCCGCTGTCGAGGGGGCCGCTGTTCAGAGGGCCGCTGTCGAGGGAGCCGCTGTCGACGGTCCGGGTACCGGAGTCCTGCACCGCGACGCCGCCCCGGCCGCGGCTGCGGCCCCCCTGGAACGCCGAGAGCATCGAGCGCACTCCGTCGGCGGATCGCTCCTGCTCGACGACGGGTTCCGGAGCGGTCTGGCCGAGCGGGCTGTCGTTCAGCGAGGCGCCGGGCACCCGACGCGTCAGTCCGCCACCGAGACCGCCGCCGAGGCCACCGTCGGTCGACGACGTCGCGACCACCGGCTCGGGCTGCGGGTCGGGCGCGACGGCGGGTGGTTCCGCAGGAGCCGGGTCGTCGGCTCGTGCCACCCAGGTCTGGTCGGGGATCGCCTGCGGCGGCGGAGGCGGCGTCGGGAACGCGGCAGCGATCTCCTCGGAGGTGATCTCGCGACGGAACGTGTCGGGATCGAACTGGTCTCCGCCGAACGGGTCGTCGACCGGCTGTGCCGACACGGGCTCCTGGAACGACACGCGCTCCTCGAACGACACGGGTTCCTCGAACGACACGGGCTCCGAGTTCGAGGCCGGCACATCGAACGACGCGGGCTGATCGAACGAGGCCGGCTGATCGAACGAGACGGGCTCGTCGAACGAACGCGCCCCGGGGTCCGAGGCGGGATCGATGCCGAGGGCGTCGCTCGCCGTCGTCTCGACCGCCCACTCGGCGCTCCAGCCGTCGGCCGCGTCGCTCGACGCTCCGTTGAGCTCGTCCACGGGGGTCGCGTCGGGCATCCAGGTCCACTCGTCGGAGCCGACCGCCGTGGGGTCGGACACCAGGTCCTCCCTCGTGGGCGGCTCCTCGGCGAACGGATCGGCGGTGGGGTCGATCACGGCGTCGGGCTGCACGACCGCTGCGGTCAGGCCGGCGCCGGGAGCGAACGGGTCGGGCGACTGGTCGCGCGCCGCACGGGTCCCGGGCAGCGGGCGGGCGATCTTGGACCGGTCGGCCGTGCCCACCGTCGCGGTGGCGGGGATGCTGACGACGGCGGTGATACCGCGGCCGCCAGAGGTCGGCTGGAGTCGCACCAGTGCGCCCGTCTTGGCCGCGAGCTTCGCGATCACGTACTGGCCCAGGTAGCGGGTGGGCATCCCGTCGACCTCGTCGAGGCCGGCGAGCCGCTGGTTGGCAGCCACGATCTCCACGTCGGCCATCCCGACGCCGTGGTCGATGACGGCGAGGGTGTAGCCGCCCTGGCCCAGCGACCGACCGTCGATCTCCACCGTGGTGTCGGGTGGCGAGAACCGCAGCGCGTTCTCGATCAGCTCGGCCAGCATGTGGACGAGGTCGATGACGACCGGCCCCGTCAGGGTGGCGTCGCCGAGCTGGCCGAGACGCACCCGCTCGAAGTCCTCGACCTCGCTCATGGCCGCGCGCACCACCTCGGTCAGCGGGGCGGGCTTGCGCCGACGCCGGGGCGTCTCGGAGCCGGTCAGGATCAGCAGCGACTCGGCGTTGCGTCGCATGCGGCTCGCCAGGTGGTCGAGCTTGAACAGGTGCTCGAGGAACGCAGGATCGGTCTCCCGCTGCTCGAGGGAGGAGATGAAGTCGAGCTGGCGGCCGAGCAGCGCCTGGTTGCGGCGACCCAGGTTCGTCAGGGCGTCGGCCAGGTTGCGACGCAGGACGGCCTGCTCGCCGGCGAGCCGGAGAGCCGTGTCCTGGATGTCGTTGAACGCGCCGGCCACCTCCTGCACCTCGGTCGCACCCGTCGCACGGATGGGCGGCAGTCGCAGCTCCGCGCTCCCGGTCTGCTGGGCGGACACGGCCTCGGGAAGCCGGCTGACCGCCACCTCCTCGGCCTGGGTGGCGAGCTCGGTGAGCGGCCGGGCGATGGAGCGGATGGCGGAGCGGACCAGGAAGGCGCTGATGAGCAGCGCCAGGATCAGCGCCGCGGCGGCCACCAGGAGCACCTGGCGGCTCGACGTGGCCAGGTCGTCGACGGCGGCGACGGCACGCTGGGCGGCTCCGTCGCGCAGCGCCAGCAGCTCGTCGACCCGGGCGTCCGCCCCCTGGATCCAGCTGTCGACCGCCGCCTGCTCGACCACCGCTCCGGAGGCGGCGGCGAAGAACAGGTCGTCGCGCCCGGGCGAGGCGGCCGCCAGGGCGTCGCCCACGCGGTCGATGCGCACGGCGAGGTCGGAGGGGGCGGTCGCGACGGCCTGAGTCGACTGGATGTCCTGTGCGGCGGCGAGCTCCGACACCCGTGCGTAGGTGTCGGGCGCGAGCATCCCGCGCACGGACATGGCCTGGACGAGGTCCCGCTCGAGCGCGCCGGACTCCTGCGCCGAGGCGAGGAGGTCCGCCGTGGACGCCGGAGCGTCGTCGATGGCGCCGTCCGGGTCGAAGCCGGCCCGGCTCACGGCGAGGAGGGCGGAGATGGCCGGCGTGTAGCCGTCGACCGCCACCAGACCACCGGTGTTGGTCACCGCGAGCGAACCGGCGGCCTCGGTCCGATCGAGTGCCCTGGCAGTCATCGCCTGGAGCGTCCCGCCCTGCTGCTCGGCGCGGATCCTCAGCTCCTCGCTGGCCGACGTCACGTCGGACCGGAGCTGCTCGTTCGTGGGCTGACCGGCGGCGAGCGTCTGGCGTTCCGCCTGCAGCGCGTCGACCAGCCGGTACGCGGCGAGCGAGACCTGGGCGTCACCACCGAGCTCCGCGGCGTCCCGCGACTGCTCGACGGCGGTGAACATTGCGTAGCCCGTGACGGCGAGCAGGCCGGCGAGCGGGACGACGAGCAGGAGCATCAGGCGACTGCGGATGCCCATGTGGCCGCGGGCCACGGGTGCGGTGTTCGATCGGCGTGCCATCGCTCAGCGTGTCGACCGAACGGGCCGATGGGTTGAGAAATTCGCCCCACCCGCGGGGAGCGGTCCCCGGTGCCCGACCGGTCGGCAGGGGTGGCGACGGGCGTACGCTGGTGCGGTGGCAAAGCGCAAGAAGCGAGCGAACGCCCTGTCCGACCCCCCGTCGCCGCCGGTGACGGCCGGGTTGGTGTCCCCCATGCGGACGGTGCCGGCCGGCATCGCCCGGCCGGAGTACGCGCTCACGGGCACCCCCTCCTCCCGCCAGTCACGCGCCATCCGGACCGAGGACGAGATCGCCGCAATGCGGGTCGCCGGCCGGGTCGCCGCCGACGCCCTGATCGAGGTCGGTCGCCACGTCCGCCCGGGCGTCACGACCGACGAGCTCGATCGCATCGGCCACGACGCGATGGTCGCCGCCGGCGCCTACCCGTCGACCCTGAACTACCGGGGCTACCCCAAGTCGCTGTGCACCTCGGTCAACGAGATCGTGTGCCACGGCATCCCCGACTCGAGGCGCCTCCAGGACGGCGACATCGTCAACGTCGACGTGACCGCGTTCATCGAGGGCGTCCACGGCGACACGTCGGCGACGTTCCTGGTCGGCGACGTCGACCCGGTGTCGGCCGCGCTCGTGGCACGCACCCGCGACGCCATGCACGCAGGCATCTCCGCGGTGACGCCGGGGGCCCGCGTCCGGGACATCGGCAAGGCGATCGAGGAGTCCGTGCGGCCCTACGGCTACTCCGTCGTGCGCGAGTTCATCGGCCACGGCATCGGCGACCAGTTCCACACGTCGCTGCAGATCCCCCACTACTACGACCCGCGCAACGACACGGTCCTCCTGCCCGGGATGACCTTCACCGTGGAGCCGATGATCAACGTGGGCGCGGCCGGTGTGGTGATGTGGGACGACGGCTGGACGGTGGCCACCTCGGACCGCCAGCGGACGGCCCAGTTCGAGCACACGCTGCTCGTGACGGAGGACGGTCACGAGCTCCTGACGGTGCCGGCCGACGGACCCCCGGCCGACGTGCTGTTCGCAGTCGAGCCGGTGGGCGCCGACAACGACCGGCGCTGAACCCGGGGCGCCCGCCCGATCGCCGACCGCTTCCCCTGCGACACCGCTCGACGGCACGCCCGAGTGGCGGGCCCGCAGGAGGACCGGACATGCCCCGCCCCACTCCCGACGGAGCACGGCTCCGCGCCCGTCGACCCCGCGACCTGGCCGACCGTCTCGGCGTCGGCCGTCGGCGTCGGCCGGCGTCCGGTTCCTCCCCCGGCCGTCGCCGGGTCCGCCGGCGTCGGATCGCGGCCTGGCTCGCCGTGACCGCGGTGGCGATCGGGGTGCAGCGCACGGTCGCCGATGCCACCGCGGAGCGGGACGCCTGGGGCGGCACCGTGCCGGTCCTCGTCGTCCGACGGTCGCTCGGTCCCGGCGTCCCGGTGACGCCCCGCGACGTCGAGCACCGACGGATGCCACCGGCGCTGGTGCCCGACGGACATCTGACCGAGCTGCCCGACGACGGGGTGGCCGCGGTCGGCCTTCCGGCCGGAACCGTGCTGAGCTCACCGCTCGTCCCGGCTCGGCGTGGGAGCGACGCCGCCCGGTCGCTGCCAGCGGGACGGGTGGCGGTCGCCGTCAGCACCGGCGAGCTACCCCGTCTCGCCGAGGCGGGTGACGTCGTCGATGTGGCCGCCCCGACCTGGGACGCCCCTGTCGCGAGCGCGGCCACCGTGCTCCGGGTGGACGGCGAGGCGGTGACGCTCGCGGTCAGACCTGACGACGCGGCGGCGACGGCCGCCGCGTCACTGGCCGGACCCGTGGCCCTGGTCGTACGCCCCTGACCCGTCGGGTGTGTCGCTCACGGGTCGTCGGGTCCGTCGTGCCTCCCCCACCCGACCACGGACCTGCCGCCCGACCTGTCGAGCGGTCGGGAGGCGCGGCGGCACCTCGCCGCGCCCGACGGCCTTCATGCCGACGGCGAAGAACACGGCGGCGCCGAGCGCCAGCAGAGCCACGAACCAGCCGCCGAGGCGGGTGGGCAGCGGGATGATGACCGGCAGGAACGCGCCGAGCACCCAGGCGACCTGGAAGCGCGACTCGAACCGGGCGAAGGACCGCCCGCGGTTGGCGTCCGGGGCGTCGCGCTGCACGACGGCGTCGAAGGCCTGCTTCCCCGACGACGCCGCGACCGCGATCAGCAGGGCCATCATCGCCTGACCCGTCAGGCCTCCGAGCAGCGCGCCGCAGAGGCCGGCGAGCATCCCGATCACCAGGGAGCCGAGCAGAAGCAGCTCCTCCTTGGGGATGGCACGCCGCACGAACGGCGCCACCGCCGCGCCGACCAGCCCACCCGCGACGCTGAGCCCGACGATCACCGCGAAGTGCCATGCCGGCGGCGAGCCGACCGGAGCGACGAGGTCCGAGGCCGACAGGTCGGTGCCCGCCGGGAGCGAGCCCGAGAGGCGCCCGAGACCCGTGCCGAGGTCGGCCACCTTGTCGCCCCCGCGCAGGGCGAACGCCAGGAGGAAGGTGACGAAGCCGACCACGGCGCGCAGGGTGCCCATCGCGGAGGCGGCGCTGAGCACACCGGCGCTGCGCAGCTCCGCCTTCTCCTGGTCTCCGGCCGGTTCGGCGGCGATGGTCGTGGACGGGACGCGCATGGCGGCCACGACCCCGACGGCGAAGGTGATGGACGCCAGGAAGACCACCGCGCTGGGACCGAGCACGAGCAGGAGGAGCCCGCCGGGGATGCCGGCGGCGAAGCCGGACAGACCCGACAGGAGCTGGAGCTTGGAGTTCGCCTCCACCAGGCCGGCGTCGCCCTCGACCACCGTGGGCACGATCGCCGCCTTGGCCACCTGGTAGGTCTTGGCCATCACGAGCATGAGGAACGCCTCGGGGAACAGCAGGAGGCTGTCGTTGCTGACGGTCCCGATCATGAGGAGGGCGATGACGGCCCGCCCCACCGTGGAGCCCACCATGACGGCCCGGTGCCCGCCCTTGGCGCGGTCCATGGCCGGCCCGATCAGCGGGCCGACGACGGCGAAGGGCGCCATCGTGAAGAGCAGGTAGAGGGCGATCTTCCAGCGCGCCTCGGACGGGTCGACGTCGAAGAACAGCGTCCCGGCGAGCGACATCGCCACCAGGGCGTCGCCCGCCAGCGACAGCACGTGGGTGAGGGCGAGACGACCGAACGGCGAGCGGACGTCGATCCGCGGCTGCAACAGCCGCACGGGCTCGCCGTGACCGCTCACGGCGCCATGCTACGAGCCCACCGGGACACCCGATCCGCGCGGCCCGATCGCCCGCCGAGGCGGATCAGCCCCGAGGAGCGGAGTACTTGTAGCCGAGGCCCCGGATCGTCGTGATGGCGGTCGGGCGAGAGGGGTCGGACTCGACCTTCGACCTCAGCCGCTTGACGTGCACGTCGAGGGTCTTGGTGTCACCCACGTAGTCGCTGCCCCAGACGCGGTCGATCAGGGTCGCTCGCGGGAGGACGCGTCCGGCGTTCTCCATGAGCACCGCGAGGAGCTCGAACTCCTTCAACGGCAGGCTCACCTGCTCGCCGCGCACCCGCACCTCGTGGCGGTCCAGGTCCAGTTCGACGTCGTCGATCACGAGCACGTCGGCCGAGGCCAGCGCGACGTCGGCACCCGAGCGCGGCTGACGGCGCAGCACGGCCCGCATCCGCGCGACCAGCTCCCTCAGTCGGTACGGCTTGGTCACGTAGTCGTCGGCACCCACCTCGAGGCCGACGACGGTGTCGATCTCCGACGCACGAGCGGTCACCATGATGATCGGCACCTCGCTGCGCTGGCGGATCTCCCGGCAGACGTCGAGGCCCGAGACGGTCGGCAGCATGACGTCGAGGAGCACCAGATCGGGGGCCACGTCGTCGAAGCGGTCCATGGCCTCGGCGCCGTCCCTGGCGACCGCCACGTCGAAGCCCTCCCGGCGCAGTCCCACGGACAGCGCTTCGATGAAGGCCTCCTCGTCCTCGACGACGAGGACCGTCGGGATGGCGGCTGTGGTGGCGCTCATGCGTCCTCCTGGGGGGACGACGGCCGGGATCCTGTGGGTCCGGCGTCGGGTTCGGTCGGGAAGGCGGAAGGGACGGCGGTCGGACCGGGCAGCACCAGGGTGAAGGCGGAACCGACGCCCTCGGTCGACTCGACCCTCACCTCACCCCCGTGGTTGCTGGCGACGTGCCGGACGATCGCCAGGCCGAGGCCCGTGCCGCCGGTCCGCCGCGAACGGGCGCGGTCGACCCGGTAGAAGCGCTCGAAGATGCGGTCGAGGTCGCGTCGGGGCACCCCGATCCCGGAGTCGGTGACGGTCAGGCAGGTCGTGGACGTCGGGCCCTCGTCGGACACGACCGCCTCGACGACGACCTCCGACTCCTCGGGCGAGTACTTCACGGCGTTGTCGAGCAGGTTGAACACGGCGGACACGAGCTGACGACGGTCGCCGTGGACCACGAGGTTGGACGGGACGTCGACGCGGATCTTCACGTCCGCGTGGTCGGGAGCGGAGCCCAGTCGGCTCTCGGCCTCCCCCACCACCGAGCGCACGTCCAGGTCCTCGAACTCGGCGTCGTCGCCGAACTCGATGCTGCTCAGCTCGAGCAGGTCGTCGACGGTCCGCCCGACGCGGTCGGCCTCGGTGATCATCCGCTCCGCGAGCCGCTCGACGACGGCGGGATCGGGTTCGTCCCGGACCGTCTCGGCCAGCAGGCCGAGCGCCCCGATCGGCGTCTTCAGCTCGTGGGAGATGTTGGCGACGAAGTCGCGGCGGACGGTCTCCGTGCGACGCTGCAGCGACCGGTCCTCCACGATGGCGACGGCGCCGTCGAGCACCGTGCCCTCGGGCAGGTCGTCGCCGCCGACCTCGGGCGGCACGGTCCCGAAGGGCCGGGCCACCACCAGGAAGGACGCGGCGGGAGGTCCGAACAGCTCGACCTCACGTCGGACCGACCGGCCGGCGAGGGCGTCGGCCATGACCTCCTCGATCGCCGCGGCGACGAGCACCTGGCCGTCACGGGCCTCGAACATCGCCCTCGCTGCGGCGTTGCGGTACAGCTCCTGCCCGCTGCCGTCCCAGAGCACCACCGCCCGCTGGAGGTTCTCGACGACCGAGCGGAAGCGACCGAGGAGCAGGTCGCGCTCCGACGGGCCGTCCTCCGTCGGGGCGGCAGCACCCACCTCCGACGGCTGCTCCACCTCGGTCGGGGCGGGCCCGGTCGGGCTCTGCGCGACCCGCCGCCAGTGCAGCGCGGCAGCGGTGCTGACCGCACAGGCCAACGCCAGGAGGACCGCCAGGACGGTCACGTTCGACTCCGTGACACGTCGAGGTCAGTCGTCGAGTCCGGGGTCCACCGCGATGGATCCGGGGGTGTCGTCGGAGCCTGGCTGCAGCTCCGACCCGTTGGTCGAGGGCTCGGTCTGCGCCCGCATGTGGTGCCGGGCCGAGCCGGTGTGCTCGGGCAGCCAACCGGTGACCATGTACTGGACGCGCTCGCCGATGTTCACCGCGTGGTCGCCGATGCGTTCGAAGTAGCGACCGATCATCGCCAGCTGCACGGCGCCCTGGAGGTTCAGGTTGTCGACGGAGTGCGAGGTGAAGATCGCCTGGACGTAGGCCGTCTGGAGCTCGTCGAGGCGGTCGTCGATGTCGTCGAGCGCGGCGGCGAGCGAGGTGTCGGCGTCGACGTAGGAGTCGATCGCGGCGCGCACCAGGAACGCGGCCTCCTCTCCCATGTGCTCGATCAGGCCCCGCAGCTGCGGGCCGAACTCCACGTCGTAGATGCGACGAGAGGCCTTGCACACGTTGACCATCAGGTCGGCGGAGCGCTCCAGCTCGGAGATCAGACGCAGGGTCGTGAGGATGAACCGCAGGTCGCCGGCGATGGGCGCCTGGAGCGCCAGCAGGTGGCAGCACCGCTCTTCCAGGCCCAGGCAGAAGTCGTCGATGACGTCGTCGCCGTCGATCAGCAGCTGGGCGGCGTGCAGGTCGCGGTCGAGCAGCGCCGCCGTCCCGCGCCCGATCGTCTCGACGACCATCACGCCGAGGCGGATCAGGTCGGAGCGGAGGTTCTCCATCTCCTCGTGGAACTCGATGCGCAACTCGTTCATGGAGTCTCCCGACGGCGGGGACCGGTCATCGCGATCAACCGAACCGGCCGGTGATGTAGTTCTCGGTCCGCTCGTCGCTCGGGTTGGAGAAGATCGTGTTGGTCCGGTCCATCTCTACCAGCAGACCCGTCCGGAAGTCCGACTCGGTGTTGACCTCGGTGGAGAAGAACGCCGTGGCGTCGCTGACACGGGCGGCCTGCTGCATGTTGTGGGTCACGATCACGATCGTGTACTCGGACTTGATCTCGAGCATCAGGTCCTCGATGCGGCCGGTGGCGATCGGGTCGAGCGCCGAGCACGGTTCGTCCATGAGGATCACCTCGGGGTCGACCGCGACGGCCCGGGCGATGCAGAGGCGCTGCTGCTGACCGCCCGACATGCCGAGAGCGGAGGCCTTCAGGCGGTCCTTGACCTCGTCCCACAGCGCGGCCCGCTGCAGGGAGCGCTCGACGATGTCGTCGAGCTCCGAGCGCTTCTTGATGCCGGCGATCCGAGGTCCGTAGGCGATGTTGTCGTAGATCGACTTGGGGAAGGGGTTGGGCTTCTGGAAGACCATCCCGATCTTGCGTCGGACCTCGACCGGGTTGACCTTGGGGTCGTACAGGTTCACCCCGTGGTACTCGATGTCGCCGTCGACGCGCGCTCCGGCGATCAGGTCGTTCATCCGGTTGAAGCAGCGCAGCACCGTGGTCTTGCCGCACCCGGACGGGCCGATGAAGGCGGAGATCTCGTTCCGGCGGATCTGCATGCTGACGTTGCGGACGGCCTTGTGGCTGCCGTAGTAGACGTCGAGGTCGTTCACCGCGAAGACGACGGGGAGGTCCAGGTAGGACCCCTCGTCGGCCGGACCCGGACCGAGGTTGGGGCTCGGCACGACCGACATCGTGGCACCGTTGGTCGACGCGGTGAGCGGCTCGACGGTCGGGACCGACTGCTGGGCCATCACGCTCTCCTCTGTGGAGTCCATCTGCCTCGTTCTGCCTTCCGTCACTGCATCGAGAACCGGCGGGAGATCGCCCTGGCCACGAGGGTCAGCACGAGCACGATCGCCACGAGTGTGAGAGCCGCACCCCAGGCCAGCTCGGTCGAGAGCGCCCCACCATTCTGCTGCTGGGAGTAGATCTGCGCCGACAGGGTCGTGTTCTGGCCCGTGAAGCCCCAGTTGGTGGTCTTGACGAAGCCGATGACGAACACCACGGGGGCGGTCTCGCCGGCCGCTCGGGCCACGGCGAGCAGGGACCCCGACGTGATGCCGGCCAGCGCAGCGGGCAGCACGACCTTGATCGTCGTCTTCCACGTCCTGGTCCCGAGGGCCGCGGAGGCCTCCCGGAGGTTGTCCGGGACGAGGCGGAGCATCTCCTCGGTGGAGCGCACGACGATCGGCAGCATCAGGCAGGCCAGGGCGAGGGACGCGGCCCACGCGGAGCGTCCGTCGACACCCCGGGGAAGGACCCAGATCGTGTAGATGAACACGCCCATGATCACCGACGGGACACCCGTCATCACGTCGGTCATGAAGCGGATGAACTTGGCCAGCCGGCCGGTCTTGCCGTACTCGTGCAGGTACACCGCACCCATGATCCCGAGGGGTATCGCCAGGAGCGACGCCCCCAGGACGGTCAGGATGGTCCCGACGATCGCCGGTGCCATGCCGAGCTGCACCGACGTGTCGCCCGACGCGTCGGCGTCCGACGACGTGTCGCCGAAGCCGAGGTCCTTCATCTGCTGGTTGTCGGCGAGGTCGGCCCGCCCCGTCTCGGGGATCGGGCTCGTCCACCAACCCCCGCTCGTCACGGCGCTGACGCCCTGGCTGAACACCTGTGCGCCCATGACGGCGAGGGGGACGGCGGCCGCGAGGAAGGCCACGACCATGAGCACCGACGCCGCGCCGTTGCGCAGACGTCGACCGGTGCCGATGGAGCCCCCGGTGAGGGCGCGGGTGACCTCGTCCTGTCGCCCGGCCTCGGGACGGGGGGAGGCGGTCGCGGTCATGCGGTCCCCTTGACTCGGCGATCCACGACCACGACGGCACGTCGGGCCGCCATGTTCACGAGGATCGTGAGGATGAACAGGATCACGCCGAGCCCGATCAGGGCGGAGCGCAGGAGAGCTCCCGCCTCGGACAGCTGGCGGAAGATCTGCGCCGGCATCGTCTCCCCGACGCCGAAGAGGTTCAGCGAGATGTCGGGTCGGGCGCCGATGATGAGCGCCACGGCCACGGTCTCGCCCATCGCCCGCCCGAGTCCGAGCATCACCGCTCCGGTGAGCCCGCCGCTCGAGTGGGGGAAGACGACGCCGCGGATCATCTCCCAGCGGGTCGCGCCCAGCGCCAGCGCGCCGGACTTGTCGTTCACCGGAACGGTGTTGAACACCTCTCGGGTCACCGACGTGATGATCGGCGTGATCATGAGGGCCAGGATGATCCCGGCGCTCATGTACGACGATCCCGTGCTCGGTCCGAACAGCGTGCTGAGGACCGGGATCCCCGACACCGCGTCGGCGATGGAGTTGAAGACGGTCTGGAAACCCGGCAGCAGGTTGTAGAAGGCCCAGAGGCCGAACACCACCGACGGGACGGCGGCGAGGATGTCCACGATCGTCGTCACCGGTCGGCGGAGCCGCTGGGGTGCCAGCTCGGTGACGAACAGGGCGATCCCGACGCTGATCGGCACGGCGAAGCACAGGGCGATGATCGACACGACGATCGTGCCCCACACGAGCGGCAGGATGCCGTACTTGCCCTCCGACGGGACCCACTCCGTGCCGAAGAAGTAGTCGGCGCCGAGCTCGGAGAACGCCGGCCACGCACCCGAGAGCATGGTTCCGGCGATCAGCAGCAGGATGACGAGCACCGACGCGCCGGCGATGAGGGCGACGATGCGGAACGTCGCGTCCGCCTTGGCTCCCCTGCCCTCCTCCAGTAGCGAGGCGCCGGGTGAGCTCGATGGTTCCAGGGGGGTGGTGACGGCCACCAGGTCTCCGGGGGTTCGAGGGTCGGGTCGGTGGGTGCGGGATCGAACGGTAGGTGGCGAGCGGTCCGGCCCGAGGGATCGGACCGGACCGCTCTCCGAGAGCTGGATCAGCCGGTGGTGATCTTGTCGACCTGGGCCAGAGCCTTCTCCTGCAGGTCGCTCGTGATGCCGACGTAGCCGGTCGCAGACGCCTGCTCCTGGCCGGTGGTCAGGAGGTACCGCAGGTAGGTCTGCAGCGAGGACACGACCGCAGCGTCACTGTACGAGGTGTACGTGAGGATCCACGTCGGCGCCGTGATCGGGTACGCACCCTTGCCCGGCGAGTTCAGCGGGTTGTAGGTGAGGTCGTCGGCGACCTCGGCGCTGTCGAGAGCAGCCTGCACGCCATCGACCGACGGGAGCACGAACTCGCCGGCCTGGTCCTCGATCGCCGCGAACGTCAGCTTGGCCTTGGCGGCATCCGCGAGGTCCACGTAGCCGATCGCACCGGCGGTCTGGCTGATGAGCTGGGCGACGCCGGAGTTCTTCTCCGCACCCTGGGTGCCGGCCGGCCAGTTGACCGTGTCGCCCGAATCGAGCTTCCACACGTCGGGCGCGGCGGCCTTCAGGTACTTGGTGAAGTTGTTCGTGGTACCGGACCCGTCCGAGCGGTGGACGACCACGATCGGGGTGCTGGGCAGGGTGGCGTCGGGGTTGTCCGCCTTGATGGCGGGGTCGTCCCACGTGGTGATCTCGGCCTGCATGATCTTGGCCAGGGTGTCGGGGGTGAGCTGCAGCTCGTCGACGCCCTCGACGTTGTAGCTGACGGTGATCGGCGCGGCGACGGTCGGGAAGAAGAGGATCTCCTTGCCGCCGAAGGTCTCCTCGGGCTTGGGGAGGGAGTCGCTGCCGGCGAAGATGACGGTGCCGTCGGCCAGCTGCTTGCGTCCGTCGGAGGATCCGCTCTTGGCGTAGGTCACCAGCTCGGAGCCGGCGATGCCGTTGAAGTCGGCGTTGACCGCCTGGTAGAAGGCGTCGGGGAAGCTGGCGCCGCCTCCGGCGATCTTGGCGGTGAGCGCCTTGATGTCGGCGTCCGTCGGAGCCGCGGGGCCCTCGGCCGCCGTGGTCGTGGACTTGTCGCCCGAGCCGGAATCGCTCGAGTCATCGCTGTCGCCGCACGCAGCGGCCACGAGGCCGACTGCGACGAGCAACACCATCAGCCAGGCCAGACGGCCCTTTCGCAACATTCAACTGCCTCCTCGGGAGGTTTCAGACGTCGGTGGCAGCTCTGCCACCTGGCGACCACTGCGGCCGCCTGATGACCTCTTCGGCCATCTGCCGGCAACGTACGGAACCGGGGTGTACGCAAGGCGGAACGCAGGTGAACGAGAGGTGAACCGCGGCTGAAGGTTCGGGGTGGCGATCGCGACACCCGCACCAGGTCACCGATCCCGTCGGTGACCGCCAGGTGAACTGGTGCCGTGTCCGGGAACGTCAGCGGGTGACGTCGCTGTCCATGAACAGCTGGAGCAGCGACCTGTCGGTCCCCCACGTGAGGAGCGCAGCCGCCTCGGAGGTGGTGACCCAGCGACGGTCGTCGATCTCCCGGTTGGGGGTGAAGCCGTCGTCGTGCTCGACGGTCATCGCCCACCAGCGCACGCGCTTGTCCTCGCCCTTGGGGGTGGCGTAGCTGATCTCGGTGAGGCGGTCGCCGAGCGCGCAGCGCATGCCGGTCTCCTCGTGCACCTCGCGCAGAGCCGCGTCCCTGTGCCGCTCGCCGTCCTCGAGCTTGCCCTTGGGGAGCGACCAGTCGTTCCGCGGAGGCGGCCTGTGGACCACGAGGACCTGCAGCTCGCCGCTGCGCCGCCGCCACACCACGCCGCCGGCCGCCCGCACGACGGGTCGATCGGAGGGTCCCGACGACGGGGTCACCGTCGGCCGACCGAGGCCCGCTTCTCGGCGTGCTCCTGCTGCTCGAGGTGGGTGTCGACGGTGTTGGTCCGCTCCACGTGCGTCCAGCGGTCGTCGTGCTGGGTCCACGCGAGCGTGTCGTCGGCCAGAGCCACCGCGAGCACCTCGTCCATGCGGACCCGCAGCTCCGGTGACCGGACCGGGACGACGGCCTCGACGCGTCGGTCGAGGTTGCGCGGCATCAGGTCGGCCGAGCCGATGAAGTGCAGCTCCTGGCCGGGCCCTCGACCGTTGGCGAACCGGTAGACGCGGGAGTGCTCGAGGTAGCGACCGACGATGGACCGGACGGTGATGTTGTCCGACAACCCCGGCACGCCGGGTCGGATGCATGAGATGCCCCGGATGATCAGCTCCACCTTCACGCCGTCCTGCGACGCGGCGTACAGCTCGTCGATCATGTCCGCGTCGACCAGGCTGTTCATCTTCATGATGATGTGCCCGGTGCCGGGCGCCGCGGCCCGTTCGTTGCGGATGAACCGGACGAGTCCGTTGCGCAGAGTGTGCGGAGCGACGAGCAGCTTGGCGTAGTGCACGTCGCGGGCGTAGCCCGTGAGGTAGTTGAACAGCTGGGTGAGGTCCGCTCCGAGGTCGGGGTCCGCTGTCAGCAGACCCACGTCCTCGTAGAGACGGGCCGTCTTCGAGTTGTAGTTGCCGGTGCCGATGTGGCAGTAGCGGTTGACGCTGTCGCCCTCGTCCCGGACGACCAGGCACGTCTTGGTGTGGGTCTTGAGCCCGACCAGCCCGTAGACGACGTGCACCCCGGCCTGCTCCAGGCGGCGAGCCCATTCGATGTTGCGCTCCTCGTCGAAGCGGGCCTTCAGCTCGACCAGGGCGACGACCTGCTTGCCCATCTCCGCGGCCTTGATGAGGGCGGCAACGATCGGGCTGTCGCCCGAGGTGCGGTAGAGCGTGAGCTTGATCGTCAGGACGCGCGGGTCCCGGGCAGCCTGGCGGATGAACTCCTCGACCGAGGTGGAGAAGCTGTCGTAGGGGTGGTGGACCATCACGTCGCCCTCGCGCATGACGGCGAAGAGGTCGGGCGGCTCGTCGTCCTCGTTCGTCGCCAGGCGGTGCTGGGTGACGGGCGCGAACTCGGGGTACTTCAGGTCGGGCCGATCGACCTCCGCCACGGCGAAGAGCCCCCCGAGGTCCAGGGGCGCGGAGTGCGCCGTGACGTCGTCGTCGGACAGCTCGAGCTCGCTGCGGATGAGCTCCAGGGCCTCGGCCGAGATGTCGTCCTCGACCTGCAGCCGGACGGCCTTGCCGAACCGTCGACGCCGGAGCTCCATCTCGATGGCGGCGAGAAGGTCGTCGGCCTCCTCCTCCTCCACGGTGAGGTCCGCGTTGCGGGTGACCCGGAACGCGACGTGGTCGATGACCTCCATCCCGGGGAACAGCTCGTCGAGGTGGTGCGCGATCACCTGCTCCAGCGGGACGAAGCGCTCGCCGTCGGGCATGACCACGAAGCGGGGCAGCAGCGACGGGACCTTGACGCGGGCGAACCGGCGGAGGTCGGTCGTGGGATCGCGGACGATGACGCCGAGGTTCAGCGAGAGGCTCGAGATGTAGGGGAACGGGTGCCCGGGGTCGACGGCGAGCGGCGTGAGCACGGGGAAGATCCGGTTGCGGAACTCGAGAGTGGCCCACTCGCGGTCGTCGTCGTCCAGCTGGTCCCAGGTGGAGAACACGATGCCCTCGTCGGCCAACGACGAGCAGATCGGACCGAGGAAGATCTCGTCGGCCCGGGCGACCAGCTCCTCGGTGCGCTCACCGATCGCCTCGAGCTGCTCGCCGGCGCTCATGCCGTCGGGGCTGCGGCGGGTGACCCCCGCGGCGACGCGGTCCTTGAGGCCGGCGACGCGGACCTGGAAGAACTCGTCGAGGTTCTGCGAGAAGATCGCCAGGAACTTGACCCGCTCGAGCAGCGGCGTGGCGGGGTCGTCGGCGAGCGCGAGGACCCGGGCGTTGAACTCCAGCCAGGAGAGCTCCCGGTTGAGGTACGGGGAACGCTCGTCGGCCGGGTCCGTCATGGCCTCAGGCTATCGGCACGGAGCGCGCCGGCGGGCTGCTCCGGAGCGGCTCAGCGCTCGTCGTCGCCGAGGTCCCAGGTCAGCTCGATCAGCTCGCGCTCGGCGTCGCGGGCGACGCGCTCCTTGTTGCGCTTGAACTGCGGGTCGTGCGGCGGCAGCAGCATGAGCCGGGCGTTGACGCGGGAGCGGAAGTCGTCGATGAGCTGGGTGTCGCCGTGGTCACCGCGGATCTCCCAGTGGGGAGCGACCGGGCCGAGGTAGACGATCGTGGCGGCAGCCACCCACTCGATGGGCTCGTCGGACTCGGGGGCGTAGGTGTACGACATGGTCGGCCAGCCTACCGGGAGCCGGGTCCGCCGGCGGATTCGGCACTGCGGGCACCCGGATCGCCGAGGAGCGCCCGTCGGACGCTGTGACGCATGTCCCGCCGGTCTGAGCGTGCTTTCAGCGGTGGACCGATGTCCGGAACAAAAGGGTCCCTCCGGGCGTCAGACTCACCGTATGGATCCGGTACTCGACACCGAATGGATGGCGCAGGGCAACTGCGCCGACAAGCCCCCCAGCCTGTTCTTCCCCTCCGATGGAGTGGGGGTGGAGGTCGCGAAGCGAGTGTGCGCCGACTGCCCCATGAAGGCCGACTGCCTGGAGTACGCCCTGGACAACAGGATCGACCACGGCGTGTGGGGCGGGACCAGCGAGCGCGAGCGGCGCCGCATCCTCAAGGCGCGGGGTGCGCGTCGTCCGGCCGGCGTCAGCTGAGCCGCACCCGGCCTCGCCTCGAGGCCCCATCCGAACGCGTCGACGGCCGCCCTCCGGGGCGGCCGTTGCGTGTCAGGCGGACTTCTTCTTCTCGGACCCGTCCTCGTCGTCGTCGTCCGCGGCACCCTCGGCGAGGCCCTTCTTGAACTCCTTCTGGGCCGAACCGATGTTGCGGGCGAGCTTCGGCAGCTGTGATCCGCCGAAGATGACGAGGGCGATGATCACGATGATGAGCCACTCTTGTCCACCGAACATGGACTCACCATACCGTCACCACCCCCGCCGTCCCCATCGGGCGACCGGCGTTCAACCAGTGTTCTCCGTCCCGTGATGTGCGCGACTCCGTGCCCGTCGTGAGCGTGGACGACCCGTCCGAGCGCGTCGCCGCCGCCCGCCGCGCGGGCCGGCGCGCGCGCATGGACCTGTCGGGCGCAGAGCGGGCGCGCGCCACCGAGCGCGCCGTCGCCGCGCTCTGCTCGCTCGACGAGCTGTCGGCACCCGTCGGAGCGGGTCGCATCTCGCTGAGCTGGCCGGTCCGCGACGAGCTGGACCTCCGCGCCGCCGCACCGGTTCTGCGCGGCCTGGGCTGGACCACGTGGCTGCCGGTCGTGGTCGCACCCTCGGCCGACGATCCGGGGGTCATGGCGTTCCGGGAGTGGTCCGACGGCGACGAGATGGCCGTCGGTGCCTTCGGCATCTCCGAACCGCCGGACGACGGCCGCCCGCTCCTCGACGCGTCCGGGATCGACGTCGTGGTGGCGCCGTGCGTCGCCGCCGACGAGACGGGGACGAGGATCGGGTTCGGTGCCGGCTACTACGACCGGGCCCTGGCCGATCCCGTGTCCCGACCGCTGGTGGTGGTCGCCTGCTTCGACGTGCAGGTGGGGGCGGAGCCGATCCCGCGCCGGGAGTGGGACGTGCCGGCGGACGTGGTCGTCACCGATCGTCGCGTCGCACGGACCGGCACGACGCAGCCCTGACGCGCCTGCGGCAACGGGCGCGCGTCCGATCGACCGGGTCCGACCGGTCGATCGCTCAGGTGGTGAGGGACCTCAGGCGGTGCGGGACTGCTGGGCGGCGCGGGCGAGGGCCCGCTGCCGACGGATCCGGCGGCGCTCGCGCTCGCTGAGGCCGCCCCAGATGCCGAACTTCTCGCCGTTGGCGAGCGCGTACTCCAGGCAGTCCTCACGGACGACGCAGCCCTGGCACACCTGCTTGGCCTCCTTGGTGGAGGCACCCCGCTCGGGGAAGAACAGGTCGGGGTCGACCCCGAGGCAGTTGGCGAACGCCTGCCAGCTCTCGGCTGCCGTCTCTTCCTCGGAGGCGGCGGACGTGTCGTCCGGTCGTTCCTGCGATGCGTCGGTCATGGGTCCCCTCCGGTTCGTTCAGCCGGTCGTCCCGGTCCGAGCGAACCCGTTGGTCGTGGTCGGTTCCGTGAGCGGATCCTGGGATCGGCCCACGGTGTGCTCGGTTCGGTCGATCGATCTGATCGGTGTACGAACGGTGCATCGGCACCGTGTTGTGCGGCTCTGTGTAATTACACCGATGTAACTGAACATAGTGACGGGCTTCCGCGTCCTGCGCAAGCGGAACTTCGGGTTTCCGCCTGCAACGACGGGGCGCGGGACGTTCGCAGGTCGCGACCCGACGGCGCGACCCCGACCGGACCGTGAGCCACCGAGCCGGGCCGACGTCATCGCCGGCCCCGACGGGTCGGTCAGCGTCGACCTCGGAGCAGCTCACGCTTCTGCTCGATGAAGTCCACCAGCACGTAGTCACCCAGGTTCTGCGGCGTCGTGTAGAAGGCCCGACCGCGGTTCATCTCGGTGAGCTTGCCCACGAACTGCTGCAGGCTCCGGTCGGGATCCAGCATGAACGTGTTGATCCGGATGCGCTCGCGGGTGCAGCGGGCCACCTCGAGCAGCGTGGCGTCCACCGTCTCCCGCACCGGCGGGTAGTGGAACTCCGGCTCGCCGTAGGCGTTGATGTGGGCCGTCGGCTCGCCGTCGGTGATCATGATGATCTGCTTGGTGCCCGACTGGCGTGCCAGAAGCTGACGGGCCAGCTGGAAGCCGTGCTGCATGTTCGTCCCGTAGACGAAGTCCCAGCTCACCTCGGGCAGCTGCTCGGCGGTGAGGATCCGCGCCACCTCGCTGAAGCCGACGATGCCCAGGTAGTCCCGCGGGTACTGCATCGAGATCAGCGAGTGGAGGGCCATCGCGACCTTCTTTGCCGGCAGGAAGTTGTCCCGCATCGGCATCGACAGCGAGAGGTCCAGCATGAGGACCGTCGAGGACCGCACGACGGTCTCGGTCTCCTCGATCTCGAAGTCCTCGGGGCGGAGGCGGACGGGAGCCGACTCGCCCCGCACGATGGCGTTGCGGATCGTCTTCTCGATGTGGAGGTTGAACGGGTCGCCCCACTCGTAGGGCTTGGTCTGGTACGTCCGCTCGTGACCGGCGCCGTTGCGCTCGGTCTCGTGACGCCCGATCTGGTCCCGGTCCAGCTTCTTGAAGAGCTGGGCCAGTGCGTTCTGACCGAGCCGCCGCATGCCCTTGGGCGTGAGCTCCAGCCGACCTTCCTTCTGCTCCACCAGCCCCGCCTCGGTGAGCATCCTGGTGATCTCGCTCATCCGCTCCATGCTGTCGGCGGCCTCGTCGCCGAGGAGCTGTCGCACGCGGTCCAGGTCGACGTCTCGGAGCGCCCCGGGATCGGATCCCCCGCGGAGCATCTGCTCGAGCTGGTCGAGGTCGCCGAGCTGGCCCATGACCGAGCTGGCCTGCGCCATGTCGAGCGGGTCCTCGCCGCGGAACTGGTAGCTGGCGTCCCAGTCCATGTCGGGGAACGTGTCGCGCAGGTTCTGGCCCAGCTGGTCCATCTGCCAACGCAGGTCCATGTCCTCGAGGAGCTGGTCCGACAGGTCCTGCAGCTGCGCCCGCTGCTCCGGGGTCATCGAGTTCATCAGCGCCTGCATGGCCTGCATGCGCTGCGCCATGATCGCCAGCAGCTCGTCGAGGTTCTGGGGGTTCTCGGGGAAGAAATCGCCGTGGCGCTCCATGAACCCGTCGAAGTCGGGCTCCTCTCCCCTGGCCCGCTGCTCGAGCATCTGGTTGAGCTCGGCGAGCATGTCCTTCATCCGCGACATGTCCTGCGGCGTCATGTTCTGCATGGCGCCCGACATCTGGTCGACCGCCTGCTGGACGAGCTGCTCGCGCAGGCGGTCCTTCAGCGCCTCGAAGCGCTCGGCCGCCTCCTGCGACGAGAAGTCGTACTGGTCGAGGCCCTTGACCTTGCCGGCGAGGTCCGGCGGCAGCATGTCCAGCTCCATGTTGCGGCCCGCCGCGTTCTCCTCGGTGAGCTCGCTGCGGCGCTGGTCGCCGGACTGCTGCGCCTGGTCGACCTGACGCTGCAGCTCGTCGCGCTCCTGCTGGACCACCTCGTTCAGCTCGTTCGCGATGTCCTCGTAGACGCCGCCGAGGTCGAAGCGGTCGAGGAGGTCCTGGCGCTGCTCACGCAGCTTGTCGAGCATCTCCCGCAGGCCCTGCATGCGCTCGCCGTTGCGGTCCTCGAAGCCCTGCTGGACCATCCGACGGAGCGCCGAGTTGAGGTCCCCGTGGTAGAGCAGGTCGTCGGTCAGCTGCTCCATGACGTCGAGCGCGTCCAGCTCGAAACCCGTCTGCGTCCCGTCCCAGGGCGAGTAGCGGAAGCGGGGCCGTGCCATGGGCGGAGGCTACAGCGCCCCTCCCTCGCCCAGCCGCCGCGCCGGACTCTTCCGGACTCGGGTCACCACGTGTCGATCCAGTGCGGCTGCGACCCCGGCTCGGACACCTCCCGGACTCGGGTCACACGTGTCGATCCTGCGCGCCTCGTGACCCGGGCCGGGGCCTACGGTGCTCCGATGGCGACGTCGCCCGCGACCGAGTTCACCGTCGGGGACCGCACCGTGCGGGTCTCCAACCCCGACCGCGTGTACTTCCCGGCCACCGGGGCGACCAAGCGCGACCTCGTCGAGTACTACCTGGCCGTGGGTCCGGGCATCGTCCGGGCGCTGAGGGAGCGACCGTGCATGCTGCACCGGTTCCCCAAGGGGCTGGCCGGCAAGAAGGTCCACCAGAAGCGGATCCCCAACGGCGCTCCCGACTGGGTCGAGACGGTGCGGCTCCACTTCCCCCGCTACGGCCTCCACGCGGATGAGCTCTGCGTCACCGAGCTCGCGCAGGTGATCTGGGCGGTCCAGATGTCCACCGTCGAGTTCCACCCGTGGAACAGCCGGCGGGCCGACACGGAGTCGCCCGACGAGTGGCGCATCGACCTGGACCCGATGCCCGAGTGCCCCTTCGACCGGGTCCGGCGGGTCGCGGGGGTCGCCCACGAGGTCCTCGACGAGCTCGGCGCGACGGGTTGGCTCAAGACGTCGGGCGGTCACGGGCTCCACATCTACGTCCGCATCGAGCCCGGCCACTCCTTCGGCGACGTGCGGCGGGCGGCTCTGGCGTTCGCCCGCGAGGTGGAGCGGCGGGCTCCCGACGACGTGACCACCACGTGGTGGCGCAAGGACCGCGACCCCTCCGCGGTGTTCATCGACTTCAACCAGAACGCCCGGGACCACACCATGGCGGCCGCGTACTCCGTCCGGGGCACGCCGCACGGCACCGTGTCCACGCCCATCGGATGGGACGAGGTCGCCAACATGGAGCCCGACGACTTCACGATGGCGACGGTCCCCGCTCGCTTCGCCGAGCTCGGCGACCTCCACGAGGGCATCGACGAGGCGGTCTTCCGGATCGACGAGCTCCTCGAGTGGGCCGACCGCGACGAGGCCGCCGGCGAGGCGGTCCCCGACGACCCCGACGCGGGCGGCGGCGACGAGGACGACTCCGGCGCCTGACGGGAGCGACGCCTGACGGGAGCCGTTCTCGGCTCGCCCACCGGGCTGACACCCCCACCGATGACCCCGGAACCGAACGATCCGACTCTCGGGTCACCCGGCGGGCTCACACCCCCACCCACGACCCCAGAACCGGGTGGCGACCGGTGGACCGGAACGGGCCCGCCGGCTGCCACGATGGAGGAGTGGCGGAGGACGCAAGGTCAGGTGGACGGCGGGCGGGCGCGGTGCTGCGGGCGTATGC
>JAEYSR010000228.1 GCA_023434535.1 Actinomycetes bacterium
CACCACCACCGACACGGGAGCCACCGGGCAGTCGCCCTCGGGGGTCCCACCCGCGGTGTCGTCGTCGCTGCAAGCCGCCGCGCCGATCCCGATGACCGCCGCCAGCGCCACCAGGGCAACGACACGGGTCGGCCGCCGTCGGGAGGGCGCGTCCGTCGGCGAGGACAGGGACGGATGGTCGGTCGAGGTCGGTGCAGGTGCCACGGGCTCACCGTAGCGCGAAATGAGTTTGGTTCCCATTTCCGGTCGGTGACTCCCGTCGTCCGACCTCTCGCCACTCCGTCAGCCGCAGCTCACCCCGGCCGGCGTGGCGCCCGGCGTCCAGCCCGGCTCGGTGGTGGTCGTGGTCGCCGGCGTCTCCCCTCCCGCCGCCTCACCCGTTCCCGGAGCCGCCGACGAACCTGTCGGTGCCGTGCCGGCCGGTTCCGACACGGTCGCGAAGTCGGCGCCGATCGTGACGGTCACCCGGCCGGACGCGAGGTCCGCGTCCTCCTTCAGCTCGGGGTTCGGCCCCAGCCAGCCCGCGACGAGCTGCGCCATGGCCTTGCCACCCTTCGGGTAGCGCACGACGGTGACGTCGGCCGGTTCCGGCGCCGAGTCGACCGTCCCGGCGGCGAACCCGCCGTCGGTGAGCACGTAGCTGACCCGGCGCGCCTCGCCCTGGCGCTCGGTGCCGTTGAGCACGTCCACCGTGATGTCGCCGGGTGACGGCGGGGGCTCGGTCGTGGTGGTCACGGCGCTCGCCGAGGAGCCGCGGAACGTGTTGAGGATCGGCGTGGCCGCCGCCTGGTCGAGCAGCACCACGGAGGCCCCGGCGTCGGTGGTGTGGCCGACCACCGGCAAGCTGTGGGTCTGCAGCTTGGCGGGGTCGAAGTCGGAGAAGCGCTGGGACAGGTCGATGATGTCGCCGGTCCCCATGTTGCTGTCGAGCGTCACGCTGCCCACGGCCGCGTCGACGATCCCCTTGAGCGAGCCGACGTCGTCCAGACCGAGGTCCTTGAGCTGCCCGAGAGCCGTCCGCACGAGCAGCTGCTGGCGGGTCATGCGGCCGAGGTCGCCGGTCGGGTCGGTGTGCCACTCGAGGCCGTCGCTCCACTGCAGGTGGCGGGAGCGGGCGAACGCGAGGCCCATGTAGCCGTCCAGGACCGTGCAGCCCTTGCTCTTGACCACGAGTCCGGAGTTCTGGTCCTTCACCGGGTTCGGGAAGTACATGGGCACTCCCCCGATCGCGTCGATCAGGTTCTGGAAGCCGGCGAGGTCGATCTCCACGTAGTGGTTGATCGGGATGCCGAGGTCCTCCTGGATCGTGTCCACGAGGGTCTGGGTGCTGTGGGCGTACGCCGTGTTGATGCGCTGCTCCTCGCCGGTGCCGGCGATCGGGACCCAGAGGTCGCGCGGGATCGACAGCATGTCGATGCGCTCCTCGCCCGGATCGATCCGCATGATGGCGATGCTGTCGGAGCGCTGCCCCGTGGGGGCCTCCTTGCCGAGCATGACGGCAGAGCCCTTGTCCGACTTGTCCACCCCGGCCCGGGAGTCGGACCCGATCACCAGGAAGTTCTTCGGAGCGTCGTCCTCGGCGGAGGCCAGGTTCAGGTCCTTGCGGCCGAGCTGGTTGAACGACCAGAGGCCCCAGGCCGCACCGGCGGCGCCGACGAGCGCGACCACGACCACCACCGCCAGCGTTCCGACCAGGACGCGCCGGGGCCACCGACGCGGCGGGGCCGCAGGGGCGGCCTGGCGACGCCGCACGACCCTGGTCGTGGGCTCGGAGCGCGCGCTGGCGGGCTCCTCGCCGACGGGTCGGCGGCGCGGCGGTTGCTCGGGGCGATCGTTCACAGGGGGTCGTTCCGGTGTCGGCGCCCGCTCGTGGTGAGGGCGCCGTCCAGCGCCACGACGGTACTCCGGCCGGGAGTCGGGCCCGCGTCACGCCGCGACGATCGCTCAGGAACCGCGTGCTCCTGGGCCCGCTCTGTTCCGCTCTCGGACCCGGCTCCGTTCCCTCAGGGTGACCTGTTCTGGTCACCCTGCGGGAACAGAGCGGGCGGGCGTCTCAGCTGGCAGCGGCGGGCTTCGGCTCGCGCGGCAGGCCGAGCACCTTCTCGCCCACGATGTTGCGCTGGATCTGACTCGTGCCACCCCAGATCGTCTCGGAACGGGAGAAGAAGAAGGCCGACACCATGGGGCTCACCGGGTACGTGGGTCGGCCGTCGCCCCGCAGGGCCGCAGGCCACGAGCCCGACTCCGGGCCAGCGGTCGACAGCAGCGCCTCGGCGCCCCAGATGTCGGTCGCGAGCTCCATAGCGGCCTTGTGGGTCTCGGACCAGAACATCTTGTTGGTCGCACCGAGGACGGCGACGCCCATGTCCCGCTTGCCGGACACGGTCGCGGTGAGGGAGCGCAGGCCGTTGATCCGCATGATCTGGATCTTGGAGTAGTACTCCATGAGCCGCTGGCGGATGGTCGGGTCCTCGATGGCACCGTTCTCGGTGGCCTTCTCCACCATGAGGCGGTACTCCTCGGCGAACCGGCGGTAGCCGGTGGTCGCCGACATGCCCCGCTCGAAGCCGAGGGTGTCGTTGGCGACCTTCCAGCCGTTGTTCAGACCGCCGACGACGTTGTCCACCGGGCAGCGGGCGTCGGAGAAGAAGACCTCGTTGAACTCGTCGGTCCCGTCGGGCTGGACGATGCCGCGGACCTCGACGCCGGGCTGGTCCATCGGGACGAGCAGGTACGAGATGCCGGCCTGCTTCTTGACGTCGGGATCGGTGCGGGCGAGGACGAAGCAGTAGTCGGCGAACTGGGCCTGCGTCGTCCAGACCTTCTGGCCGTTGATGACCCACTCGTCGCCGTCGAGCACCGCGGTGGTCTTGAGCGACGCCAGGTCCGATCCGGAGTCGGGCTCGGAGAAGCCCTGGCACCAGCGCATGGACCCGTCGAGGATCCTCGGGAGGAAGTACTTCTTCTGCTCCTCGGTCCCGTTCATGAGGATCGTCGGTCCGACCAGCGTGTCGCCGAAGAAGTCGGCGCGCATCGGTGCCTTGGCCTTGGCGAACTCCTCGGCCAGCACCACGCCCTGCATGGTCGTCAGGCCCTTGCCGCCGTACTCCTCGGGCCACGTCGCGCAGATCCAGCCGCCCTCGAAGAGCTTCTTGGTCCACTCGTCGTTCCAGGCGGCCTTCTCCTCGGGCGTCATCTTGAAGCCCTCGTCGAACCACCCGTCCGGCAGGTTCTCCTCGAGCCAGGCCCGGATCTCGATGCGGAACTCTTCGGCGTCGGCGGGGTAGTTCAGGTCCATGCCGCCAGTCTTGACCCGCCGGTCAAGTCGCGCCAACCGGGCCCTCAGCCGCCGGCGCCGGGAGGCTGCAGCGGCGCCGGCTCCATCGGCGAAGCCCATCCGCCCTCCAAGCCGCCGGAGAACACCCATGCGAAACCCATGGGGGTCGGCGAGTCCGTCACGCTCGCCGGATCCGGCAGCTGGAGGGGTGCGACGCCGACGTAGTCGAACGAACTGGTCCAGGCCGTCTCCGCCATCGGGATGCCGTCCGTGCCGATCCGGGCAGGTCGTTCGACGGAAGCGATCCGCCCGTCGGCCGCCAGGTGGATCACCAACCGGTTCTCTGCCGAGGACAGGTCGGCCGGGCAGCCACCCGACGTCAGGGACACGACGAGCGTGTCCTCTCCCTCCGATGCCACGCAGCTCGCCGACCCCCACATGGTCATCGGATCGTCCGTGACCTGCATCGGCCCGTCGTCGGGCCATGGGGCTCGACGCCAACCGCCGTCCTCCTGTTGCCAATACACGTCACCTGCGACCGTGTCGTGGATCAAGCGCACCGGGGTGCGGCCCGCCGCGCTCGCCCACGACATGCCCACCCGGCCCTCGCCGTCATAGGTCCACACCGACGCAGACTGCTCCGAGCCGGTCCCCACGGTGTAGGGCAGAGCGCCGCGCTCCTCGGGCTCGATCGACCCCATCGGGGCTCCGCCGGGGTCGACCGAGGTGGATCGGATCTGGAACGGGCGACTCGCCCGGGTCGCTGCGACCGCGGCACGGAGCTGCTCGGCCGGGGTGACCGATGCGCTGGTGCCGCCCGAGGCCACCGACGAGCTGTCCGTGTCGCCGCTCGGCGCCCAGACCGCGACGCCGACCAGGGCGACGACGGCCGCTGCGGCCACTGCGGCCATCCACCTCCCGACTCGACGGCGGTGCGAGCCCACCAACGGGATCGATGCCACGCCGAGCACCTGCGGGTGGTCGAGCTCGAGGCCGGCAGTGCCGGCTCTGGCGAGCGCGTCGAGCCGGGCGTGCAACTCGTCGTCGCGAGGGTCGAGATCCGGGTCGTGCACGATGCTCATGAGGGCACCTCCGTGTCGTTCCTGTCGGTCACCTGGTTCCGTCCAGCTATCTCGGTTCGTCGGGCGGTGTCGTTCGGTACCCGCGCCTCGGCCCGGTCGACGGACTGATCAGGCGCGTGCGTGTCGGCGAGGGCCTTGGCGAGTCGGGCCCTGCCCCGGCGGAGGTGGATCTTCACCGACGGCTCGGCCACGTCCATCGACGTTGCGCAGTCGGCGACCGACAGATCCAGCAGGTGGTGCAGCACCACCGCCTCGCGCTGGCGGTCGGTCAGCTCGGCGAGGGCGCGCAGCAGGTCGATGTCGGCGACGACGAGCTCGGCGTCGCGCACCGGCCCCATGACGGCGGCCTGCTCGGTCCGACGCCGTCGACCTCTGCTGCGAGCGAGGTTGAGCGCCACCTGACGGCTCCACGCCACCGGATGCCCGTCGGCGATGCGGGTCCAGTCCCGCCACGCCCGGGCCATGGCCTCCTGGGCGATGTCGCGGGCCACCTCGCGATCGAGCGTCAGCGCGAAGCACAGTCGGAGCAACGGGTCGTGTTGCTCGCGGAAGAAGTCGTCGAACGCCGCGGCCCGGAGTCGGTCGTCATCGGTCATGCACACGTCATCAACGCACGAACCCGCTGCACGGACGACATCGTTCCGGGAATTCCAGCGGCCGAACTGGCGATCGAGCATCCTCCTCGTTCTCGACGTGTCTGACGTCCGACGCGAACGTGAACCACGTCGAGAACGCGGGTGGCCGGATCCATCGGCCCGGACAGGGCCTGGTCTCCGCAAACGTGGCGTGCCTCACCGACCACGGCCCGGGGTAGATTCCGCCGCATGTCTGACGGGGATGCAGCTGACGCAGGGACGGCGACGCTCGAGGATCGGCTCGCCGAGACCGCGTCGGTCCGCTGGACGAACCAGTGGAAGGAGCTCAAGGCCGAGGTCATCGACACCGAGCTCTGCACGGGCTGCGCCGGCTGCGTGATCTCGTGTCCGCACGACGTCATCGGCTACGACCACGCCTCCGGCGGCTACAAGCCGTTCCACCTCGAGGACGAGCTCGGTGCGGACGACTGCGTGCACGGCCAGAAGGGCTGCACCACCTGCACCCGGGCCTGCCCCCGCTTCCGGCTCTGGGAGGGCCAGGCCGACGACCACCTGTTCGGACGGCTCCGCCAGCCCGACGAGGTGGCCGGCATCTACGACGACATCCTCCTCACCCGCGCCAGCGACGACCACGTCAACGAGACCGGCCAGGACGGCGGCCTGGTCTCCGCGATCCTGCTGTGGGCCATGGAGCACGACTACATCGACGCCGCCCTCGTGTCCTACCTCGAGGGCGGCGAGACGGGTTCGTGGAAGGCCGTCCCCGGCGTCGCCGCCAACAAGGAAGAGGTGCTCGCCGCGGCCGGCAGCCGCTACACCTACTCGGCCAACACGCTCGCCCTCGACGAGGCGCTCGAGGCCGGCCACTCCCGGCTCGCCCTCGTCGGCATGAGCTGTCAGAGCTCGGTCCCGCCCGTCATGTGGTCGCGCAAGGTCGGCAAGGTCTCCAAGCCCATCGTGTTCAACCTGGGCCTCCTGTGCTCCAAGACCTTCGACGACGCGATCTTCGAGGAGCTGTTCTGGGCCAAGTACGGGCTGGCCAAGGAGCACATGGTCAAGATGAACATCAAGGGCGTGTTCCAGATCTGGATGGACGACGGCGCGTACCACGAGATCAACCTCAAGGAGTGCCACGCGTGGACGCGTGAGGGCTGCAACCACTGCCCCGACTTCGCGGCCGAGCACGCCGACATCTCCTGCGGCGGCATCGGCGAGAACGCGAACTGGACTCTCACGATCGTCCGCACCGACCTGGGGCGGGAGATCATCTCCCGGATGGTGGCGCAGGGCGTGATCGAGGCCCGCCCCGGCGACTCCGACCCCGGGGCCATCGCGCTGATGCGCAAGTTGGCCGAGAAGTCCCGGTCGCGGTGGCCGACCTCGGCGGAGCCGACGGTGCGCGTCGGCCTTCCCGAACCCAAGCGCAAGGCCGCCGCACCCGCCTGAGACGGCGGGCGGGCGCCGACCTCGGGCCGGTCAGCCCTCCTTGGTGCAGGAGTCGATGACGGCCTGGATGTTCTTCGGGACCTCGATCTCGCCCGCGTTCTCCTCGGCCTGCTGTTCCTCGAACGCCTTGGCGTCGTCGAAGTTGACCTTCTTCACGAAACCGTCGTAGACGCACTCGCAGTACGACTTGGGCGACTGCGGACCGACCGTCGTGTCGTTCGGGTCCTCCTCGGGCACGCTCTTCTGCTCGTTGCAGCCGAACATGAAGTTCTTCTCGTAGTCCGCGTTGTACTCGGTCGGCTGCCGTTGCTGACCGCACGCCGCGAGCGTCATGAGCGACACCACGACGACGCCGAGGATGATCGAACGGGGGGACCGGAAACGCACTGGCACTCCAGGGACGCGAGGTTGGGGCGCGCCCACCGTAGTCAAGGCTGCTGGCGGACC
>JAEYSR010000289.1 GCA_023434535.1 Actinomycetes bacterium
GGCTCCACCAGCGCGACGGAGGTCAGGCGCCGGCCGTCGATCGGGCCGAACCTTCCAAGGCGATCACCTGGGCGGCGGACACCGGGAGGCGCCCCGGCAGGGTGACCTGCAGAGCTCCGTCGACGACGGTCCAGTCCAGGGGCTCGTCCATGCCGAGCAGCCGGGCCGCGGTCACGCCGGTGGCGTCCACGTCGCGGAGCGAGAACGTCCGCACGCCAGGTGTGTCGATCAGCAGCGCGTAGACCCCGCCGTCATCGCCGTCGCCCTTCCGGGTGAAGCGGACCTCGGTGCCCTCGGTCGTGGTGGCCGAGGCGGTGGTCCACGGGCGGGTGCCGTAGATCGCCTCGCCGTTGACGTCCATCCACTCGCCGAGACCGCGCAGCGGGGCGACCTGTTGGTCGAGGACGTGGCCGTCGGGACCCGGGCCGATGCCGATGAGCAGGTTGCCGTTCTTGGACACCACGTCGCACAGCATCCGGACCAGCTCGGTCGTCGTCACGATGTCCTGCGGCCGCTCGTTGCGGTTCGCGCCGAAGGAGTGCCCGACGCCTCGGGTCGACTCCCACTTCCGCTCCCGGATCTCGTCGAAGCTCGAGTACTCGGGTGTGTTGAAGTCGAAGTGGTGCGCGCTCGGGAACGTCAGCGACTTCCACTGGTCGGGGAGGTGCTGCCAGGTGGCCTGGACGAGCTGCCCGAGCCCCTCGGTCACGGCGTCGCTGAGGCGGTTGCGAGCCCCGGTCGGCTGGAGCCAGCGGTCGTTGACGACCCCGTCCTCGACGGTGTTGTAGTAGTGGGCGAACAGGGCGGCGAGGTCACCGCCGGCGGGCCAGCACACGTCGTTCCACAGGACCGACGGGGCGTAGCGGTCGATCAGCTCACGCACGTGGGCCGTGGCGTAGGCGTTGTAGGCCGGGTCGGACGGGACGGCGAGCGTGGTGTCGGCCGGCTTCTGGATCACCGCGTCGTTCCACGGCCAGTCGTAGCCGCCCGAGTAGTACAAGCCCATCTTCATCCCCCGGTTGCGGACCGCCGCGGTGAGGTCCCCCACGATGTCGCGCTGGGCCCGGTACGCGCCCTTGACCGGGTGGCGCTGCTGGGACGGCCAGAGCGTGAAGCCCTCGTGGTGCTTGGTGGTGAGCACGACGTAGCGGGCGCCGGCGGACTGGCAGACGCCGGCGATCTCGTCCATGTCCGCGGCGCCGGAGCCCTCGTCGAACGCGGTGATGAAGTCGTCGTACGGGGCCCCGCCGTAGACCTCCTGGTGGTGGCGCTGCGTCGGGCTGCCCTCGATCTGCATCGAGCTGCGGTACCACTCGGCGTACGGGTTGGACCGGAGCATCGCCTCCGGACCCTTCTCCCGGAGCAGCTGCTGGATGTCGGGGACCTGCGGCGCCCAGCCCGGGACCGAGTAGAGGCCCCAGTGGAGGAACACGCCCAGCTTGGCGTCGTCGTACCAGGACGGGACGGTGTGGGTGGACACCGACTCCCAGGTGGGCTCGTAGCCGTGGCCGGTCGTGCCGGCGTCGACCCTTCCGGATGCGGTGGTGGTGGCCGATCGGGTCCCGGTGCTCGTGGTCATGGCTCCACGATCGGCACGTGGGACGTCGTTCGTGAGCCGATCGCCCGACGTGCGTGGTCGCGGTCGGCGCCGGTGGACGCCCGTCCTCAGGCGTCGGTGGCGAGCAGGCGCTCCCGGGCGATGGAGACGGTCTCGTTGAGGTGGGCGAGCGCCAGCTCGACGGCGGTGTCCGCGTCGCCCGTGCGATAGGCCTCGAGCATCTTGGCGTGGTCCCGGTTGGCGTTCGCCCGACGGGACTTGGAGCTGCTGATCGTCACTCCCACGTACAGGGCGGAGAGGTCGGCGAGGCGGCCGAGCATCTCCTGGTACAGGGGGCGTCGGCTCGCGCCGTCCAGCACGTGGTGGAACTGCCGGTTGAGGTCGAGCCAGTCGCCGGGGTCCGTCTCCGAGCGCATCGCCTTGTGGAGCGCGGTGGCCCGATCGAGCTCGTCGGCGGTGATGTTGCGGACCCCGTCGGGGACGGCTCCGGCGGTGAGCATGGAGCGGAGCTCGTAGATCTCCTCGAGCTCCTCGAGCGTCGGCGTGTGGACCGTGGCGCCCCGGTACGCGTCGAACTCGATGAGGCCCTCGCCGACGAGGTCGCGCAGAGCCTCGCGGACCGGCGTCACGCTCACCTGCAGAGCGGAGGCCAGGTCCGACTGGACGAGCCGGGTGCCGCCGGGGAGCTCGCCCGACAGGATCGCCTCACGCAGCCGGTCGGTCACCGTCCGGTGCGCCGTGCGCACGCCGTTGGTCCCGAGCGTCAGGAGATGCGTCGGGCTGGTGGTGGTCTGGCTCATCGGGGCTCCCTCCCTCGCCCCGGGGACCGATCCGGTCGAACGGCCGGACGTGCCCCGGCGCGGTCGACCCGTCGGAACCGGGTCGCTCTGTTCCTTCTTCACGCGGGTCGTCACCCTAGCTCCTCACATCCATTACACCTCGCACCTCGTTTCATATATGATGCAGGAATGCTGTACGCAGGATGCCGCGCCGAAGCCCCCGTCCGGAGCCCCCGGTGATCGCGCCGGTGCAGGGCCTGGGTGAGCCCGTCGGCCTCTACTCCCATGCCGTGCCGGTCCCGGACCGCACACGGCTCGTGTGCGTCAGCGGCCAGCTCAGCGTCGACGGCGACGGCGAGTCGGTGGGAGAGGACTTCGACGCGCAGATGCGTCAGGTGTTCTCGAACCTCGCCACCGTGATGGACGCGGCGGGCGGCTCGTTGGCTGACGTCCTCAAGATGACGACCTACCTCGTGGACCCCGCCCACATCGACGACTTCTACCGGGTCCGCGCCGACCTCTTCGTCGACCTCTTCCCCGAGGGCGTCTACCCGGGCAACACGTTGCTGGTCGTCCAGCGGCTGGTCCGGCCCGAGTTCCTGATCGAGATCGAGGCGCTGGCGGCGGTCCCCGTCGTCGACGCTCCCGGCACAGCGGAGGACCGATGACCCAGGCGGCGATCACCGAGTTCGGGAGCGGCTCGCTCCTGGTGAGCAACGGCCTCGTGGCCGACGACCACGACGACGCCGGAGGCGCCTCGGGCGGCCTGTCGCGCGGGACGGCCGTGTCGGCCGGGGGCGTGTGGATGGGCGTGAGCGAGCTCTCGGTCGACGCCCCCTCGATCCGGCACCACCACGACGACCAGACCACCCTGGTGTGCGTCATCTCCGGGCACATGACGTTCATGGTCCAACCGCCGGACGGCGGCCCCGAAGAGGAGTTCACGGCCGGGCCCGGCGAGATCGCCGTGATCCCGGGCGGCCTCGTTCACCGGGAGCTCAACCCGGGCGACGTGCCGTGCGTCAGCGTCGTCGTCCGGAACTCGGAGACGCCGACGGTCGTGAACCTGCCGGTCGACGACGCGGCCGCAGGCGACGCGTGAGCGAGCCGATCGCACCGGGGCTCGCCCCCGGGGTGGACTCCGTGACCGGGACGGCCCGGGGGCGGATGCTCCTGGCCGTCGCGTCGGTCCTGTTCGGGTCCATGTTCGTGCCGGCGCAGCGGGCGCTCGACGACCTGACGCCCGCGGGGGCAACCAGCCTCAGGTTCCTGATCTCGATGCTCGTCGTGGCGCCGTTCTGCCGTCGTGACGTGGCCGACGTCAGGGCCCGTCCCCGCGACTACCTGATCGGTGGGCTACTGGCCGGCGGCGCCAACACGCTGGGCTTCTTCCTGCAGTCCATGGCGCTGCAGCGGACCTCGGCGTCGAGCACCGCGTTCCTGTCCACGCTGTTCGTGGTCTTCGTCCCGCTGATGAGCGCGGTGCTGGCCCGACACCTCCCCTCGCCCTGGGTCGTCGGTGGGGTCTCCGTGGCCGTCGTCGGGAGCTTCCTCCTCACCGGCGCCTCGCTGTCGGTCAACCCCGGGGACGCCCTGGCCGTCGCGGCGGCGGTCTGCGGCGCCTTCCACGTTCTCTTCATGGGTCACTTCGCCGTCAGGCTCTCGGGCCCGGCGTTCAACTTCGCCCAGATGGCGGCGGTGGCCGTCATGGCGGCCGGCATCGGCCTGTTCACCGGCTTCGGGGACCTGAGCTCCACGGCGCTGACCGCCGTCCTCTACCTGGGGGTGGCCATGGCCGGCGGCCTGGGCCTCCAGGTGGTGGCGCAGCGCGACGTCGACCCGACCAGCAGCGCCCTCATCCTCCTCCTGATCCCCGTCGTCGGCGCCGTGCTCGCCGTCGTCCTGGTCGACGACCCCGTGACGCTCACCCGCGTCCTCGGTGCCGGCCTGGTCCTCTGCGCCGTCGTCATCGCCGAGGTGCTCCCGTCCCGCCGGACCGCCGCTGCTCTGCGGCGGACCGCCACACCGATCCCGACCCCCACCCCCGTCCCCGAAGGAGGCTCCACATGAGCGTCATCACGCCCGAGGTCCTCGAGCTGCTCTCGTCGCTCGACGTGTCCACGAAGGACCTCTCCGAGGCCCGCACCCTCCCCGGGGCGGTGTACACCTCGGAGGAGTTCTTCGCGTTCGAGTTCGAGTCGATCTTCGCCTCGGAGTGGCTCTGCCTCGGCCACGTCAGCCAGGTCCCGGAGACCGGCGACTACTTCACGGTGCAGGTCGGTCCCGAGCCGCTGATCGTCGTGCGGTCGACCGACGGCGAGATCCGCGTGCTCTCCGCGATCTGCCAGCACCGCGGCTACCCCGTGACGGCCGACGCCCCGACCGGCAACGCCAAGAACTTCCGGTGCCCGTACCACTACTGGGCCTACGACCTCGACGGTGCGCTCATCGCCGCTCCGGAGATGCAGAAGACCTGCGACCTCGCCGAGCTGAAGGCGGAGTCGCCGCTGCCGGCGTTGAAGGTCGAGGTCTGGAACGGGCTGATCTTCGCCAACATGGATCCGGACGCGGAGCCGCTCGGACCGACGGTGACCAAGCTCGGCGACGAGCTGGCCAACTACGACGTCGAGAACCTGGTCTCCATGCCGCCGCTCGACTACCCGAACCAGCCCTGGAACTGGAAGGGGATGCACGAGAACGCCCTCGAGCCGTACCACACGTCCTACGTCCACAAGGGCTACCACGAGATGGCGCCCGCCTCGAACGCCCGCTTCATCGAGTGGGACGACGACGACGGCCAGGTCATGCACCCGACCTACTTCCGTCACATCGACGGTGCGGTGAATCCCACGTTGCGGGCGATGCTGCCGATCCTCCCCGGGCTGACCGAGGAGCAGCGCAGCCGGGTGATGTTCGCGTCGATCCCGCCGGTGGCCTTCTTCGCCCTGATGCCCGACCAGGTGTTCATGTTCCTGATCTTCCCGGAGAGCGCGAACTCGATGCACCTGAGGATCCAGTGGCTGTTCCCGCCGTCGACCCTCCAGTCGCCCAACTTCGAGTGGATCTACAACTCCCAGACCGGCTCCAACGACATCCTGAACCAGCAGGACATGCACACCAACGAGGTGATGCAGACCGGTCAGCGCTCGCGGTTCGCACCCCGGGGCCGCTACGCGCACCTCGAGGCGACGCTGCCGCAGTTCAACCGCTGGCTCGTGAAGCGGTACCGGCGGTACCTGGAGCGCCAGGGGATCGACCCGAACGACCTCGGTGCGTTCCGCTCGTCCGCCGACGCCGCGGAGTCGCCGGTCACCATCGGCTGAACCCGCTCCCGCGCTTCAGAGGCCCGGCGGTTCAGAGGCCTGCGGTTCAGAGGACCGACGTGACGCCGGCGACCCGGGCGAGGGATCGCCGCTCCGCGCTGTCGTGGCCGTCGGGTCGGGCGAACAGCTCGACGGCACGGCCGTCGGGATCCCGGACGGTCAGGAATCGCTTGGCCGGATGGGACACCGACCGCTCGACCGCCACGCCCAGTCCGGGCAGGTCGTGCTCGGCGCGGTCCACCGCGTCGGGGTCGGCCATCTCGAACGAGGCGTGGTGGAACCCGGCGACCTCCGCGCCGTCGACGCGGGCGGCGTCGAGGGAGATGAGCAGGAGGTCCGCGAGTCCGAGCGAGCCCGACATGACGGCCCAACCCTGGTGGTCGCGATCGGTCACGGTGAGGCCGACCACGTCCTCGTAGTGCTCGATCGCCCGGTCGAGCGACGCGACGACGATCGTCGCCCCGGCCGCCCGGACGGGCTGCACCGGTGCGTCGGGAACCGGGCGGTGGTCGACGTGCGTCGGGTGGTGGGGGTCCGGGCTGGGAGACACCTCGGCCTGGGGGTCCCAGACCGAGGTGATCAGCTCTCCCTCGTGGCGATCGAGCAGCTCGCGCCAGTCGCTGTCGGTGTCGGCGTAGAGCTCGATCTCGTTGCCGTCGGGGTCGGGCAGGTACACGCTGCGTGACACGACGTGGTCGAAGCAGCGGTGGATCGTCACGGATCGCTCGAGTGCCCGTCGGTGGCCCTCGACCAGGCCCGCCTCGGTCGGCGTCTCGAAAGCGATGTGGTTGAGTCCGGGTCGGCGTCCCCGCTCGGACGACTTCTGCACGCGTCCGTCGCGTCCGGCCAGCTCTCGGTCCGACGCCTGCATCAGGGCGATGTCGTGGTGGGTGTTGCCGTTGCTGAGGAACCGCGCCGCCACCCCGGGCTCGTCGAACGCCAGCGCGATGCCGAGCGCACCCCGGTAGAACTCGTCGGCGGCCCGGAGGTCGCCGACGTAGACGTTGACGTGGCCGAAGCGACGCGGGGCGAAGCAGGGCCTCGGTGTGGTCGTTGTCGTCGATGTCGTGGGTGTGGTGCTCACGGTGCCTCCTCGGCGAGCTCGAGCTGCAGCCCCCACGGGGTGAGGACGTAGACCCACCGGCGGCTCGCTCCTGTGGTCGTGGTCATGGGTGAGGGCGGGCCGAGGACCTGCAGGCCGGGGACGGTGGTCAGCGCCTCGACCGCCGCGTCCAGGTCCGCGACCCGCAACCCGATGTGGTGGCCGCCGACGTCGACGTTGCGGGCCGGCTCGGTGCGCTGGTCCGGGGCGTCGAACTCGAAGACCTCGAGACGGGTGCCGTGGAGGTCGAGCACGGCCAACCGGGCCCGGGTGGCGGGGTGGCTGCCGAAGGAGGTGGCCATGTCGGTGCCGTCGTCGGCACCGAAGGCGTTGCGACGCAGCTCGCGAGCGCCGAGCGCCCGGACGAAGAAGGAGCAGGCCTGATCCAGGTCGGGGACGGTGATCGCGAGGTGCTCCACCGACACCGGGCCCGGGATCGGACGGGGAGGAGCCGTGTCGGTCACGGTCACGCATCATATATGATGCGTGAGGTTGCCTCGAGGGACGGAGTCGGACATGGCGGACTGCTCGCTGCTCATCACCAACGCGCTGGTCGTGACGATGGACCCGCTCCGACGGGTGATCCCGGACGGCTTCGTCGCCGTCGACGGCCGCGACATCATCGGCGTCGGCGGCGCGGACGAGTGCACGTTCGTCTCCGACCGCGTGATCGACGCACGCGGGGGAGCGGTGCTGCCCGGCTTCGTCAACGCGCACACCCACTCGCTCGACCTGCTGCTCCGCGGCGGTCCGTGCGACGACCGCAGCCTCTACGACTGGTTGACCAACGTCGTCGATCCCGGCTGCGGCGCCTACCGGCCCGAGGACGTGGCCACCGCGACCGAGATGTACTGCCTGGAGGCGGTCCGCTCCGGGATCACCACCGTCGTCGACAGCGTCGAGGTGCCGATGGACGCGTGGGACGACACGGCGGATTCCATGCTCGACGTCTACGGACGCAGCGGCCTGAGGACGGTGTACGCCCTCATGTTCTACGACCACATCGATCCCGCGGTCCTCGCCCGGCTGGACGCCGCCGACCAGCGACCGGAGCCGTACCGCACCGACTTCGGCGCCATGACCGACCTCGACGACGCCCTCGCCGGGATCGAGCGCCTGATGGAGCGCCACCACGGCGGCGCCGACGGTCGGATCTCGGTGTGGCCGTCGCCGGGGGTCGCCGTCTTCTGCTCCCGCGAGGCGTTCCGGCGCGCCGACGAGCTGGCGCAGCGCTTCGGGGTCATGACCACCGTCCACGTCTGCGAGTCCGACGTCGACGAGCACCAGGCCGGGATGCGCGGCATCCGGTACCTGGAGAGCATCGGCTACCTGTCGCCGCGCGTCCTGGCCGGGCACTGCGTGCAGCTGGACGTCGGCGACGTCATGGCACTGGCGCGCAGCGGCGCGAAGGTCGCCAACAACCCGGTGAGCAACATGTTCCTCGGCAACGGCATCGCCCCGGTCGCCGAGCTCCTCGCGGCGGGCGTGGACGTCGGCATCGGCACCGACGACGCCAACTGCAACGGCACCGCGAACATGCTCGCGGACCTCAAGGTCGCCGCCCTCGCCCAGAAGGCCCGCTACCGCGACGCCGCCGCGATCACGGCCGAGCAGGTCCTGGAGATGGCGACGATCGGCGGTGCCCGGGCGGTCGGGATGGCCGATGAGATCGGGTCGCTCGAGGTCGGCAAGCGGGCCGACCTGATCGTCATCGACCTGGATCGACCGCACCTCGTGCCGCGACACGGGATCGCGTCGGTGCTCGTCTACCAGGCCCTCGGCGACGAGGTCCGCACGACCGTCGTCGACGGTCGGGTGATCATGGAGGACCGCGTGGTCCCGTGGCTCGACGACACCGGCGAGGCGGACCTCATGGTCCGGGCCCAAGCCGCGGCCGAGCGCGTGCTGGTCGACGGCCACCTGCCGGCGGAGGCCGGAGCGGTCTGGCGGTCGGTCCCCGCCGGCTGACCGGGCCGCCGGCCCACTCGAACGAGCCTGGCCTACTCGAACGAGGCGCGGATCAGGCGCTGGGCGCCGTTCGGCCACACCCGGTTGAGGACGTGGGTCACGTGGGTCTGGCCCATGCGGATCTCCGGCTTGTCCCGCTCGAGGCCCTTCACGACGATCTCGGCCACACGGACGGGGTCCATCTTTCTGCAGTCCAGGCCGGCGACCATCCCCGTGTCGACCGCCGGAGGGACGATCTCCACGACGCGCACGGTGTCGCGGAGCGCGTAGCGCAGAGACCGGCAGAGGGACTGCATGGCCGCCTTGGTCAGCGAGTAGCCCGGCACGTCGTGGGCGGGCGCGTAGGCGATGCCGGAGGTCACGATCGCCAGGCAGGCCTCGGGGTTCCGCTCGAGGAGCGGCAGCAGGCGCCAGGACACGTTGATCACGCCCATGATGTTCGTGTCGACGTCGTCGCGGATCGCGCTCGGGACCTCGGGGTCGTGGAAGTCGAGGACGTGGGTGGTCGCGGCGCTGTTGATCACCGTGTCGAGCGTCGGGTGCTCGGCCTCGAGGAACGCCGCCATGGCCTCGACCGAATCCAGGTCGGTGACGTCGCAGGTCACCGTGACCAGTCCGTCGAGGCGGTCGCGGGCCTCGGCCAGTCTCTCGTCGGACCGCCCGCAGGCGATCACGGTGTTGCCGCGGGAGATGAGCAGGCGCGCCAGCTCGATGCCGATGCCGCCGGCCCCGCCGGTGATCAGGACGGTCCGTCCGGTGGTGCGCATGGTGCGTGTCCTCCTGTGATGCCGACGGCCGTCAGAGGATCTCGACGACGGCGTCGTTGCCGACGGCGATGACCCGGCCGGTGAGCTCGAGGCCTGCGTAGGGCGCCCGGTCGGCGGTCTGACGCGGCTCCCACAGTCCGACCGTCTGCCGATGGGCCGGGTCGACGATCACGAACGAGTCGGCGAGCTCGACGCCGAACCGCCGGGCCGGAGCGGTCGTGACCATCTCCCACACGTCGGGGAGCGGCCAGCCGTACAGCTCGGCGATCGTCAGCACCGCCGGTGCGAAGTGCTGGATCACCTGGAGGCCGGGACCGGTCGGCGCCTCGAGCGGGGGAGCGTTGTGGTCGGTCACCAGGTACGAGATGTGGTCGGGGACCAGAGGGGCGAACGCCTCGCGCTGGTCGTCGCCGCCGACGGGGGGCAGCACGAACAACCCGGCCCGGACGTCGTCGGTCACCGGGAGCAGGAAGTGCGGACTCGTCTGCAGGGTCGCCCCGACGAGTCGTTCCATGACCTCGACCGTCTCGGCCGACACGGCGTGGCGGAAGTGGATCGGGACCGGTGCCTTGGCCGCGACGGCCTCCAGGTCCTCGGCGTCCTTGCAGTACACGACGGGCAGCAGGCCGGCGTCGGCGACGGTCCGCAGGTTGTCCCAGAACCCGTCGCCGTAGGAGTACAGCTTGCACACCGGCGGCAGCAGCTCCCGGACCAGCTCGGCGTTCTCGGCGAGCCACGGGCCGAAGCCGCTGGCGTCGCTGTCGGAGTGGACCGACAGGATCGGCGTGATCTCGGGGAGGCTCCAACGGGTCAGGTCCGCCACGAGCTCTCGCAGGTCGAGCTCGGCGATGTCCTGCCACTGGAGGGCGACGTTGATCCGGGTGACGCCGCCCTGGAGTGCGGCGTAGCGGTCGCTCTCGCGCAGCCCGAGCTCCACGAGAGGGAGATGGGCGTCCGCGTCGTACAGGCCCGGGAGCACCCACCAGTCCGACCCGTCGATGTCGCGTCCGACGCCGGACGGTGTCGGCGTGCCGGCGGGGAGCGGTCGCCCGTCCTCGACCCGGATGCTGCGGCGGTCGCCGGTCAGCGGGTCGAGGAGGTCGTGGAAGGTCGTCGCGAACGCCATCGGTGCCTCCGGCGGGTCGTGTCGGGATCCGGCCTTGCGTCGACCGGAGATCTCGACCATACATCATGTATGAAACATGATCCGAATGACTCGGGCGCTCTGCCCGATCCGGACGGCCTGCGCGACCTGGACGCGGAGGCCGCGGTCCGCCGGGTGATGGTCGCCTACATGGCCGCCTGCGACGCCCACGACGCCGATGCGGTGGCGGAGCTGTTCCATCCCGACGCGATCTGGGAGCCCCTGGTCCCCGACGGCTCGCCGCCGCTGATCGGCAGGGAGGCGGTTCGCTCCGAGTACGCGGTCGCCTGTGCCCGCCTCACGTTCTGCGTGCACCACCTGACAAACGAGAGGATCCGGGTGGACGGCGATCGTGCCGAGGCGGGGTGGTCCTACTTCGAGCCGGCGACGAACCGGGGGGAGCTCGCCGTGTGGACCGCGGGCCGCTATCGCCACGTGCTGACGCGGCGCGACGGCGTGTGGCGGTTCTCGGAGTTCCGGATCAGCGGTGTCCTGGCCGCCCCCTTCGACCGGGGCTGGGTGCCGGACCACAAGGTCCCGCTGCCCTGACGTCCAGAGCCCGGGTGGTCCGGCGGGCCTCACGTGGCTCCGTCCGACAGTTCACGTTCCCGCAACACAGGGCTCTGGACTTCACACATCGTGGATCATATATGATCCACGAACGAATCCTCGGACGTCGGGAACGGCGCCCGGATCAACTGCAAGGAGCAGACATGACCACCGTCAGTCCCGACAGGAACCGAGGAGGCCGAACGGGCCGCCGCCGGTTCATGCAGATCGCCGGTGCGGCCGTGGCGGCCCTCGCGCTCGTCGCGTGCGGCAACGACTCGTCCGACAGCGCGTCCGACTCCTCGAGCGACTCCTCCCCGGCGGAGACCACCGACATCAAGGTCCAGCTGTCGTGGCTGCCCGACTCCGAGTTCTCCCCGATGTTCATCGCCGACTCCAAGGGGCTCTTCGCCGAGAACGGCGTGTCGGTGGAGTGGCTGCCGGGTGGTCCCGACATCGGTGCGGTCGAGTCGATCGTCGGGTCCGGCGCTGCCGACATCGGCGTTGCCACCGACATCACCTCGGTGATCGCGGCTCAGGCCGACGGCAGCCCGTTCGTGGTGCTCGGGGCGCTCTACCCGACGAACCTCAACGGCTTCATCTCCCCGAAGGACGCCCCGATCGACACGCCGGAGAAGCTGGCCGGGAAGAAGATCGGTGCCGCACAGGGGACCCAGCCGAAGATCGAGGCGATCTTCTCGAGCAACGGGCTGGATCCGAAGGACTTCACGTTCGTGCCCGCCGGCTTCGGTCCGGACCTGGTGATCAACGGCGACGTGGACACCCAGGCGGTGTTCATCACCGACGAGGTCATCGCCTACCGGGAGGAGACCGGCGAGGAGCCCGTGCTCATGAAGTGGAACGACATCGGGATGCCCAGCTTCACGCTGACCCTGTTCACCACCCAGGACTACCTGGACAAGAACCCCGAGGCCGTCGAGGGCTTCCTCCGCTCCATCCAGGAGGCCCAGGTGATGAACGAGGAGGACCCGGAGCTCGGCCCGACGACCGTCATGGACATGTTCGGGGCGGACTTCCCGGACTTCACCCTCGAGTCCGAGACGGCCAAGAACGCCGAGTACCTCAAGTACGCCCAGAGCGACGAGACCAAGGCCAACGGCTACCTCTGGGTCGACCCCACGATCGTCGAGCAGGAGGTCGTCGTCGCCATGGAGAAGGCGGGGATGAAGGCCGGTGACGTGTCCCAGGTCATCGACATGACCCCGCTGAAGAACATCAAGGCAGGGTCGTGACCCAGGGAGCCACGACCGTCGATCCCGTGTCGGCTCTCGTCGACGGAGTCCGCCTGTCGGTCGGACC
>JAEYSR010000001.1 GCA_023434535.1 Actinomycetes bacterium
CGCTCTCATGAAGAGGAGCGCGACATGGCCGTCACCGCATCCACCCCGATCGAGCTGGTCCAGGGCGTCTACGCCCGCTTCGCGGACCGCATCGACGCCGCCCGCGAGCGCCTCGGACGCCCGCTCACCCTGGCCGAGAAGATCCTGATCGCCCACCTCGACGACCCCTCGGCGGACTTCGAGCGCGGCGTCACCTACAACGACCTGCGACCCGACCGCGTCGCCATGCAGGACGCCACCGCCCAGATGGCGCTGCTGCAGTTCATGACCGCCGGCCTGCCCGAGGTCGCCGTCCCCTCGACCGTCCACTGCGACCACCTCATCCAGGCCAAGGAGAACGGCCGCGTCGACCTGCTCGCCGCCGAGCAGGGCAACGCCGAGGTCTACGACTTCCTCGAGTCCGTCTCGGCGAAGTACGACATCGGGTTCTGGGGCCCCGGCTCCGGCATCATCCACCAGGTCGTGCTCGAGCAGTACGCGTTCCCCGGCGGGATGATGGTCGGCACCGACAGCCACACCCCGAACGCCGAGTTCGAGCGGGGCGTCACGTACAACGACCTCCGCCCCGACCGCGTCGCCATGCAGGACGCCACGGCCCAGATGGCGCTGCTGCAGTTCATGACCGCGGGGCTGCCCGAGGTGGCCGTGCCGTCCACCGTGCACTGCGACCACCTCATCCAGGCCAAGGAGAACGGCAAGGTCGACCTGCTCGCCGCCGAGGAGGGCAACGCCGAGGTGTACGACTTCCTCGAGTCGGTGTCCGCCAAGTACGGCATCGGGTTCTGGAAGCCCGGATCCGGGATCATCCACCAGGTCGTCCTGGAGCAGTACGCGTTCCCCGGCGGGATGATGGTCGGCACCGACAGCCACACCCCGAACGCCGGTGGCCTGGGCATGGTCGCGGTCGGCGTGGGCGGAGCTGATGCCGTCGACGTCATGACCGGCTTCCCCTTCAACGTGCGCTGGCCCCGGCTCATCGGCGTCCACCTGACCGGCGAGCTCAACGGCTGGTCCTCCCCCAAGGACGTCATCCTCAAGGTCGCCGAGATCCTGACCGTGAAGGGCGGCACCGGCGCCATCGTCGAGTACTTCGGGCCGGGTGCCCGCTCGATGTCCTGCACGGGCAAGGCCACGATCTGCAACATGGGCGCCGAGATCGGGGCGACCACCTCGGTGTTCGCCTACGACGACGCCATGAGCCGCTACCTCAAGGCGACCGGCCGCGAGCAGATCGCCGCTGCGGCCGATGCCGTCGCCCACCACCTGCGTCCCGACGACGAGGTGCTCTCGTCGCCCGACGGCTTCTACGACGAGCTGATCGAGATCGACCTGTCCACCCTCGAGCCGCACATCAACGGCCCCCACACCCCCGACCTCGCCCGCCAGGTCGGAGCGCTCGGCGCAGAGGCCAAGGAGAAGGAGTGGCCGCTCGACATCTCGGCGGCGCTCGTCGGCTCCTGCACCAACTCGTCCTACGAGGACATCTCCCGGGCCGCGTCGATCCTCCGCCACGCGGCCGACAACGGCCTCAAGGTGAAGGTCCCGCTGATGATCACGCCCGGCTCCGAGCAGGTGCGGGCCACGATCGCCCGTGACGGACTGCTCGAGGTCTTCGAGGCCGCGGGGGCGACCGTGCTGGCCAACGCCTGCGGCCCCTGCATCGGGCAGTGGTCCCGACCGGCCGACGCCAACGACCACCTGAACACGATCGTCACCTCGTACAACCGGAACTTCCCCAAGCGCAACGACGGGTCCGCCAACACGCTCGCCTTCGTGACGTCGCCCGAGACCGTCGTGGCCCTGGCGCTCGCCGGCACGCTCGACTTCAACCCGCTGACCGACACGCTCACCAACGAGGCCGGCGAGCAGGTGCAGCTGCGGGTGCCGGTCGGCGAGGAGCTCCCGGCGCTCGGCTTCGATCCGGGTGAGTCCGGCTTCATCGCTCCCCCGGCCGACGGGTCGGCCGTCGAGGTGCAGGTGAGCCCGACCTCGGACCGCCTCCAGCTCCTGGAGCCGTTCGCGGCATGGGACGGCCAGGACTACCTGGACCTGCCCATCCTCCTGAAGGCCAAGGGCAAGTGCACCACCGACCACATCTCCATGGCCGGCCCGTGGCTCAAGTACCGCGGCCACCTGGAGAACATCTCCGGGAACCTGTTCCTGGGTGCCGTCAACGCGTTCACCGGCGTGGCCGGCGAGGGCAAGGACCAGCTGGACGGGACCACCAAGTCCTTCCCCGAGATCGCCAAGCACTACCACGAGGCCGGACAGCCGTGGGTGGCCGTCGGCGACGAGAACTGGGGTGAGGGCAGCTCCCGCGAGCACGCCGCCATGGAGCCCCGCTTCCGGGGTGCCAAGGCGATCATCGTGCGCAGCTTCGCCCGCATCCACGAGGCCAACCTCAAGAAGCAGGGCGTCCTGGCCCTGACCTTCGACGACCCGTCGGTCTACGACACGATCGACGAGGACGATCGCATCAGCATCATCGGCCTCGCCGAGCTCGCGCCGGGCCGTCAGGTCGAGTGCGTGCTGATCAAGCCCGACGGCACCGAGCGCAGCTTCATGTGCAACCAGACGATGAGCGAGGAGCACATCGAGTGGTTCCGCGCCGGCTCGGCGCTCAACATCATCCGGGCCCGCACACAGGGCTGAGCCGGTCGCCGACAGCTCAGGCGGCTCGGCGCCCGACATCATCCGGGCCCGCACGCAGGGCTGGGCCGACCGTTCCCCGGACGACCGGCTCGGCCCACGTGCCGGCCGGTCCCGTCCGGCGAGGGTGAACGTCCGACGGATCCCTGTGGATCCGCGTCGACGCTGCCGATGAGAGAGGGTGACCATGACGATCACCGGTCCGCAGCGATCGGCGCAGGACGCCCCGGCGGCGGCGACCCCTGACGAGGGCTCACGGGTCGTCGCGCTCTGCGCGGGGATCGTCCTGGTCCTCTACCTCGTCTCGGCGCTGATGTTCGGCCGCGGGGGGACCGGCACCGACATGCACCGCCTGCAGGCCGAGGCGTTCGCCGAGGGCCACGTGGACATCCGGCCGGTGCCCGATGCCCTCGCCGAGCTGTCCGACCCCTACGACCCCGACGCCAACCGCCAGATCCGTCGCGACGGCTACCACGACCTCGCCTACGTCGACGGCCGGCTGTACTCCTCCCACGGCCTGACCGTGCCGTTGCTGCTGGCACCGGCGGAGGCGCTGTTCGGCACGTCACCGGAGAACTGGCTGATCACGCTCGCAGGCTGCTGCGTCGGCTTCCTCGGCGGCGTCTGGATCCTGACGCAGGCCCGTCGACGATTCGTCCCGGACCTCCCCGACTGGGCGACGGCGACGTGGATCCTGGCGTTCGGCCTGTCGGGGCCGATCTGGTTCCTCTGCTGGCTCGGAAACGGCTACGAGGCTGCGATCGCCGTCGCGTTCGCGTTCGCCATGCTCGGCACCGCCATGGCGCTCCGATCCACGGAGCCGCCGGACCGGCTCGACCGCCGCTGGGCGATCGGCGGATCGGTGTGCTTCGGTCTGGCGATCGGCGCCAGACCGTCGATGGTGATCACCGTCGTCGTGCTGGCCGCGGTCGCCGTCGTCGCGTGGCAGCGACGTGACCGGTCGGATCGTCGCGGCGCCGTCGGCGACCTCGCCGCGTCGTTCCTGCCGTTCCTGTGCCTCGCAGGGCTGATCGCGATGGCCAACTGGGCCCGCTTCGGCTCCCCGATGGAGTTCGGCAACAACCTGCAGCTGTCGATCTGGGACATGGCGAACTACCCGACGGACCATGCGTCGTTCATCGTCCCCAACCTGCGCGACTACCTCTTCGCCGTGCCGCAGCGGACGGCATCGTTCCCGTGGATCGGCCTCCGGCCGCTGGTGGAGGACGGTGCCCCGCAGCGGCACTCCAACGAGGCGATCGTCGGGCTCGTGTACTGCGCGCCGGTCCTGGTGGTCGGGGCGGCGTCCGCCGTGCTGACCGGACGCGACATGTGGCGCCGATGCCGTGGCCTCGCCGCTGCGGTGGCCGTCGGGGCCGTCGCCGGCACGCTGGCGCTGCTGGCCGTGGCCTACCCCTTCAACGCGTCGACCTTCCGGTACGAGGCCGACGCCGCACCGTTCCTGATCCTGGCGTCCTGCGGGGCCTGGGCCTGGGCACGGAGAGCACGGCCGTCGAGGAAGCTGCTCATCGACGCGTGCTGGATCGCCGCGGTCATCATCGGCATCTTCGTGACGGCGTCGATCCAGTTCACCGTGACCGAGGCGACCGGCGTCAGGGCCTGATCCCGAGCACATCCCGTCGAGCCGCGTCTCCCGCACCGCACCGGTGGGCCGAGCCGCCGCGAAGGCTCGGGAAGCGACCCCGACCTGCCGATGGGGTGGGATGGCCACCGCGGTCACCGCTCCCCCGCGCTCGACCCCCGACGCGCCCCGTCCGTCGGGGTCGCACCGTCGATGGGTGGTGCCGGTGTGCACCGGTGTGGTGCTGCTCCTCTACGCCGTGTCGGCCGTGGTCGTCGCCCGCGACGGGTCGGTAACCGGGTCCGACTTCCACCGCCGCCAGGCCGCCGCCCTCGCCGACGGGCACCTCGACATCCGTCCGGTCCCCGGCGAGCTGGCGGAGCTGGACGACCCGTACGACGCCGAGGCCAACCTGCGCGTGCGCGTCGACGGCGAGGTGCAGGACCTCGCCTACCGCGACGGCCGCCTCTACTCGGCCCACGGCCTGACGGTGCCCCTGCTGCTGCTGCCGGCCCAGGTGGCCGTCGGCAGCGCGCCTCCGAACTGTGCCATCACCCTGGTGGCCGGCTCCGTCGGCGTCGTGGCCGCCGCGTGGATCCTGACCCAGGTGCGACGGCGCTTCGTGCCCGATCTCCCCGACTGGGCCGCCGCCACCACCGTGCTGGCGGTCGGCCTGTGCGGTCCGGTGTGGGCCCTCATGGCCGTCGGCAACGGCTACGAGGCGGCCACGGCCACCGCGTTCGCCCTCACCATGGTCGGCGCCGGGCTGCTGCTGGCGGCCACCGACTCCCTTCCGGTCCTCGGGCGCGGTCGCGCCGCTCTGGGGTCCGCCTGCCTCGCACTGGCGGTCGGGGCCCGGCCGACGGCGATCGTCGCCGGCGTGCTCGTCGCCGTGGTCGCGGCGGTCGCCGTCAGGTCGACGGCAGGGTCCGGGACGAGCCGTGGGCGGCTCGCCGACCTCGTCGCCGTGGTGGTCCCGTTCGTGGTGGTCGGCGGCCTGGTCGCGGCGTCGAACGTCGCCCGGTTCGGCTCCCCGGTCGAGTTCGGCTTCGGCTATCAGCTGTCGGTCTGGGACATGACCGAGTACCCCAAGGGCCGGCTCTCGTACCTGGCGCCGAACCTGGTCGACTACGTGCTCGCCGCTCCCCGACCCTCGGCGTCGTTCCCCTGGATCGGCCTCCGTCCCACCGTCGGCGGGGACAGCCCGGCGATCCACACCTCCGAGCCGCTCGTCGGGCTCGTGTACTCGGCGCCCGTCCTGCTGGTCGGGGCCCTGTGCGCCGTCACCGCCGGCCGTCGGCTCCGTGCCCGCTGCCACGGGCTCTGGGTGGCGGTCGTGGCCGCTGCGACGACCGGGCTGCTCGGGCTGGTCGCCGTGTCGCTCCCGTTCAACACCTCGTCCTTCCGCTACGCCGCCGACGGTGCGCCGATGCTGCTGCTGGCCTCGTGCGGGCTCTGGGCCTGGGCACGGCAGTCGGCGAGCGAGGACCGTCGGGTGCTGGACGGGCTGTGGATCGGGGCCCTCGTGGTCGGGGTCGCGGTGACCGCCGCGGTGCAGGTGCCCACGTAGCCGCGCCGGGCGCGCGACACTCGGCCCATGTCCGACGTCGCGTCTCCACCGGTCGACTCCGACGGCCCGATCGAGTTCACCTGCCCGCGCTGCCAGCGCGAGGCCACAGAGGCGTTCTACGGACCGTGCAGCACCTGTCGCACGACCCTGCGCGCCGTCATGGGCGGAGAGGCGCGGGAGGTCGAGAAGACCGACTACGTCCCGAAGATGAACGTGACGCCGAACGCGGTGGCCACCAAGGACTGACCGACCGCTCTGTGCCGTCCCGTCAGTCCTGTCCGGGCCGACGCTCCCGCTCGTGCTCGGCGTCCTCCCCGTCGGGGACGATGCCGCCGGGGTAGGTCCTGGCGAGCTCCTCGGCGTCGGGGGTGCGCAGCTCCCGGGCCTCCGCCGGCAGCAGGTCGACGATGGCCGACATCATCCGCTCGGTGTCGGCACCGACGTCGTCGCCGTCGAGCCACATCGGGTCACCGATGCGGATGCGCACCGTCGGAGGGTGCAGGACGTTGGTGACGTCGGGGAACTTCGCGCTGCGCGGCCAGACCTTGTCGGTCCCCCACAGCCCGATCGGGATGACCGGCACGCCCGTGGCGTGGGCGAGCCGCGCCGCACCCCAGCGGCCCTTGAGCTCGGGATCGAAGAACGCCGGGCCGCGCGGGATGGTGCCCTGCGGCATGATCGCCACCATCTCACCGGCGGCGAGCGCCTCCTCGGCCGCGTGCAGCGGCGCGTCGGAGCCGGTGCCGCGGTCGACCCGGATGCCGCCGAGGGCGGTGGCGACGTCGCCGACGATCGGGGCGTCGAAGACCTCCTTCTTGCCGAGGAACCGCACCGGACGGCCCTTGCGGGCGAGGGCGAAGCCGATCGCCAGCGGGTCCAGGTACGAGCGGTGGTTGCCGACGAGGATCGCCGGGCCCTCGGAGGGGATCTTGTCCAGGTCGCCGATGTCGAACCGCACCCACGGGAACAGCTGGGGCTGGGCCAGGAGGAACAGCGCCTTCTGCGGTTCGATGCCGGCGAACTTCGGCACCCCGGCCGGCACGTCAAAGTGCACGATCGGCCAGCGGCGCAGCGTGGCCATGCCGATCATGCGCGGGTCGGGGTTCACCACGGTCGGATGGCCGACGATGCTGAGCAGCGGCGTGTCGTACCAGCTGTCGGAGTAGGCGTGGCTGTCCAGCAGGTCGACGTCGTTCTCCACCACCCAGTCGGCCACGGCGCGGGCCTTGCCCTTGCCCCAGACGAACTCGCCCTGGATCGTGCCGTCGAACCGGCCGTCCTGCACCCCGTAGGTGGTGGCGATGACGTCGTCGAAGCCGAGGGCCTCGGCGAGCGGGCGCACGAGCTCGGCAGGGGTGGTCGTGGCCATGACCAGGAGCCGCCCCTGGTCGCGGTGCTCCTCGATGAGCTGGCGGGCGTAGGGCAGCACGGCCTCGGACAGCGGCCCGGCGGCCTGTTGCGCCGCGGCGCGCACGTCGTCGACCGGCCAGCCCCGGGCCATCCGTGCGCCCTGGCGGCTCATGATCATCGACGGGTAGGTCTCGCCGATCACGTCGAAGACCTTGAACATCACGGACTCGATGCCCTGCGTGGCGTCGGAGACGAGGCCGACCTCACGCAGCGCAGCGCCGAGGACGGGCCCGCTGGCCCCGCTGAGGAGGGTCCGGTCGAGGTCGAAGAAGGCGGCGGAACGGCGGCGGCCCCCGAGTCCGGAGGTTCCCGGGTCTGCGGCTGTCTGCATGCCGTCGAACCTACCGGGCCGACCGAGGGCTCCGGGAGGCAACCCGGCCGGAAAACGGCCGAAGGACTGGCCGGGGGGAGCCAGTCCTTCAGCATTGCGCCGACGATCCGGGGGGATGGACCGTGGCGGCGGACCGAGTGGGACGGGGGGGGATGTCCACTCATCTCGGTCGTTCTTGGTGAGCACCACGATAGCCCGGAGCAAGCAAATCGGTCAACGCAATATCGGAGATAGTTGGTATCGTGTGTGGCGATGGACCGGAAGCAGCTCCGGGCGTTCGTCGCCGTGGCCGAACAGCATTCGTTCTCCGCGGGTGCACGCGCGCTCGGCACCGTCCAGTCCAACGTGTCGGCCCACATCGCACGGCTGGAGAAGGAGCTGGGCGTCACCCTGATCGACCGCTCCACCAACGAGCCGACCGACGAGGGTCGGGCCGTGCTCGAACGGGCCCGCCGGATCGAGAGCGAGTTCGAGGCGCTCGACGCGGACGTCGCCTCGCTCCGCGACGTCGTGTCGGGCTCGGTGCGCCTGGGAGCGATCGGCACGACCGCACGGTGGCTCGTCGCCCCCCTCCTCACGTCGGTGACCGAGCGGTTCCCCGAGATCCGGGTGATCGTGCTCGACGCCACCACGTCCTCCCTCGTGCTCGGCCTGCTGTCGGGCACGATCGACCTGGCGATCGTCAACCTGCCGATCGACGAGCCCGACCTGATCGTCGAGCCCCTCTTCGACGAGGACCGCACCCTGATCGTCCCGCCCGATCACCCGCTGTACGACCGGGAGTCGGTCACGCTGGTGGAGCTCGCCGAGCACGACCTGCTGCTCGAGGTGAAGGGGACCGCCTTCCGGGACGTCCTGGACCACGCGGCGGAGGCCCAGGGCGTCCAGCTGCGCTCCAAGGCCGAGCTCGACGGCATGCGCCTCCTCGCATCGCTCGTGTTCGCCGGCTTCGGCGCCGGGATCGTCCCTGCCTCGGCGGTCCCCCCGAACCTCGACGGCAGCTGGCGGCGGATCCCGGTCGAAGGGGTCCCCGGCCGCAGCGTGGGTCTCGCCCGCCGGCGGCGCGGCCTGCTCACCGCGGCTCAGCGGGTGGTCGCGGACCGCATCCGCCGCACGATCGCCGACGGAGCCGCCGACGTGCCCGGCGTGTACCCGACCGTCGTCGCGCCGGACTGACGCGTCGCTCTGTGAACCTGGGGTGAAAACGGTCGTGTCGGCAGGACGCTGCGCCGACCCGACGTAGGATGGGACCCGGACGACCCTCCTCAGGAGCAACGCGTGGCCGACAGCATCACCATCACCGACAACCGCACAGGGGAGTCGCTCGAGGTCCCCATCCTCGACGGCGGGATCGATGCCAAGGCGTGGTCCAAGCTCCTCCCCGGGACCTGGTTCCACGACCCGTCGTTCGGCACGACGTCCGGAGCGGCGTCCTCCATCACCGAGCTCGACGGCGAGGCCGGGTTCCTGCGCTACCGCGGCTACCCGATCGAGCAGCTGGCCGAGTCCTCGAGCTACCTCGAGGTCGCCTACCTGCTCATCCACGGCGAGCTGCCGACGCCTGAGCAGTTCGAGGACTGGCGCTACGAGATCACCCACCACACGTTCATCCACGAGAACGTGCGGAAGCGCTTCATGGAGGGCTTCCACCACGACGCCCACCCCATGGGCATGCTCGTGTCCACGATCGCGGCGCTCTCCACCTTCTACCCGGAGGCCCGGGAGCTGTCGCCCGACGTGGTGATGAAGCAGGTCGTGCGCCTCATCGCCAAGATGCCGACGCTCGCCGCCGGCGCCTACCGCCACAGCGTCGGCATGCCGTTCGTCTACCCCGACAACAGCCTGGACTTCGCCGCCAACTTCCTGTCGATGATGTGGAAGACCGCCGAGCCCCGCTACGACGCCAACCCCGTCCTGGCCCGGGCCCTCGACGTGCTGTTCATCCTGCACGCGGACCACGAGCAGAACTGCTCGACCACCGCCATGCGCACCGTCGGCAGCTCGCACGCCGATCCCTACGTCGCGACCGCGGCCGCCACGGCGGCCCTCTACGGTCCCCGCCACGGCGGCGCCAACGAGGCCGTCATCAAGATGCTCACGCAGATCGGCTCGATCGACAACGTGGCCGCCTACGTCGAGCGTGTGAAGCAGGGCGACGTGCGGCTCCAGGGCTTCGGCCACCGGGTCTACAAGAACTACGACCCCCGGGCCCGCATCATCAAGACCACGGCCGACCAGGTGTTCGAGGTGACGGGCAAGAACCCGCTGCTCGACATCGCCCTGAAGCTCGAGGAGGTGGCGCTCTCCGACTCGTACTTCACGGACCGGAAGCTCTACCCCAACGTCGACTTCTACTCGGGCCTGATCTACCAGGCCATGGGCTTTCCCATGGACATGTTCACCGTGCTGTTCGCCATCCCCCGCACCGCCGGGTGGCTGTCGCACTACATGGAGCTGCTCGACCAGGACAGCCGCATCTACCGGCCGCGTCAGCTGTACGTGGGCCACCCGGTCCGGGACTACACCCCGATCGAGCGCCGCTGATCCTGCGGGATTGTCCTGAAACCCGCGAGGGCTCGGATCAGGGCGCTGCAGGTGCCTGGAACGAGTCCAGCAAGTGCTGGTGCAGCTGCTCGACCTCGGGGCTCCAGGCGGCGTAGCCGTAGGTGCCGATGAGGTAGGGAACGCCATCGACCTGGATCCCCCGCACGAAGGCGATGCCCTTCTCGCCGTCCGAGAGCGTCCCCACCACCTCTGCATCGATCCCGGGACCGAACGCTGTCTCGACGGTCGTCTTCGAGGTGATCGTCGGAGCGGTAAACGACCCAGCCGCCAAGCCCTCCATCGCTCCGTCGGTGTCGAATGACAACTCCGGAGGGAGGCCGTAGCGGAACACCGCTGCGCCGAACCCGCCGTCGGAGCCGATCACCCCGCGGACCTGGATCCCACCGAGGTCGGTGTCCGCCATCGCACCGAGGTCATCGACGACCTCGACGGACCCGGGCACGTCGACGCTGAAAGCACCCTCGGGATCTCGGTGGGTGCTCCAGGCGGTAGTTGCAGGATCGACGCTCCGATCGACCCGCTGGCCGACCAGCATCAGGGCGGCGACGCCGAGAACACCGAGTGCCACGATGCAGCCGACGACGATCGTGGCGACCTTCAGGCCGCTGACCGGCCGCCGTGGCGGCGACGGGTTCACGAAGGTCACGGGCGGCGCCTGGGTCGCAGTGGCCGTGCCGCCGC
>JAEYSR010000040.1 GCA_023434535.1 Actinomycetes bacterium
GCAGCGGGAGGAGCGATCCACGTGAGCGGTGCGGACCTGGCGGACGAGGCGAGGTCACTGGTCGCGGACGGGATCGCCCGCATCGGGGCGGCTCCCACGTCGGAGGACGTCCGGTCGGTCGAGTCCGAGCTCCTCGGCAAGCGTTCACGCCTGTCGGAGCTCAAGGCCGGCATGCGCGACCTCGAGCCCGACGACCGCAAGGTGCTCGGCGCCGCGCTGAACGAGACGCGCACGACGCTGGAGGCCGCGGTCTCCGAGCGGTTGGCCGACCTGGCGGCCGCGGAGCGCCGGGTGCAGCTGGCGGCGGAGCGACTCGACCTGACCGAGTACCAGGGGCGGGCCGACGCCGGCCACGTCCACCTGGTCACCCAGACGTGGGAGCGGCTCGAGGACGTCTTCGTCGGCATGGGCTTCTCGGTGGCGACCGGGCCCGAGGTCGAGACGGACTGGTTCAACTTCGAGGCGCTCAACCTGCCGCCGTCGCACCCGGCCCGCTCGTTGTGGGACACCCTGTACCTCGACGCGTCGGAGCTCGACGGCGTCGGCGACCAGCAGCTGCTGCTGCGCACCCACACCTCGCCCGTGCAGGTCCGGACCATGTTGCGAGCCGTCAGGGAGGGCTCCGGGCCGCCGATCTACGTGGTCTGCCCCGGGCGGGCGTACCGACAGGACACCGCCGATGCCACGCACCTGCCGGTGTTCCACCAGATCGAGATGCTGGTGATCGATCGCGGCATCACCATGGGCGACCTGTCCGGCACGATCGAGACGTTCACCAAGGCCTACTTCGGCGAGGAGCTCACCTCCCGTCTGCGGCCCTCGTACTTCCCGTTCACCGAGCCGTCCGCCGAGGTGGACATCTCCCAGCCCGACGGCTCGTGGCTGGAGGTGGGCGGCTGCGGGATGGTGCACCCGAACGTGCTGCGCGCCGGCGGCCTGGACCCGGAGGAGTGGTCGGGGTTCGCGTTCGGGTTCGGCATCGAGCGACTGACGATGATCCGGCACCACGTGAACGACATCCGAGACTTCATCACCAACGACATGCGCTTCCTGGAGCAGTTCTGACATGCGGGTGACCTACAACTGGTTGCAGGACTTCACGCCCGTGGAGGGGAGCCCCGCGGACGTCGCCGCACTCCTCACGGACCTGGGCCTGGAGGTCGGGGAGGTGACCGCGGTCGGGGAGTCGCTCGGCGGCGTCGTCGTGGCCCGCGTGCTCGAGGTCCGCGAGCACCCCGACGCCGACAGGGTCCGCCTCGTCGACGTCGACGCCGGGGACGGGAACCCGCTGCAGATCGTGTGCGGGGCCCCCAACGTGGAGGCGGGCACGTTCGTGCCGCTCGCCACGGTGGGCGCGGTGCTGCCCGGGGACTTCGAGATCGCCGTGCGGAAGATGCGCGGCCAGGTGAGCAACGGGATGCTCTGCTCGGCCAAGGAGCTGGAGCTCGGCGACGACGCCTCGGGCCTGTTGGTCCTCCCCGGCGACATGGTTCCTGGCACGCCGATCGCCGAGGCCCTCGGCATCGAGTCCGACGTCGTGTTCGACATCGACGTCAACCCCAACCGCCCCGACGCCCTCAGCGTGGTGGGTGTCGCTCGGGACCTCGCCGCCCGTCAGGGGCTTCCCTTCTCGATCCCCGACCCGTCGGTGGCCACGGCCGGCGACTCGTTCGCCGGATCCGCCACCGTGACCATCGAGGATCCGGACCTGTGCGGCCGCTTCGCCCTGAGGGGCCTGTCCGACGTGCGGATCGGCCCGTCACCGAGGTGGATCGCCCAGCGGCTCATCGCAGCCGGCATGCGCCCGATCAGCAACGTCGTCGACGCGTCCAACTACGTGATGCTCGAGCTCGGTCAGCCCACCCACGCGTTCGACCGGGCCACGCTCGCGACAGGTGCGGACGGCGTGCCCGGTCTGCGGGTGCGTCGGGCCCGCGCCGGCGAGGTGCTCGAGACGCTCGACGGCGTGGTCAGGGAGCTGGACCCGACGGACGGCGTGATCGCCGACGCGGACGACCGCCCGGTCGCCCTGGCCGGCGTGATGGGTGGCGCCTCCACCGAGATCTCCGCGTCGACCACCGACGTGGTCGTGGAGGCGGCGTGGTGGGACCCCCTGTCGATCGCCACCACCTCGGCCCGCCACAACCTCCACTCCGAGGCGTCGGCCCGCTACAAGCGCGGCGTCGATCCCGAGATCGCAGACCGTGCGCTCGAGCGGTTCGCCCAGCTGCTGGTGGACCAGGGTGCGGCGACCCTGCGACCCGACGCCGTCGTGGCCGACGGCCGTCTGCCCGAGCGCATCACCGTCACTGTCCGACCGTCCAAGGTCAACGCCGTGCTCGGCCTGGACCTGGACCGGGGCCTCATGGTCGACCTGCTCGAGCCGATCGGCTTCGCCGCGACGGAGGTCGGTGACGACCTGGCGGTGACCATCCCCAGCTGGCGGCCCGACTCGTCCGCCGAGGTCGACGTGGTCGAGGAGATCGGTCGGATGTACGGCCTGTCGCGCATCCCGAGGTCCGTTCCCGTGTCGCCCCAGCCGGGGAGCCTCAGTGGGCCTCAGCGGGCGCGCCGCTCCGTGCGGCGGGCGCTGGCGGGATTCGGGGTGAGCGAGGCCATGCCGATGCCGTTCCTGGCGCCGGGTGACCTCGAGCGCTGCGGCCTCCCCGCCACCGGACTGGTCCTGGCCAACCCCCTCGCGGCCGAGGAGTCGGTGCTGCGGACCTCGATGCGGCCTGGACTGCTGGCCGCGGTCGCCTACAACGCCAGCCACCGTCGCCAGGGGGTGTGGCTCGCCGAGATCGGCCGCGTCTTCGAGCTGGGAGAGCGTGGCGCCGTCGTCGACGTCGACGAGTCGGCCCGTCTGGGCCGGGTCCTGGACGGCGAGCGCGAGCAGCTCGCTGCGGTGCTCGCCGGGGCCGAGGCTCCGACGGCGGTCGAGCTGCTCGATGTGCTCCTGTCCGCGCTCGGAGTGGGGCCGGTCGCGCTTCGGGCCGAGGATCTCCCGGGTCTCCACCCCGCCCGGACGGCGGTCGTCGAGGTCGCCGGGTTCGACGCCGGCGCTGTCGGCGAGATCGACCCCGACGTGCTCGAACGTCTCGGGATCGACGAGCGGGTGGCGTGGCTCGAGCTCGAGCTGGGATCGCTCCTCGAGCTTCCGGTCCCGGTGCGACAGGCCCGCCCGCTCAGCCGCTTCCCCTCGGCGGACGTCGACCTCGCCTTCGTGGTCGACGACCGGATCCCCGCCGCGGCCGTCAGGACCACGATCAGGAGCGCCGGTGCCCCGCTGCTGCGGGAGCTGGACCTGTTCGACGTGTTCCGCTCCGACTCGCTCGGGGCGGACCGGCGCAGCCTGGCCTTCAGGCTCCGCTTCCAGGCGCCGGACCGCACGCTCACCGATGCCGAGGTCGGCGTGGTGCGCCAGGCCATCATCGACGAGGTCGAGGCGACCCACGAGGCGACCCTCCGCGGCTGACGCACCTGTCCGCACCTCTCCGCACCCCACAGCACCCCACCGCACCTGTTCTGTTCTGCAGAAGCGGTGAGAAGCGACCGCTTCTGCAGAGCAGAACGGTGCCGGGAGTGCTGCAGAAGTATGCGGCGAGGTGCATGACTGTGCGCTAGGGTGACGACCCATGGCCACGAGCGCAGCGCGGATCGGCATCATCGGAGCATCGGGCTTCACCGGGGCCGAGCTCCTGCGCATCTGCGCGCAGCACCCGGGCCTCGACGTGGCCTTCGCCACGGGTGACACCCAGGCCGGGACCGCCCTGGCCGACCTGTACCCGGGCCTCGCGCTGGCGTATCCCGGCATGCAGTACGAGCGCTGGGACCCGGCACTGCTGGACGGCGTCGACGGCGTCTTCCTCGGGCTTCCGCACGGGGCGAGCCAGGCGCTCATGGGCGACCTGCTCGGCCGCGTGGGTGCAGTGGTGGACCTGGGTGCGGACTTCCGGCTGTCCGACGCCGCGTCGTACGAGCGGTGGTACCACGAGACGCACACCGCCCCCGACCTGCTGGACCGGTTCGTCTACGGCCTCCCCGAGCTGCACCGGGACGCGCTGCGGGGAGCCGAGGCGGTCGCCGCCCCGGGCTGCTACCCGACGGCCGCGACGCTCGCGCTTCGGCCGCTCGTCGACGCCGGGGTGATCCGGACCGAGGGGATCATCGTCGACGCCGTCTCCGGCGTGTCGGGCGCCGGTCGTCCGCCGAAGCCACACACCACCTTCTGCGCGGTGGACGAGAACGTGGAGGCGTACGGCCTGCTCGACCACCGGCACACAGCGGAGATGGACATGAACCTGGACGCCTCGGTGCTGTTCACGCCGCACCTGGTCCCGACCAACCGCGGGATCCTCGCCACCTGCTACGCCCGACCGGCCGTCGACGGCCTGAGCACCGACGCCGTGCTCGACGTTCTGACGGCGCGCTACGCCGACGAGCCGTTCGTGTTCGCGTCGGAGCGCTCGCCGTCCACCAAGGCCACCCTCGGCACGAACGCCGCGCACGTCACCGCCCGCTACGACGAGCGGACCGGAACGGTCCTCGCGATCGCGGCGATCGACAACCTCGGCAAGGGAGCGTCGGGTCAGGCCGTCCAGTGCATGAACCTGGCCCTCGGGCTCCCCGAGACACAGGGCCTCGCCGTCGTCGGGACGACGCCGTGAACGACGCCGATCTCCGGAACGACGCACACCCCGGGAACGACCCTCATCCCGGGAACGACCCTCATCCCGGGAACGACCCTGACGTCGCGGTCCGCGTCCTCCTGCAGGCGCTGCCGTACATCGAGGCGTTCCGCGGCGCGGTCGTCGTGGTGAAGTTCGGCGGCAACGCCATGGGCGACCCCGACCTGTTCGAGCAGTTCGCCTCCGACGTCGTGCTCATGCACCGCGTCGGGATGCGTCCTGTCGTGGTCCACGGGGGCGGTCCGCAGATCGGGGAGTGGCTCGAGAAGCTCGGCAAGACGAGCGAGTTCGTGGGCGGGCGGCGGGTGACCGACACCGAGACCCTCGAGGTCGCCCAGATGGTCCTGATCGGCAAGGTGAACGCCGACATCGTCACCGCCCTCAACGGGTTCGGACCGGTCGCCCTCGGCCTCGCCGGCACCGACGCCCAGCTGCTGGAGGCGGAGATGCACGACCCGGACCTCGGCTACGTGGGCGCGGTGACCAAGGTGAACCCCGAGCTGATCACCCGCACGCTCGGGATGGACCTGATCCCCGTCATCGCCACGATCGGGGTGGACAGGGACGGCCAGACCTACAACATCAACGCGGATGACGCTGCCACGGCCATCGCCGAGGAGCTGGGTGCGGAGAAGCTCATCTTCCTGACCGACGTCCCCGGTCTGCTCGCCGACGCGGAGGACACCTCCACCCTGCTCACGGAGGTCGACGGCGACGACGTCGCACGCATGATCTCCGACGGCACGATCTCGGGCGGCATGGTGCCGAAGATGTCGGGATGCGTGCGGGCGATCGAGAACGGCGTCGGATCGGTCCACCTGATCGACGGCCGCCGTCCGCACGTGCTGCTCCTGGAGCTGCTCACGGACGCCGGCGTCGGCACGATGGTCCGAGCCGTCTCCGAGGGAGAGGTGCCGACATGAGCTCGCCGTTGATGCCGACGTACCCGCCCCCGCCGGTCACCTTCGTCCGGGGCGAGGGGTCCTGGCTCTGGGACGACGCGGAGCGCCGCTACCTGGACCTGCTGTCCGGGCTGGCCGTCACGTCGCTCGGCCATTCGCACCCGGTCGTGGCCGATGCGCTGTCGGCGCAGTCCCGCACCCTGCTGCACGTGTCGAACCTGTTCGGGACCCTCCCCGGGCCCGAGGTGGCCACCACCCTCGACCGCCTGGTCGGCGGCGGCGGCAAGGTGTTCTTCACCAACTCGGGGGCCGAGGCCAACGAGTGTGCCATCAAGCTGGCGCGCAAGTTCGCCGGCTCGCCGTCGGGCAGGTACAAGGTCGTCTCGGCGTTCGGTAGCTTCCACGGCCGGACGTTGGCCACGCTGCACGCCACCGGTCAGCCGGCCAAGCACGAGGCGTTCCAGCCGCTGCCCGAGGGCTTCGTGCACGTGGCCTGGGACGACCTCGACGCGCTCGACTCGGCGCTCGATCCGTCGGTCGCGGCCGTGCTCCTGGAGCCGGTCCAGGGCGAGGGCGGCGTGAACCCGGCGAGCGCCGAGTACTTCCAGGGCGTGCGGCAGCTGTGCGACGAGCGCGGCGTCCTGTTCATGGTCGACGAGGTGCAGACGGGGCTGGGTCGCTGCGGGGCGTGGTTCGCCCACCAGCACTTCGGCGTCGTCCCCGACGTCGTCACCATGGCCAAGGCGCTGGGCAACGGCGTGCCGATCGGCGCCTGCTGGGCGCGCGCCGAGGTGGCCGACGTGTTCGAGCCCGGCGACCACGCGACGACCTATGGCGGCCAGCCGCTCGCCGCGTCGGCGGCTCGGGCGGTGCTGTCGGTGATGGAGGCCGAGGACGTCCCGGCGAGGGCCCGCCACATCGGTGGGACCGTCGCCGAGGCCCTGCGCGACGTCCCCGGGGTCGTCGACGTGCGGGGCCTGGGTGCCCTGATCGCCGTTGAGGTCGACGCCGACGCCCGGCGACTGTGCGCGGAGCTCCTCGAGCGGGGCGTCGTGGTGAACGCGGTGACGCCGACGGCGCTGCGCCTCGCCCCGAGCCTGCTGATCTCCGACGAGGACCTGGCGGTCGGCACCGACGCCATCGCTGCGGCGCTGGCCGCCATCACCACTGCGGAGGACGAGTGACGGATCCGACGAACGCGCCGCGTCACCTGCTGGAGGTGGACGACCTGAGCGCCGACGAGCTCGTCGCCATCCTCGACCTGGCCGAGGTCGAGGACCCGCCGCCCGTGCTCGCCGGCAGCGGCGGTGTCCTGCTGTTCGAGAAGCCGTCGGCCCGGACCCGCACGTCGTCGGAGATGGCGATCGCCCGCCTGGGCGGCCATCCCGTCAGCCTGACCGCGGCCGAGGTGGGCATCGACACGCGTGAGACCGCCGAGGACCTGGGCCGGCTCATGTCCGGCTACGGCAGGTTGATCGGCGCCCGGGTGTTCGAGCACCACAAGCTCGAGCGCATGGCGTCCGGCGCGTCGGTGCCCGTGGTCAACCTGCTGTCCGACGACGCCCATCCGGTGCAGACCCTCGCCGACCTGCTCACCCTGCGGCAGGCCTTCGGACGGCTCGACGGGCTGACGGTCGCCTACGTCGGCGACGCCAACAACGTCGCCCGGTCCCTCGGGATCGGGTGCGGGCTCGTCGGCGCGTCGTTCCGGATCTCCAGTCCGCCGGGCTACACGTTCGACGACACGTCGCTCGACCGGATCCGCGCCGCCGGGACCGACGTGGCCGTGTTCGACGACCCGGTCGACGCGGTCGACGGAGCCGACGCGGTGTACACCGACGCCTGGTACTCGATGGGCCAGGAGGAGGAGAAGCGCATCCGGCAGGAGGCCTTCGCCCGGTGGCGGGTCGACGACGCGCTGATGGGGAGGACCTCTCCCGACGCCGTGTTCCTCCACTGCCTGCCGGCGCACCGCGGCGACGAGGCGACCGACGACGTGCTCGACGGCGCCCGCAGCCGGATCTGGCCGCAGGCCGCCAACCGCATGCACTCGATGCAGGGCCTGATCCTCTGGCTCGAAGGGGTGAGGCCCTGATGGCCGGCAAGCAGCAGCGCCAGCACCGCATCTCCCGGATCCTGGTGGAGCACCGCGTCACCAACCAGGGACAGCTCGCCGAGCTCCTGGCCGCCGACGGCGTCAGCGTGACCCAGGCCACCGTCAGCCGTGACCTCGAGGAGCTCGGTGCGATCAAGGTCCGGGTGCCGGGTGGTGAGACGGTCTACGCGATCCCGGAGCTCCCCAGGGAGCAGGTCAGCCCTCAGGAGCACCTCCGGCGGGTGCTGGGGGACTGGTTGGTGGACGTCGAGCGCTCCGCCGACCTGGTCGTCCTGCGGACGCCCCCGGGCTCGGCGCACGTGGTCGCCTCGGCGATCGACCGCAACGGCCTCGACGGGGTCGTCGGGACGGTGGCCGGCGACGACACCCTGCTGGTGATCGCACGGGAGGGGGGCGGTGCGCAGGTGGCCGCCCAGCTGCAACAGTTGGCCGGCCTGGCCGGCTGAGGCCGGGGAGAGCCTGGCCGGCTGAGGCCAGAATGAGCCCGGCTCCGCCGGGACGGAACAGATCGACGGACACGACCCAGAAGGGACGGACAGGATGGCGAAGCGGGTGGTGCTGGCCTACAGCGGTGGGCTCGACACCTCGGTGGCGGTGCGATGGATGATCGAGAACCTCGGCGTCGAGGTCGTCTGCCTGTCGGCGGACGTCGGCCAGGAGGGCACGCTCGACGGCAACCGCGAGAAGGCGCTGGGTGCCGGAGCGATCGCGTACGAGGAGCTGGACCTGCGACAGGAGTTCGCGGACGACTTCCTCGCTCCGCTCATCAAGGCGAACGCCCTCTACGAGGACCAGTACCCGCTGGTCTCCGCGCTGTCGCGGCCGCTGATCGCCAAGAAGCAGGTCGAGATCGCCCGCAAGTACGGGGCCGACGGCGTGGCCCACGGCTGCACCGGCAAGGGCAACGACCAGGTGCGCTTCGAGGTCAGCTACATGGCGCTCGCCCCCGACCTGGAGCAGCTGGCCCCGGTCCGCAACTGGGGCTTCACCCGCGAGGACTCGATCGAGTACGCCGCGCAGCACGGCATCCCGGTCGGTGCCACCAAGGAGAAGCTGTACTCGATCGACGACAACCTCTGGGGCCGTGCGATCGAGTGCGGCGAGATGGAGGACCCCTGGGCGGAGCCGCCGGCGGGCGTGTGGAAGATGACGCAGCTGACCGCGACCGAGCCGACCGAGTTCACCATCGGCTTCGAGAAGGGCGTGCCGGTCGCTCTCGACGGCGAGACCAAGCCGCTGTTCGAGATCGTGACCGAGCTGAACCACCTGGTCGGCAGCTACGGCTGGGGTCGGCTCGACATGGTGGAGAACCGGCGTGTCGGCATCAAGAGCCGTGAGACGTACGAGGCGCCGGGCGGTCTGGCGGTGATCATGGCCCACCGGGACCTGGAGTCGTTGACCGTGGAGCGCGACCTCGGGCGCCAGAAGATCGCGCTGCAGCACCGCTACGCGGAGCTCGTGTACGACGGGCTGTGGTACTCGCCGCTGCGCGACGCGCTCGACGCCTTCGTGGACGTGTCCCAGGAGCACGTGACCGGAGAGGTCCGGCTCCGCCTCGAGCCCAACCGCTGCTGGGTGGTGGGACGGCGGGCGCCGAAGTCGCTCTACGACTACGGACTCGCCACCTACGACGCCGCCGACCGGTTCCGCCACGCCGATTCCGAGGGCTTCGTCCGCATCTGGGGCCTGGGCGTCCAGACGTGGTCCGACGTCCAGGGGCCGGGATCGACCCGGTGAGCGATCCCACCGGGGACCGGGGCCAGCTGTGGCACGGGCGGTTCGACGTCGCCCCTGCCGACGCGCTGGTCGAGTTCACCGAGTCGCTGAGCTACGACCGGCGCCTGCTGCCCGACGACGTGGCCTGCTCCAAGGCGCACGTCCGCGGGCTGCACCGGGCCGGCCTGCTCGACGACGAGGAGCTCGCGTCGCTGCTCGGCGGCCTCGACTCGGTGGAGATGGAGTTCCGCTCCGGTCAGCTCGAGTTCGTGGCGTCCGACGAGGACGTCCACACCGCGATCGAGCGGCGCGTCACGGAGCTGGTCGGGCCGGCCGGGGGCAAGATCCACACCGGTCGATCGCGGAACGACCAGGTGGCGACCGCGTTCCGCCACCACGTCGTCGCCCAGCTGGCCGCGACGGCGGACCTCGTCCTGGGCCTGGTCGACGTGCTCGCCCACCGTGCCGACCTGTCGCTCACCGAGGGCCCGGACGGCGGTCCCGCTCGCCTCCCCGGCTACACGCACCTCCAGCGGGCCCAGCCCGTGCTGCTGGCGCACCACCTGATGGCGCACGCCTGGGCGCTCCTGCGCGACGTCGACCGCCTGGCCGACTGCCGCCGCCGGGTCGACGTCTCACCGCTCGGTGCCGGTGCTCTCGCCGGCACGTCGCTGCCCCTCGATCCCGACCGCACCGCCGCTGACGCCGGTTTCCCGGCGCGCTTCGAGAACTCGCTCGACGCCACGTCGGACCGCGACTGGGTCGCCGAGTCCCTCTTCGTCCTCTGCACGGTCGGGCTGCACCTGTCCCGGATGGGGGAGGAGGTCGTGCTGTGGACCAGCGACGAGTTCGGCTTCGCGGTGCTCGACGACACGTACGCGACGGGGTCGTCGATGATGCCCCAGAAGAAGAACCCCGACGTGGCCGAGCTGGCCCGGGGCAAGGCCGGACGGCTGATCGGCGACCTCACCGGCTTCCTGGCCACCATGAAGTCCCTGCCTCTGGCGTACAACCGGGACCTCCAGGAGGACAAGGAGCCGCTCTTCGACGCGCTCGACACCGTCCGCCTCGGTCTGCTCGCGATGTCGGGCCTCTACTCCACGATCACGTTCCGACCGGCTCGCATGGCGGAGGCCGCCGATTCGCCGTACGCGGCGGCGACCGACCTGGCCGAGCTCCTCGTGACCGACGGCGTGCCGTTCCGGGCCGCCCACGGCATCGTGGGAGCGCTGGTGCGCCGCTCCCTGGAGGAGGGCGTCCCGCTGGTCGACCTGGTGGCGGCGGAGCCCGAGCTGGGCGAGCGGGGCGTGGCGCTCCTGCAGCCCGGCGCCGGCACGGCCAACCGCCGGAGCCCCGGCGGCGGTGGCCCGGGTCCGGTCGTCGAGCAGCGCCGACGGCTCGCCGAGCGGATCGCTGCGGAGCGCGCGCGGTGGTCGCCCGGCTCCGACGGCGTTCGGCCGTGACCGCCTTCCGGCACTCGATCGACATCCGCTACGGGGAGTGCGACCAGCAGGGCGTGGTGTTCAACGCCAACTACCTGGCGTACGTCGACGACGCCATGGACCACTGGATGCGCTCGTTCGCCGGACCGGAGTGGGTCGGCACGTGGGACGTCATGCTCAAGGTCGCCACCGTCGTGTGGCACGGACCGGCCAGCTGGCCCGAGACGCTCGACGTCGACTGCGGCGTGTGCCGGTGGGGGCGCACGAGCTTCGACGTGGCGTACGGGATCTCGGTCGACGGACGCCCGGTGGCCGACGTGGTCATCACCTACGTGTCGGTGCGCGCCGGCACGACCGAGACCACCGAGCCCCCGGCCGCGGTGGTCGACGCCATGGGCGACCTGGTGCCGGTCCCGACATCGCACCTGCCCCGGTGATCCGGATGTCGCAGGGGGGCGGGTCGCCGGAGGGAGCGTCGCTCGAGCACGGGCCTCACGCGGAGATGGCGGCCCTGCAGGCGGTGGGCCCGGACGAGGTCAGCGGCGACGCCCGCACGGTCGCCCGCCGTCTCCTCAACGCGCTGCTCGTCGTCGGCGACCGCGTCGGGCGGATCGTCGAGGTCGAGGCGTACCGCGGGTCCCAGGACCCGGCGAGCCACGCCCACCGCGGCCCGACTCCCCGCAACGCCACGATGTTCGGCCGACCGGGTCTCCTGTACGTCTACCGCTCGTACGGCATCCACTGGTGCGCCAACGTCGTGGCGGGCGCCGACGGCGTGGCCGAGGCGGTGCTGGTCCGGGCCGTCGAGCCGGTGCACGGGCTCGAGCGGATGCGTGCCGCACGTGGGCCCCGGGTCCCGGACCGGGATCTGGCGAACGGTCCCGGCAAGCTGTGCTCGGCCCTCGGCATCGACGGCACGCACGACGGGGTCGACCTGCTCGCGCCGGACTCTCCCGTGCGGCTGCTGCGCGACGAGGCCCGCCCGCCGTCCCGGCCCGTCACGACGTCGAGGATCGGCATCACCAAGGCCGTGGACCGGCCGTGGCGGTACGTCGTGCCGGGTCACCCCGGTGCATCCAGGGGCCGCCCGTCCGGAGGTGACCGATGACCGATGCCCGACTGCTGACCGCGGATGACCCCGAGCTGGCCCCCACGAGGGATCCGGCGCGGTCGCGTCGTCGCATTGAGGACGCCCGCTGGGACGACCCCGGACGCGACGCGGAGCGCGAGCGCGTGCTCGGGCTGCTCGCCGAGCACGGCGAGGCCCTGGCCGACCGCACGACCGCACCCGGCCACCTCACGGGGTCCGCCCTGGTCGTGGACGCGGACCACGAGCGGGTCCTCCTGCTGCTCCACACCAAGCTCCGCCGCTGGCTCCAGCCGGGAGGCCACGCGGACGGCGACCACGAGCTGGCCGGCGTCGCCCTCAAGGAGGCGACCGAGGAGACCGGCATCGCCGGGCTCCGGGTCCTGGTACCCGCCGTCGACCTGGACATCCACGCGGTCGACCACGGCGACGCGTTGGGGGAGCACCTGCACCTGGACCTCCGCTTCGTCGTGCTCGCGCCTCCCGGCGCCGTCGAGGACCCCAACCACGAGTCGCTCGACCACCGGTGGGTCAGGTGGGACGAGCTGCCCGGCGCCGTCGACGAGGACGGCGTGGTGCGACTGGCCCGGGCCGGGCGGGCCGCCCTGTCGGCGCTCGACGGCTGACGCCGCTCGGACGGCGTCAGGTTCGGTCGGACGTCAGCCGACGTCGCCGGGGACGGTGCAGCTCTCCATGCGGTTCACCTGGGCGAACGCGTCGATGGCCCGCGACACCTGGCGGTTGGCCTTGAGCGACTCCGCGAACCGGGTCTCCGGATCCTCGCGCAGCGAGTCCGCGTACTCCTGGCGGTCCGCGATGAAGGTGTTCCAGTCCTTCACCCACTCCTCGATCCCCGAGGTGACCTTGCCCTGGCCCTCGGGGATGATCGCCGCGAGCTCGCCCGTCATCGTCCGCAGGGCGTCGTTGGCCTCGTCGACCACATCCGCTCGGTCGGCGGGGTCGGTCGTCTGGGAGGCGACCGGCAGGGCCTCGATCTTGACGCGGGCCTGGTGGCAGATCTCCTCGGCGGCGTTCGGGAAGGCCGGATCGGGGAGCTCGTCGATCATGCGACCCGGGTCGTAGAAGAACAGGGCGTAGATCCACACCCCGAACGTCGCGACCGCGAACAGCACTCCTGCGGTGAGGAAGAACTTCCGGCGACCCGTCAGGGGCTCCGCGTCATCGCCGTCGACCGGCGAGGTGGGGTCGTCGGATGAAGCGCGGTCGGAGGACGTGTCGCTGCCGGGGGAGGCGATGGGAGGCACGTCGGACAGCTTGCCAGTCGCGCCGATCGAGGTCGAAGCGCCCCGTTCCGTGCGGATCCGGCTCGGTCGTTGGCCGCCGGGCGCGGTTCTCTCTGCGAGCGCCCGGTTCCGTGGGGGTCCGGCTCAGTCGTTGGCCGCCGGGCGCAGTTCTCTCTGCGAGAGCCCGGTACCCGGTGCCCGGTGGATCAGTCGTTGGCCGCCGGGCGCCGCGGGGCCGCGGTGGTGGGGGTCCCGGGCGCGGTGGTCGGGGGAGCGGCGCTCGCGACCTGGTAGCTGAGCACCACGACCCCGTCGGTCGCCTGGGCTCCGGCGGCCGGCGTCGTCCTCCACACCTGTCCGGCCTCGAACGGCTGGCCGTCCTTGCGGACCGAACCTGCGGGGGCCGCGACCGCCTCGCTGCGGACCGTGAAGCCGAGGGCCTGCAGCTGCTCCGTGGCCTGACCCGTGCCGAAGCCGATCACGTCGGGGATGGCGTCGGGGGGGACGAAGGTGCCGGGCGTGGACTCGATGAACACCGTCGAACCTGCGGTCGCGGACGCACCCGGCGCGGGGCTCTGGCCCACGACGGTGCCGGGCCCGACGCCGGCCACGGACACGTCGAGCCGGACGGCGGTGAACCCGGCGGACTGCACGGCGGCGATCGCCTTGCGGGTGTCCTTGCCGCCGACGTCGGGCACCTTGCCGTCGCCGGGGACTGTGACGGGGCTGAGCAGGGCGGCGTTCGAGGGCGGGACGGTCGTGGTGGCCGGCGGAGCAGCAGCGGGGTCGATCAGCGGCTCGACGGGCTGGTCGGCCAGGGCCTTCTTCATGAACGACGCCCAGATCTGCGCCGGGTACGTGCCGCCGTACACGGTGATCCGGGTGTTCGGCGACGTCATCGGCACCGGCTGCAACCTGCCGTCCTTGTTCGGTCGGGGCTGCGCGAACCCGACCCACACCGCCGTGGCGAGCTGCGGGACGTAGCCGCAGAACCAGCCGTCCACGTTGTTCTGGGACGAGCCGGTCTTGCCGGCGGCAGGGCGACCGATGTTCGCACGGGTGCCGGTGCCGCCCTCGATCACGCCGGGGAGGATCGAGGAGATCTGATCGGCGACCTCGGGCTCCAGCACCTTCTTCTGGGTGTGCTCGTGCTGGTACATCATCGTGCCGTCGGGCCGATCGATGCGGGTGACCATCACGGGCGGCACGTACACGCCCTGGTTGGCGAAGGTGGCGTAGACCGACGCCATGTCCTGCACGGTGGCGTTGTTGGTGCCGAGCACGGCGGAGGGGACCGCCGACAGCTCGGTCGACACGACGCCGAGCTGCTTGGCCATGTCCACGGAGCGCTGGGCCCCGACCTGCGGGTCGAGCACGATGTTGGCGTAGCAGGTGTTCGACGAGACCACCGTGCACTGCGCCATCGTGGCCCGGCCGAGCCCGCCGCCCTTGACCCTCCACGTGCTCCCGTCGGCGAGCCGGTGGACCTGCGACGAGGGGGCGTCGAACAGCTTGTCGAGCCCGACGCCGTTGGCGAGCGCGGTCGCCAGGACCACCGGCTTGAAGGACGAGCCGGTCTGGCGGCCCGCGCCTCGCGCCAGGTTGGTCTGCCGGTAGTCGGAGGTCCCGAAGTAGTCGCGCCCGCCGACCATCACCTTGACCTCGCCGGTGTCGGGGACGATGGACACGAGCGCCGCGTCGGGCATCTTCGGGTCGGTGCCCTGCCCGGGCAGGACCTGGGCGATGGACTGCTCCGCCTGGGCCTGCAGGTCCAGGTCGATCGTCGTGTGGATCTGGAGGCCGCCGCGGTACAGGTTGTTGTACCTCTCGCCCTGGGTGTCGCCCAGGATGTCGGAGTCCTTGAGCAGGTACTCCTTGACGGCGTCGACGAAGTGGGCGGCGGGGTAGGGGACCTGCTCCGGCAGCGGCTGCGGCGGGACGAGGTCGAGCGGTGCGGCGACGGCGGCGTCGTGCTGGGACTGGGTGATGTCGCCGAGCTCCAGCATCCGGGCGAGCACGACGTTGCGCCGCTCGATCGCCGCCTCAGGGTTCTTGCGGGGGTCGTAGCGCGACGGCGCCTGGATCAGACCGGCCAGGAGGGCGGACCGCGGCAGGTCCAGCTCGCTCGCGCCGACGCCGAAGTACGACCGTGCCGCGGCGTCGATGCCGTAGGCTCCGTCACCGAAGTAGATCGTGTTGAGGTACAGCTCGAGGATCAGCGCCTTGGAGTAGTTGCGCTCGATCGACAGGGCCATCGAGGCCTCCTCGAGCTTGCGCTGCAGCGTCTTCTCCGGCGACAGCAGAGCCGTCTTCACGTACTGCTGCGTGATCGTCGAACCGCCCTGACCGGCGTCGCCGTCCTCGGCGTTCGAGCTCGCAGCGCGGGCGACGGCCCGGGGGTCCACGCCCTTGTGCGACCAGAACCTGGAGTCCTCGATGGCGACGACGGCGGTCTGGGTGATGTTCGGGATCTGCTCGAGCGGGACGCTCGTGCGGTTCTCGTCGCGCAGCACCGTGATCACACGGCCCTTGGCGTCGTACACGGTCGTCGGAGCGGCGTTGACCGGCAGCAGCAGCGGGGGCGCGTCGCGGGTGGCGGTCCCGCACGCGACGGTGACCGACGCGAGGACGCAGAGTCCGGCGAGCGCGGCGAGGAGTCGGGTGGTGCGGGACATGACGCGTCCAGTGTTGCCGAACGCTCCTCGCAACTGGTGCCAGCGACCTGAGGACCCGCCGGTACGCTCTCAGCTCGCCCGCCGCGCCCGTCGTGGTCGGGCCCACCCACGTGCAGCCGGCGGTCGCGCGACCCCGGCACTGGAGGAGAGCCCAGGATGACCGGTGACGTCCGGCCCGTTGGCAGCGCTGTGATCGACGACCTGGCGGCCCGGGGCCTGCTGCAGGACCACACCGACATGGAGGCGCTGCGCGAGCGCCTGGATCGGGGGCCGACGCCCACCTACTGCGGGTTCGATCCGACCGCCGACTCGCTCCACATCGGCAACCTGCAGTCGATCATGCTCCTGCGTCGCTTCCAGGACGCCGGCCACCCGCCGATCGCCCTGGTCGGTGGGGCGACCGGCATGATCGGCGATCCGTCCGGGCGTTCGGCGGAGCGCACGTTCCTGGAACCGGAGGTGCTCGATGCCAACCGGGTCGCCATCGCCTCCCAGCTCACGAGGTTCCTCGAGTTCGACGGACCGGCCGCCGCCGTCGTGGTGGACAACAGGAGCTGGACCGAGCAGGTGAGCCTGCTCGAGTTCCTGCGCGACGTCGGCAAGCACGTCACGATCAACACGATGCTGGCCAAGGACTCGGTCAAGAGCCGGATCCAGCGGGAGTCGGGGATCTCGTTCACGGAGTTCAGCTACATGCTCCTTCAGGCCAACGACTTCGACGTCCTGCACCGCGAACGGGCCTGCGACCTGCAGGTGGCCGGTTCGGACCAGTGGGGCAACATCACCGCCGGGATCGACCTCGTCCGGCGCCGGAGCGCCGAACCCGTCCACGGGCTGACGGCGCCCCTGATCGTGCGGGCCGACGGCACCAAGTTCGGCAAGTCGGAGGGCGAGAACATCTGGCTCGATGCCGAGCGGACCTCGCCGTACCGCCTCTACCAGTACTTCCTGAACGTCGCCGACGCGGACGTGGGCCCGCTGCTGCTGCGCCTGACGACCGTCCCGGTGGCGGAGTGCGAGGCGATCGCCGAGGCACACGCCGTCGCACCCGAGCGTCGCGACGGCCAGCGGGCGCTGGCGAGGGCCCTCACGTCGCTGGTGCACTCGGCGTCGGCCGTGACGGCCATCGAGGAGGCTGCGGCGGTGCTGTTCGGCGACCTCCCGATCGCAGCCGCCGCTCCCGAGACGCTGGAGCTGCTCTCGACGGAGATCCCGTCCAGCCGAGCGGGCAGCGCATCGGTGCTGGGAGCCGATCCGGTGGACCTGCTGGCCGACCCTGCCGTCGCCCTGGCGAAGTCCAAGGGAGAGGCGCGTCGCAACGCGTCGGGCTACTCGGTGAACCAGGTGAAGCTGCCGGAACGCGGGGGAGCTGCGATCGCCGAGAGCGATCTCCTCCACGGGCGGTACCTCCTCCTCGGACGCGGCAAGCGCAACCACCACCTGCTCGTGGTGGAGGACTGACCGTCGGCACGACCGACGGAGGTGGACGGCTGACTCCGGGCCGGTGCCGGCCCGCCCGACGGCCACAGCTGAGAGACCGGACGGCCGTGCGGACGCTCGAATGGCCGACCGACGGGGGAGCAGCTACGGTGCCCACCAGTTCCTGGAGGCCGCTCGTCGGTCGCCGGAGCCGCCCGACACGGAAGTGACGAGCGTCTCACGGAACCGGGTTGACCGCCCAGGGCTCACGCCCTATAGTCTCTCTTCGCCCCGCACGGCAGCTTCGGCACCGGAACGGGGCACCCGGAACCCCTGGCTCCACTCGATCCCTTCTCGGGAGAGTCGCCATGTTCCCGCTCGAGCCCCCCTCGTGGAGCTCAGCGTTCCTTGACAACGGAAGACAGGATGCCAAAAGGCGAGTGCGGGAGGCCGCCCGTGGGGAGACCCACGAGCAGTCAACCCGATCAATTCATAGATATTTATGCACTTTCCGGATGATGATCCGCCGGTCTTCGGATCGGTGGACCAACGCCAGTCTGTGCCAGTCGGTGATACAGGTTCAGGCCTGACACCGGCTCTCCGATCGACGGACGAGCTCTTCGGAGCGGATCCTGAGGTCTTGATGGAGAGTTTGATCCTGGCTCAGGACGAACGCTGGCGGCGTGCCTAACACATGCAAGTCGAACGAGATCCATGAGAGCTTGCTCTCGGAAGATCTAGTGGCGAACGGGTGAGTAACACGTGAGAAACCTGCCCTGGAGTGGGGAATAACTCGGGGAAACTCGAGCTAATACCGCATACCCTCGGATGGTCGCATGGCCGACCGAGGAAAGATTTATCGCTCTAGGAGGGTCTCGCGGCCTATCAGCTAGTTGGTGGGGTAACGGCCTACCAAGGCAACGACGGGTAGCTGGTTTGAGAGAACGATCAGCCACACTGGGACTGAGACACGGCCCAGACTCCTACGGGAGGCAGCAGTGGGGAATCTTGCGCAATGGGCGAAAGCCTGACGCAGCAACGCCGCGTGCGGGATGACGGCCTTCGTGGTTGT
>JAEYSR010000124.1 GCA_023434535.1 Actinomycetes bacterium
GGCCAGGAGTCCGACGGCCAGTTCGGCCAACATGACGGTCGTGGACAGCGACCATCGGCCCGATGCCCGAGTGCCCGAGCAGCAGCTCGTCCACCTCCGGCGGGCGCGTGACCATGCGGATCGCAACTTCGCCGAGCCCCTCGACCTCGAGCAGCTCGCTGCCGTCGCCCTCCTGAGCAAGTACCACTTCCACCGCCTGTTCACGACCACCTACGGCCGCACCCCGGCGGCGTACCTGTCGGAGCGCCGCATCGAGAGGGCACAGGACCTGCTCCGGTCGACGAACCTCACGGTCACCGAGGTCTGCCACGCCGTCGGCTTCTCCAGCCTGGGGTCGTTCAGCAGCAGGTTCCGCGACGTCGTCGGCGAGACCCCGAGCGAGTTCCAGCGCCGCTACGGCGGCAAGGCACCTCGGATCCCCGGCTGCCACCTCTTCATGTGGGGGCTCGTGGAGCGCCGGACCGCAATCGAGGAGAAGCCGGGGCCGGGCGACGACTCTTAGGGTCGTCCCCATGATCACCAACGTTGCCCTCGTGAGCGTCTTCGTCACCGACCTGGAGGAGTCGAAGGACTTCTACACCGACGTGCTCGGCTTCGAGGTCGGCGACGACCTCGAGCTCGGTCCCGACTTCCGCTGGCTCACCGTCTTCCACCCGGAGCAGCCCGAGCTGCACCTCCACCTCACCACGCCCGGCCCGCCGCTGTCCGACGAGCTCGTCGCGGCCATGCGCCGATCCCAGGCGGAGGGAGGCCTCCCCGGCGTCGGCCTGAACGTCGACGACTGCCACGCGACCTACGAACAGCTCGTCGCCAAGGGCGTCGAGTTCCTCCAGGAGCCGCAGGACCGGCCCTACGGCGTCGAGGCGCTCATGCGGGACAACTCCGGCAACTGGATCGTCCTGGTCCAGCCCAAGGAGTACAGCGAGGCGGACTTCGCCGACTTCAACCCCGCCTGACGCCCCTCGAGCCCGAACTGGTGGGGACGTTCCCGGCCCTGGCCGGGAACGTCACCGCCAGCACGACCGTGGGCAGAGGGCGACGGTGGCGGAACGTCAGGCAGCGGCGGGACCCGACAGGAGGCGCAGGGTCGCCCGCTCCCCACGGGTCATCCAGGTCGTCGAGCGGGACGACTCCCATGCGGCTCGGAGTCGATCGGGGTCCAGGTCGTCGGTGAGACACGGGTGGACGTAGGAGCGTCGGCAGACGGCACGCGTGTTGCCCAACCGCTCCGCCGCGACGTCGACGGCGGCGACCACGTCGCTCTCCGCCACGGTCCCCCCTCCGACGGCGACCAGCTGCTCGAGCACCGCCACGGTCGCACCCCAGGTTCGGAAGTACTTGACGGTCGTCGAGGGCCCGACGACATCTGCGAGGTAGTCGTTGCACTCCTTCGAGTCGACCCGCACGGGCGACCCGTCCGCACCCTTGTACGTGAACAGCTCGCGTCCTCCCAGCTCGTGGCAGGCGCGTACCGCCCGGGCCAGGCGCCGGTCCTTGACCGTCACGTCGTGCTCCCGGCCGCCCTTCCCGAGGAAGCAGAACGTGATGTCGGCACCGAACAGCTCGACGTGGTCGGACTGCAGCGTGGTCAGCCCGAACGTCCCGTTGTCGCGCCGGTACTCGTCGTTGCCCACCCGGATCAGAGTGCGGTCGAGCAGGGCCACGACCAGCGCGGTGACCTTGCGCGCCGGGAGACCGGTCCTGCCCAGATCCTCCTCCACCACCGCCCGCAGCGCCGGCAGAGCCGCTCCGAACTCCGCGAGGTTCTCGAACTTGGACTCGTCGCGGACCGCTCTCCACCGAGGGTGGTAGCGGTACTGCTTCCTGCCGCGGGCGTCGCGACCGGTCGCCTGGAGGTGGCCGTCCTCATCCGCGCAGATCCAGACGTCGGTCCACGCCGGTGGGATGACCAACGCCTCGATCCGTGCCCGAGTCGCCGCACCCACAGTCGCCGACCCCCCGGCACGGGTGTAGCTGAAGCCGCGACCCCGCCGACGGCGACGGATGCCCGGCTCCGCATCGGTGACGTAGCGAAGTCCCGCCTCGGCCACCGAGGCCAGCGCGTCGGCAGGAACCTCCAGGTCGGGATCGTCGGCGGTCGCGAGAGCCATCGAGGTCGACGTACCCGTGGACGGCTGCGCCATGCAGGTCAACGGGTCTGTCGACAGCTGATCGGGGTAGCGACGGGTCGATGCCGGTCTCGACCTCGATCTCCGGGAGGCGCGTCCGAGGCGCGTCTGGTCGGGTGGCGACCGCCGACGGATCGCGGACGTCGCTCGAGTCCGGCCGATGACTGCTCGACGGGTGGGCGACGACGCCGAACCGGTCGGACAGGACGACCTGGCGGACGACCGATCCGCCGGGCAGCTCGACGACCTCCTCGACAAGGCGGAGCTCCGACAGCGGTACTACGGATTGCTGCAGGAGCTGCGCGTGCTCCTCCCCGGAGTGCAGCTGCTGCTGGCTTTCCTCCTCACGGTTCCCTTCGACGCCGGGTTCCGGCGTCTGGACCCGGTCGGGCGCACCGCCTACGGAGTCGCCATCTTCGGCGCCATGACGGCGACCGTGTGCTTCATCTCACCGACCGCGTTCCACCGCCTCGCGGGACGGCGGGAGCGCTCCGCTCGACTGGTGTGGGCGATCCGGTGCCTGCTCATGGGGCTGCTCTGCCTTGCGGTCGCGCTGGTCGCGGCCCTGATGTGCGTGACCCGCCTCGTCTACGGCGACCTGTTCGGGACCGTCGCAGCAGTGGTGCTGACCGCGACGATCCTCACGCTCTGGATCGTCATCCCCTGGTCACATCGCGATCAGCCGCCCGCAGATCCCGACGGCTGATCTCCACCCACGACGAGGGCCGCGACCCCGGTCACCTCGGCCTCGATCGGCGCCGGCTCCACGAGTTCGTCGTCGATGTGGACGGGTGCCGGCCCGTCGAACGTCACGCGCACCTTCCGGCCGCGTCGGAGGAGGGCCGGCACCATGACCGGGCCGTCGGGGGCCTGGGCCAACGACCGGAACGCCCAGCGGTCGGTGGCGAGCAGCGCGGCGACGATCACCTCCGGACCGCCCGGGACCGATCCGGGGGCCAGGACCAGATTGGGACCGACCGTCCCGATGTTGAGCACCTCGACGGCCAGGACCTCGCCGCTCCACCTGTGTCCGTCGGCGTCGACGTGGGCGGTGACGGCCGGCCACGACCCGGCCAGATCGGCGAGCAGCCGGCGGGCCTCCGCCACGTCATGATCCGCGTCGCTGCGGTCCGAGGCCTCGATCGCTCCCGCCAGAAGCCCCGCACCCACCGACTCCGCGAAGCGACCGACCCGGTCGGCCACCCGGACGGCCGGGAGCTCGAACCGTCGGGGGACCGACGCCCATGACGTCAGCGTCCGGTCCAGAGCGTCCACCCCGTGCCCGAGGCTCCGGGCGATGTTGTTCGCCGTGCCGGACGGTATGAGCGCCACCGGGACGTCGGACCCGGCGCTGTCGAGGAGGACGGAGCCCACGGTGCCGTCCCCGCCGGCGACGGCGACGAGGTCCACGCCGTCGGAGAGAGGGGCCGCCGCGTCGACCCGCGAGCAGACCTCCAGCACCTCGTGACCCGAGGCCTGGATCGCCTCCACCACACGGTCGACATCGACCCCGTCTCCAGCGCCGGGATGGGCGATCAGCCGGATCCTCATCGTCGAGCCCCCAGGGCCCGCCGGCCCGCCCGCGACGGCGGTCCGGACCGATCGGTCGAGGTCCGGCTCACGCCGCCGGGCGGAGCGCCGGTGCGAGCTCGTCCTGCCAGAACTCCATGAACCCGGACTGGTCGTCGCCGATCTGGTGGAAGTACACGTGGTCGTATCCGGCGTCGACGAACTCCTGGGCCGCCTCGACGAAGTCCGACGGATCCGGCCCGCAGGGGACGGTCTCCGTGACCTGCTCCACGGTGAGGGGGCTGGTCGCCTGCTCGAAGTGCGTCCACGTGGGGAGGTCCTGCGCGAGCTGGCCGGTCAGGCCGGCGTTCGGCCACTGGCGACGGACCGTCTCGCGAGCGTCGTCCTCGTCGGCGGCCCAGCACACGTTCACCTGGGCCCAGGTCGAGCCGGTGCCCCCCTGGTCCCGGTAGTCCTGGATGACCTGTTGGTCCGGCGAGTGACCCCAGAAGCCGTCGCCGATGCGCGCCGCGAGCTCCACCGACGCCGAGCCGAAGCCGGACACGATGACGGGGATCGACGAGCTCGGAGGATCGAAGAGCCGGGCGTTCTCGACCGTGTAGAAGCGACCGTGGTGGTCCACCGTCTCCCCCGTCCACAGCTCGCGCATGACCTCGATCGCCTCGTCGAGCATGAGCCGCCGGGTCTCCGGCGTGGGCCATCGGTGTCCCAGGATGTGCTCGTTCAGCGCCTCACCGGTGCCGACGCCGAAGTTGAACCGGTCCCCGAGCATCAGCGACGTGGTCGCCACGGCCTGGGCGAGGATCGCAGGGTGGATGCGCATGATCGGGCACGTCACGCCGACTCCGACCTCGATCGACGACGTGGCCTGGGCGATGGCCCCGAGGACCGTCCACACGAACGGGCTGTGGCCCTGTTCGACGACCCACGGGTGGTAGTGGTCGCTGATCGACACGAAGTCGAAGCCTCGGTCCTCGGCCATCCGCGCCTGCTCGACCAGGTTGACCGGGTCGTGCTCCTCGCTCGAGAGCGTGTGTCCGAATCGTGTCATCAAGGTCTCCTCCGACGGTGTCGTGGGTCGCGGCCTACCCGTCGCCGCACCGTCGAGACCCGGGCACGGTGACGGTCGGTCCCGCCGTGACGGACCCCACCCGCGTGCACCGCCGCCTCAGTCGGCACCCTCACCGACGTCGCCGCCGTCGACGAGGTGCACCTCGTCGAGGTCCGGGACGCGATCGATCTCGAGATCACGGCGGCCGTCCTGCCCTGCCGCGTCGGCCTTCCGCTCGATGCCACGCCGCCACTCACGGGCAGCCTCCTCGTCGGCGCCGTCCGTCGTGCGGCCGTCAGGCGCCGGATCGGGACCGCCCGTCATCGCCGGGATCCCGGCAGGGCGTCCTCGAGTTCCTTCTTGGTCATCGAGGACCGGCCGCGGATGTTGCGCTTCTTGGCCTCCTCGTACAGCTGCGCCTTGGTGCGGCCCGAGCCGCCGTGCGTGCGCCGGTGCGCCGCCCGCTCCTGCGAGGAGATGTCGTCGGTGGAGACCTTGGAGGCGGTGCGCGCCTCTCCGCTGCGGGCCCGCGCCTTGTTGACGGTCCTCGCAGCGATCTCCTCGGCCGTGTCCTCGTCGGCGCCCCGTTCCAGCTCCGACTCCTTGATGTGCTCGTACTGACGCTCCCTCTTGGGAGACGATCCGCTGGGCATGTCCGTCACCTCCATGGGCTCGCGACCGGCTCGGTCCGAGCGAGGTCGCCACCCGCGCCGCTACCCCACCCGGACTGCCGCAGAACCGGTGTCCACGATCCGGCGCCAGGGCCGGTCCCCCCGACATGGAGGATCGAGTGGTGGTCGCTCTCGGGGCGGGTAGGCGGGTCGCTCGGACGACCACACAGGAGATCACCATGGGAACCGAGCAGGGCGACAGAGAAGAGGCCACGCGCGACGCGGTCCGCGAGGCCGACGCCGCCAACGGCGAGCCCGACGCGACCGATCAGGCCCCGCCGACCGACAGCGAGTCCCCGGGCGAGGCGATCGCCCGCGGCGAGGAGCCGCCCGAGCCGGGAGAGCCGGCATGAGGCGCACCGACCGCCGCCTCCCGTCGAACGCGCCGGCGTCGGATGCCCACGGTTCGGACGCGTCGCCGGGCTTCGGCCGGACCCGTCGCCGCGTGCTCGCAGGCGCGTCCGTCCTGATCCTGTCGCTCGGCGCTGCAGCGGCGTGCAGCGGCACGGATGACGATCCCGAGGCACCCGGCGACACCTCCACGACCCAGACCACCACGGATGGGACCGACGGTTCCGGCACGTCCGGCGACGGCGCGGACACCGATGGCCCGGGCGGCTCCGACACCGGCAACACCGGCGGCTCCGTCGACGGTCCAGCGGGTTCCCCGGGCAGCGCGTCGACCACAGAGCCGATGTCGGGGGCGCCGCCCGGCGATCCGCAGCGCGACACCGGAGATCAGCCGGGTCCGACCCAGCCCTGACCCGACGGGGCGAAGCTCGTGGGGACCGGTCGGACGTCCGACCGGTCCCTCGGGTCAGACGGACACGAGGAGCCGGTCCGCGGAGCCCGACGTGCGCAACGACGACCGGCCGGCCTCGAACGACTCGAGGAGGTGGCCGGCGAACCTGCCCTCCACCAGGTCGAGGGCCCGGGCTCCGAAGCTGATCTCGGAACCGCTCTCGGGGTGCTGCTCGAGGAAGCCCCCGACGAGGTCGGTCACGGCGAGCACCTCATGATGGGCGTCGGCGACGACGTGGACGTCGAAGAAGCGTCGGCCGCGTTCCGCCACGCCGACCGCCGCCAGCGCGGCGGAGTAGCGGGCCATGGGACCGGTGCTGGTCATCTCGAAGAGTGCCAGGTGGCCGATCAGCGCGGGCAGGAGCCGACGTTGCATGCCCAGAAGGCTGATCAGGTTGTCCGTCGCCAACGTCGACGCCGGCAGAAGATCCACGTACGTGCCGTAGGTCGAGTCCAGGCCCAACTCGTCCATCGTGACCGCCCAGAGCTCCGCGTGCGCCTGCCCCGGTTCACCCCGTCCGTACTCGTCGGACTGGATCTCGACCAGCGCGGACTTGGCCCGACCGTCCAGACGGGGGAGGGCCCAGCTGTGGGGATCCGCCTCCTTGAGCTGGTACACCGACCGGTGGATGGCGAACTCCCTGAGGACATCCGGATCGGCCCGACGCTCCAGGTACCCCGACAGCGACGGACCTCCGGTCCGGGACGCGAGCCGCTGGAGCAGCGCCACCGGATCGGTCTCGAGCTCGCCGATCGCCCGACGGAGCTCGCGCTCCATGGCGTCGTGCAGGTCGCGCCGGAGTCGGACCACACCGTCGTCGACCTCCATCCGCTCGTCGACGTCGCGGTACCCGCGGTACGCCAGCTCATGGATGACGTGGAGGGCGAGCTGGAGGTCCTCGTCGGCGAGCACGTCCCCGTCGATGTACGACGCGACGGACGGGATCGGCCCGACACCTGTCTGGAGTCGGCTCAGCAGTGCGGCGCTGACGGGACCCCGAGGTCGAGGACGGATCTGTGTTGGCGTCATGCCCGTCGGCTACCCGCGGCCCCGATCGGTCAGACCTCCTGTGCCCCACGACCGCCCGACCGGGGGATCACGTGAAGATGGAGACTCCGCCCGGGCCGACGGCGAACCCGAGGACGATCAGCACGATGCCCCACACGATCTCCTTGCGGATGAGCGCCAGCACACCCGAGACCACCAGGACGACTGCGATCAACCACAGAACGAACGCCATCTGCACACCTCACGTCACGACGCCCGGCGGTTCCGAGCGGTGAGTCCGCCGTACCCCGGAACAGGCCGGCCATGCATGGGACGTCGATCTCGTCTGCCGCGGACGGGCCCGGGTAGAGCGACGTCATGACCGCAGACGACGAGAACACCGTGACGCCTCCGTCCCCCGACGTGCCGGCCGGGACCGACACCCCCACCGGCACCGATCCGGATGCGCGCTACGAGCAGCCGGGCTACGAGGACAAGTCGTTCGGACAAGCCGTCGACCAGGACCAGGAGCTGGTCGAGGAGCTGCTGGTGGAGTCCGACGGGGACGTGGAGGAGGCCGAGGCGAGGTTCGAGGAGGAGTCGGCCGGCGCGCCGGCAGCGCAGCGCCAGGCCGAGGAGTAGTCCCGTCGGAGCGGGACACCACGGCTCTCCCCTGCTGGACGGTCGTCCGTCAGGACTTCGTCCATCGGGAGCGGCCGTCCCTCCCGGAGCGATCCGTCCGCATGACGTAGCCGACACCGCGGACCGTGTGGACGACACGCGGGCCGAGTCGCTCCATCTTGTGGCGCAGCGAGCTGATCGCCACCTCGATGACGTTCGGGTTGAAGTCCTTCGACGACCAGACCTCGCTCAGGAGCGTGTCCCGCGACTGCACCTGCTCCTTGTTGCGGACCAGGTGGGCCAGCAGGTCGAACTCCTTGCGGGTCAGGTCGAGATCCCGTCCGGCGCGGGTCGAGATCCGTGTCCCCTCGTCCACCCGCGTGTCGCCCGCCCACTCGACCTGGCCGGCAGAGATCGATGGCCCGCCCCGCAGCTCCACCTTCCGCAGCAGCTCGAGGGGGTGGTACGGGTCGACGATGTAGTCGACACCAGCGTCGGCGATCCCCAGGCGGTCGGCTGTGAGCTCGACGGGCACGATCACGAGGGGCGCAGGGTCCAGACGGGAGACCAGCCGCGCCGACCCCGCACGGCCCTGGACCTCCGCTGGCCAGACGAGCACGACGGCGTCCGCGTCGATCTCGTCGACGAGGGACTCCCCCTCCGCCATGCCACCGACACTGACGTCGTGGGAGCGCGACAGGACGTCCTTCACGCGCTGGGTGCTCGGGCCGTCGCCATGCACGATGTGGACTTTCATCGGTCTTCCTCCACCGAGGGGCCGCCGCCGCACGCCGATCCCGGGACCCCGACCGAGGGTTGGACAAGTCCGGCACTTACCCGCGTCCGGGGTCCCTCAGACCTCACCTGGTGACCCCGAACGCCCCACTTCCGACGGGGCGGCCATCGGTCGAATGAGGCAGCGGGCGGTCACCCTTCCTGTGCGGAACCTGTCCTCGGGCTGATCCAGAGCTGAGCACCATGAGCCCTGGTCCCGATTCCCCCGCCCGGGGGTCGCCGTCGGCCGAACCCTCCGATAGGCGTGTTCCATGACCAACCGACGCACCTCCGATCTCACCGCAGCACAGGTCGACGAGCTCCTCGCCCGCTACCGCCACACCGGGGACCGCTCCGCACGGAACCGGGTCGTGGAGTCACATCTCCATCTGGCGCAGTTCACGACCCGTCGACTGGCCCGGGGCGATCCGAGCCTCGAGGAAGATCTCCGCCAGGTGGCCCTCCTCGCCGTGGTCAACGCCGCCGAGCGGTATCGACCCGGCAAGGGCGCGTCGTTCCGCACGTTCGCCGGACGGACGATCGACGGGGAGCTCAAGCGCCACCTCCGGGACCGGACCTGGGCGGTCCGACCGCCCCGGACGCGCCAGGAGCACTTCCTGGTGATCTGTCGGGTCAGGGAGGAGCTGTCCCACGAGCTGGGTCGCAGTGCCACCACCTCCGAGATCGCGGACCGCACCGACCTCACCGTCGACCAGGTCCTCGACGCCATCGAGGCCGGCGGGGCGCGGGGCAACCATCCGCTCGAACCGGTGCGGGGCGACGACGGCCACGAGTGGGAACGTCCCGAGCTCTCGGAGGTCGACCGGAACTTCGGCGCGATGGAGTGGGACCTGGATCTCGCCGACGCGATCGAGGTCCTGGACGATCGGGAGCGCGAGGTGCTGCACCTCCGGTTCGTCGAGGCGATGTCCCAGCCCGACATCGCGGACTCGCTCCGGATCTCGCAGTCCTACGTCTCGCGCATCATCCGCGGTGCCCTGGCCAAGATGAGGGTCCAGCTCGATGACCCCTCGGCACCCGACGCCGACGGGACCGAAGCGGCGCCGTCTGCGGTCCGCGTCGCCGGGTAGGGCGCGGGTCGCAGCCGATCGGTGGACACGCCCCGATCACGACGAACAGGACGACCACATGACCTCTACACGTCACGAGGACGATGACCCGAGGACCGGGCAGACCGATGCCATCCGGGACCGTGACCCGCGTCCCCGCTCGGTGATCCACGGCGAGGGGACGGTGGGTGCCGACCTCGAGTTCTTCGAACCGGCAGAGCCTGGCTCGCTGAAGGACCAGCGGGACCTGATCGACGAGGACGGCGACGACATCCGCATGTACACCGGCGAGCCGGTCGAGACCGACGACGGCTGGATCCTCCCCCAGCAGCAGAACGTCCCGGGCAACTCGGCGGGCGGGGGCGAGTACCCCGACCGCGAGACGCCGAGCACGCAGCCCGATCGGCCCGACGCATGAGCGGGTCTCGCCCCGACACGGACCAGGGCCGCGAGGACGACTCGGAGCCCGGGGTCCGGCCCGACGAGGAGCGGGCATCCGAGCTGCCACCGGGGGCTGACACCCGGGGCGAGCCCGACGAGATCGACGGCAACTCCGGTCGCGGAGAGCCGTGGGAGGAGGCACCGGCCGAAGGACGGCTGGCGCCCGATGCTCCCGACGACCCACCGGCACCGCCACCGGACTGACGAGCGACACGGTCGGGTAGTGGCGGTCCATGTCATCGACGGCCGCGACGAGCACCCCGACCGACCACGCAGCCCGGAACGACGCCCGTCGCAGGCCCGGCGTCCAGATCGCCGCGCTCGTGCTGATCGTCCTCGTCGCCCAGGCGGCGGGGCTCGTGGGCATCCCGTTCACGGCTCGAGGCACCGAGTCGTGGTACGGACAGCTCGATCGGCCGTGGTTCGACCCTCCCAACTGGGTCTTCGCTCCCGTCTGGACGTTCCTGTACGCGCTGATCGGCGTGGCGGGCTGGCGGGTGTGGCGGACCGCTGCGTCCCCATCTCGGACCACGGCGCTGAGGTGGTGGACGGTGCAGCTGGCGCTGAACGCGCTGTGGACCCCTCTGTTCTTCGGTGCTCAGATGCCGGAGCTGGCGCTCGGAGAGATACTCGTCCTGGGCGCGAGCATCGTCGCGACGGTCGTCGCCTTCCGCGCTGTCGACCGGATCGCCGCGTGGATGTTGCTGCCCTACCTCGGCTGGGTGCTCTACGCCACCCTGCTGAACGGAGCGATCGCCGTCATGAACTGACCGACACCGGGTCGGCGGTGAGGCAGGTTCGGATGCGGACATCGGACCCACGAGACCGCCTGCGCTCGGATCTGGATCCACGCGGACCGGGTAGACGGCGCGCATGGACTCACGACCGACAACCCTCATCGACCGGGTCGGCACCACTGCGACGGCCTCGTCCATCGATCCCAGGAACCCGACCGATCCCGTTCCGAGCGAGCCCCCGGCGCCGGATCCGATCCCGAACCCACCCGGAACCGAGTCGCCCCTCCCCGACCCGCTGCCACCCCAGGCCGTGGCTCGGCCCGCGACCCTGGTCGGCGTCGCCCCCAGGAGCCCTCGATGATCTGGGCGGTGCGCAAGGCGCTGTGGGCCGTCGTGCCAGTGGTCGCCGCTGCTGCGGCCCGGGCTGCCGTCCGGCACTGGGAGCAGCGCCAGGACCCGCAGGCCGGCTGAGCGACGTCCGATCCGGGCCGCTCGACGCCAGATACCCCCATGGGTACACGTATCATGGGCGGATGAGCACCACCACTCCTCCGACCCAGCCAGGCATCGACCTGCCTGCCGAGACGATCGACGGACTGCAGAAGCGACTCCGCCGGGTCGAGGGCCAGGTCCGTGGCATCCAGCAGATGCTGGCCGACAGCCGGGACTGCCGGGAGGTCGTGACCCAGATCGCAGCTGCCAACAAGGCGCTCGAGCAGGTCGGCTTCGTGCTGATCGCGGCCGGGCTCACCTGGTGCCTGGACGATCCGGAGCGCTCAGCTGACGCCGGGTACCAGGTCGAGGACGTGCAGAAGATGTTCCTCAAGCTCGCCTGAGTCGACCGGGGTGCTCTGAGCGCCTCGGATGGACCAGACTCCGGCAGTGAAAGAGTGGAAGCCGTCGCGGACGGCGCGGGCGGTCGCCGCCGAGCGGGCCGTGCTGGACGACCTCGGCGTCATCGGCGACCCGTTCGCCCTGCGCATTCTGGGCGGTCCGATGCGCGGCGTCGCCGGTGTCGCACGGCGACTTCCGCGCCGGACCTGGGCGCGCTCGGTGACGCTGGCGGGGCTGGCGACCCGAGTCCGCTGGTTCGATGCCGAGGTGCTCGACGGGATCGCCGCTGGAGCGGTCCAGGTCGTCACCGTCGGGGCGGGCTACGACGCCCGACCATGGCGTTTCCCGCGCGCCGGGGTCCGGTACTTCGAGGTCGACCATCCCGCCACCCAGGCGGACAAGCGACGCTGCGCTCCCGACGACGGCCCGACGTACGTCGCTGCCGACCTCCTCGGTGACGACATGGCGACGGAGCTCCTGAGGGCGGGCCTCGACCCCGCCGCCCCATCCGTCGTCGTGGTCGAAGGGGTGACGATGTACCTCGACGAGGACGTCGTCCGACGTCAGCTCGCTGCACTCAGATCCGTGTCCGCACCGTCGAGCCGACTCGCGGTGGACTTCTACCCTGCGAGCCGACCGGCGCTGGGGACCCATCGGCGACAGCTGCTCCTGCAGCGGGTGGCGCGGATCGGCAGCAGCGAGGGCTTCCGACTCGGAGTCGACAGCAGCGAGGCGGGTGCGCTCGTCGCCGACTCCGGCTGGGATCCCGTCCGCGTGGTGACGGACCGGGAGGCCGCGACGTCGATGGGCCCCCCGGACGCCGGCCTGCCGACGACGTCCCTGAGCGGGAAGAAGACCTACGTCGCGGCGATCGCGGGATGAACGCCCGTCAGGCGAACGGGCCGGTGGTGACCAGGTGCGCGACGTCCTCCACGAGCAGCACCGCGAGCAGCCCGATCACGCAGAGAGCGACCGCGGACACCTGCCAGCGCCAGCGGTGATCGACCTGGAAGAAGCGACGGATGGTGAACACGTCGCAGGTCATGGCGACCGTTCCGATGATGACGCCGAGGATCGGACCGACGCCCGACACGATGCCGATGGCGGGCAGGACGAACGGGAAGATCACGTAGGTGAGGGTGCACCGCGTGGCGGAGATCAGCATGGAGCGCTGGAACGTGGCGTACGCCGATGCGGCGGAGACGCCGGGCGGCCGCTCCTTGATCCGAAGGACCTTGCGCACGACCTGGTCGGCGCGGGATCGCTCGACGGGCGCGACGTCATGGCGGACGGGGCACGCACCCTCGGCCGGCGCCTCCACGAGAGCGGTGTGATCGATCGGACAGCGGCCGGCGGCGCTGGTGGCAGCGGCGGACGGGCCGGCATCGACGGTCGGGATGGAGCTCACGTCGTCAAATCTACGGGACGAAGGCCGGCGGCCCCAATCGGTGTCGGCGGTGACGTCGGACGTCGCGGCGCGCCCGCCGGGCCGTCGCTCAGGAGGCCGGCAGGCCGTCGACCCGGAAGGACCCGATGACGTCGTAGAACGTCTGCACGTACTCGGCCATGACGGTCGACGGCGCGGTGCCCGTGGCCGTGAACCCCCGGCCGACGTGAGCAGCGTACGCCTGGACCTGGGCGACCTGGACGCCGTCGGGCGGTGTCCACTCGAACTGTCGCAGGTAGCCCGCCATCCCGAACACGGATGCCTCGTCGAAGCGGTGCTCCACGAAGCCGGAGAACTCGCGACGCAGCAGATCGCCCTGCACCGACGCGTACTGCCACGACGTCAGCGTCGCGTCGAGCGGCTCGGTCGACACGATCACGTTCGCCTGGCCGGTCGGCGCAAGGAGCGTGATGGACTCCTTGACGAACCAGCCCTCGGGGACCGCCGTCGTGACGGTCCCTCGGAACCAGCGATCGATCATGGTGCTCCTCCCGCGGATCAGCTCGGTCGACGACCACGGTACGGAGAGAACGAGTGCCGGTGATCCCCGGTTCGTGCCATCTCGGCGACGACGAACGCCCCACGGATCGGAACGTCGGCGCCGGCGTCAGTCGCTCGAGCTGTCCTCGGCGGCGCGCTCTGCGTCCGCCGGGCTGGCGAGCTCGCCGTCCGTCTCGACGTCCTCCGGGCTGTGGCCGTGGGCCCGGTTCACCGCCACCTTGGCGTCCTGGACGGTCACGTCGTCGGGCGATCGATCGGCGAGCGCCTCCGCTTCCCGATCGCGATCTCCCGTCGCCGCGTGGAGCCGCTGGAGGAGGGACGGGTCGTCGTCGGACCCGGGCCGGTCGGAGTCCTCACGGGTGGTGTCGTCGGTGTCCTCGGAAGGCGCCATGTGGTCCCACTACCCGCGACCGACCCGTGTGCAGACCTCCACGAGCCCCTCGGGCCTGAGATCGGACTCAACGGTGCAGCGATCCCGGTCACATCTGCGACTGGAGATCCGGGACCGGGGTAGTCGAGGACGCATGGACGCCATCACCCTCCTGAAGAAGGACCACCGGACCGTCGAGAAGCTGTTCACCCGCTACGAGCAGGCAGGCGACCGCGCCTATGCCGAGAAGCGGAAGATCGTCGACCGCATCATCGAGGAGCTGTCGGAGCACGCCGCCATCGAGGAGCAGGTGTTCTACCCCGTCGCTCGCGACGAGGTGACCGACACCGAGGACCTGGCCCTCGAGAGCATCGAGGAGCACCGGATCATCAAGTGGGAGCTGTCCGAGCTCGAGAACATGGATCCCCGGGACGAGCGCTTCGACGCGAAGGTCACGGTGCTCATCGAGAACGTGCGTCACCACGTCGAGGAGGAGGAGTCCGACTTCTTCCCGAAGGTGCGCGACGAGCTCGGCCGCAAGGAGCTCGGCGAGATCGGCGAGGCCATGCAGGAGGCCCGCCAGGGGGCGCCGACCCACCCGCATCCCAGGGCGCCCCAGACCGCACCGCTGAACCTGCTGGTCGGCCCGGCCATGGGTGTCGTCGATCGGGTCGGCGACACCGTCCACGGCGTGGCGGCGGGAGTGGTCCACGCGGCCGGCGACATCGTCGGTCGGGTGACCGGCCGGCGGGTCACCCGACCCGCCACGACCGGTTCGTCCCAGAAGCGGACACAGGCTGCCAAGGTCCGCGACGGAGCCGCCGACCTCACCGACCGGGCGGTCGATGCGGCCACCGAGGTGGGCTCCGGCGCCAGGCGGACTGCGAGCACCGCGACGAAGGGCGCGAGTCGGACCGCCGGCGCGGCCACGTCGGGAGCGAAGGGCACCACGACCTCCGCGCGCAAGGCGGCCGCGTCCACGAGGACGACGGCCAAGCGCGCCTCGACCACCACCGCTCGCTCCGCCAAGAAGGCCGCCCGTTCGACCTCGGCCACGGCGTCGAACGCGGCCCGGAGGACCAAGGCGAAGGCCACCGGCTGAGCTGCGCTGCACCCACCCGGGAGGCGGGTCCGGGCGGCACGGGTAGCGTCGCTCCGATGGACGATCGCCCGGACGAGCTCTCCGAGTCGGACCGCCAGCACCTGGCCCGTTGCGTAGAGCTCGCGACCGACGCTCTCGACGCCGGCGACGAGCCCTTCGGATCCCTGCTGGTCGACCCGACCGGTTCGGTGAGGTTCGAGGACCACAACCACGTGGCCGGCGGCGACGCCACTCGCCACCCGGAGCTCGAGATCGCCCGGTGGGCCGCCGCCCACCTGACGCCGGACGAGCGGGAGCGGAGCACGGTGTACACCTCGGGAGAGCACTGCCCGATGTGCAGCGCTGCGCACGCCTGGGTCGGGCTCGGACGGATCGTCTACGCCACGAGCGCCGAGCAGCTGTCGGGCTGGTACCGGGAATGGGGGCTGGATCCCGCCCCGGTCGCTCCGCTTCCGATCGGCGCCGTGGCGCCGGACGTGGAGGTCAGCGGACCGGATGCCGGACTGAGCGCCCGCGTGCGGGAACTGCACGCCCGCCTCCACGGCATCGAGCTCTGACGAACGCCCGCAGCGCTCCCTTCCGGGGTGGACTCCCGTCCGCGGTGCGCTCCTATCCACGTATTGACGTTTGTACAAGCCTGTGTTTGTCTTTGTGCATGGACGCGACGCAGGTCACCGACGCAACGGCCCACATCGGCTCCGGACTGGACTGGACCGCGGCCCGCATCGCCGCGGTCCGGACCGACATGCTCGAGAGCTCCACACCGTGCGGACGCTGGTCGCTCCGCGACCTGCTGGACCACCTGCTGGACACGTCCGGCGTCTTCGCCGACGCCCTCGACCCTCCCGGTCCGGGATCCGCGTCGGTGCCCGCGAAGATCCTTCTCTCCGACGCCGCACTCCCCTGGCAGGACGCCTTCGGCGACATCAGCACCCGCACCCGGGAGGGTTGGGCCGGCCCCGGTGCCCTCGAGCGCACCTACGACGTGAGGTTCGGCGTGATGCCCGGACCGGTCATGGCCGGCGCGAACCTGCTCGAGGTGGTCGTGCACGGCTGGGACGTCGCCCAGGCCACCGGCGAGGCGCTCGACATCCCCGACGTGCTGGCCGAACCCATCCTCGAGTTCGCCCGCGCGGCCATCGGTGACGACCAACGAGGCGACGCGTTCGGCCGGGACCTCGGCGACGGCGACACACCCGGTCGGCGGCTCGTCTCCTTCCTCGGGCGCAGCGCTCGATGAGCGCCGCCGACGCGGCGGCACAGCCGCTCGACACCACTCTCCGGGCGATCGCCGACGGCAACCGTCGCGCCATCCTCCAGGTGGTCAGGGATCGACCGCTCGCCGTGGGCGAGATCGCGGATCAGGTGTCGCTGAGCCAGCAGACGACATCGCACCACCTCCGGGTCCTCAAGGGCGCCGGTCTCGTCACCGAGCGCCGGGACGGGACCCGCCACCTGTTCGTCGTGCGCACCGACGGCTTCGAGGTCGTGCGCCAGTTCCTCGAGGGCTTCTGGCCCGACCGACTCGCCGCCCTCAAGACGGCCGCGGAGAAAGCAGCACGGGACCATGGCTGAGTTCACCACCTCGATCGACATCGAGGCACCGCCCGAGATCGTGTTCGACCACCTCGTCACCGTCGACGGCCTGCTCGCGTGGATGGGTCAGACCGCAGAGCTCGACGCCACGCCTGGGGGCGTGTTCTCGGTGGACATCGACGGCAACCCCATCCGCGGCGAGTACCTCGTCGTCGAGCCGCACCACACCGTGGTGGTGAGCTGGGGCCTGCTGGGCAGCGACATCCTCCCCGTCGGCTCCTCCCGGGTGGAGTTCCGCCTCACGCCGATCGACCTCGGCACCCGGGTCGACCTCACCCACACCGACCTGCCCGACGACCAGGTGCCCCCTCACGCGGAGGGTTGGCCGCACTTCCTCGGCGTCCTCTCCCGATCGCTGGCCTCACCGGCCTCGTGAGCTGATCGACGGGTGACCCGGCCCGGGCCAGCCTCCACGATCGGCTGGTCGGGCACCGTCCCGCCGGTTCAGTCGTCGGCGAGCCTCGCCGGGAAGCCACCGGTGGCGATCGGCCCCCAGGACTCGATCGCCAGTCGCAGCAGGCACTTCCCCTGCGTCGTCATGGCGGCGCGGTACTCCTCCCAGTCCGGGTGCTCGCCCGCGATCGACCGGTAGTACTCGACGAAGGCGTCCAGAGCATCGGGGAGGTCGACGACCTCCAGCCGGCCGTGAACCTGCACCCACGGGCCGTTCCAGTCGTCGGACAGCACGACCGCCGCCCCACGGGGATCGCGACGAGCGTTGGCCACCTTCGCGCGGTCCGGGTAGCTGGCGACCACCAGTCGACCCTCGGCGTCGACGCCGGCGCTGACCGGCGACGCCTGGGGAGCACCGTCGGACCGGGTCGTCAGCAGGACGACGTGATGTCGAGGTCGGATGAACTCGAGCAGCTCGTCGCGCCCGACGGTCGTGTTGGAGGCGATGGGTCGTGCCATCGCCGCAGGGTACGACGATCCGGCTCGTCGACGGTGTGGCGCCCTCGGGCCGATGACGCCATGATCGACGCGTGTTCGTCACGACGACCGACGGCGTCGAGCTGTGGTGGGAGGCCGAGGGCGTCGGCCCGAGCGTGCTCCTGGTCCCCGGTCGCGGCGACTCGACGGACCTGTTCCCCCATGAGTTCGCCGACGCCCTGGCGGCACGCGGGTTGTCCGTGCTCCGTTGGGATCCGCGGGACACCGGGCTCTCCGGTCCGGGTGGCGACACCTACACGGTCGCCACCCTCGCGGACGACGCCGTCTCCGTCCTCGACGCCGCAGGGGTCGACGCGGCCCACGTGGTCGGCGTCTCGATGGCGGGACTCGTCATGGCCCACCTGGTCAGCCGCCACGCCGAGAGGGTGAGCTCCCTCACGTTCGTCGCCGCCATGAGCCCCGATCCCGAGGCGGGGATGGGCGTCGACTTCTTCGGAGCACCCGACCTGGACCCTGCCGACCGGGTCGCGGCGCTGGTCCGGGCCATGGGCGACGTGACGCCGGACGACCGGGACTGGGCCCGGGCGACGATCGACGCCGCGGACGTCCGGGCCACGCATCGGCCCGACGCCGTGGCACGCCACCAGGAAGCTGCGTTCCGACTGGACTGGCCGACGCCCGACTCTCTGCGACACGTCGACGTGCCGACGGAGGTCGTCCACGGCCGGCTGGACCGGGTTCTGCCGGTCGCGCACGCCGAGTCCATCGGCGCGCTCGTGCCCGACGCGTCGGTCACGATCGTGGACGGCATGGGGCACATCCCGCGGCGCGACGACTGGCTCCGGATCGCCGAACGGGTCGCCCGGAGCCGGTCGTAGCCGGTCGGATCAGCGCGTCGGTCCGCCGCCGCCACCGACACGATCGGCCAGTGCGTCGAGCGATGCGGCGTTGCGGCCCCAGACGAGGGTCGCCACGACCGGGCGGGCCAGGCGCCACGTCCATCCCGCAGGCCCGGCGACGAATCGCTCGTCCACCTCGACGAGCGTTCCCCCGGTCGGAGTGTCGGACAGCCGGAACGACACCTCCGCCGCGCCCAGCGGGCCCATGCCGGCGCGGAGGTCGAGCCGACGCCCCGGTTCGACGCGGATCGAGGTCGTCGAGCCCGGCACGACGACCGGCGCCACGCCGATCACGTGCCGGAACGCAGAGCCCTCCTCCGGCCACTCGTCGTCGACGGAGCGGATGGTGCGGGCGCCCACCAGCCAGTCGGGATACGTGGTGGGGTCGGCGATCACGCCGAACACGGCCGGCCGCGGCGCATCGATCTCGATCGACGTGGCCGTCACGCCGTCACCGCCACGAGGAGCAGGGCAGAGGACCACCTCGAGCCCCCACTGCCACCTGTCATGCCGGCACCTCTCGCTCGGGATCCTGCAGCACGCCGGATCGAACGGGCGGTCGTCCGCCCGACCATCCCCTACCCAGGCCGAGACCCGAGAGTCCCACGGGTTCGGACGCACGGGCAGCACCGCAGGGGCCCGAGGCGACGGGAAGGGACATCGAGGGCGAGGGGCGAGCGACGGGGATCGGTCCCGGCCGCACGACGACCGCGCTGTCGACGGACGGTGGGTTGCCGGCCGGCCCCACGCATCGGATCCACTGCGCCATCCTTGGAGTCCGTGACCGAGCCGTCCGAGCCGACCGACCGACCGAGCGGGGCCGGTCGAGCGCACCAGGTCACGAAGCTCGTCGGCGTCTACGACGCCGACGGGACCTTGCGGGGCGAGCTGACGTACTTCATCGGAGCCCGTCTCGGCCGTGCTCATTGCGCACTCTGCGACATCACGCACGGGCTCGTGCGCCGACGCAGCGAATGGACGGCCTGCAAGGAGGGACTCCCTGTGGCGTTCGAGACGTACCACCGCAACGACCAGCCCGACCCCGTCCGCGCTGCGACCGGTGACGTCACTCCGGTCGTGGTCGCCGAGACCGACACCGGTGTCGTGGTGCTGCTCGGGCCGGCGGAGCTGGAAGAGTGCGCGTCGTCGGTGGACCGTCTGGTCGATGCGCTCGAGTCGGCGCTGCGACGCCACGACCTGTCGTGGCCGCCAGGTCCGGTCCAGCCGGGCTGAGTCGCTCGTGCTCCCGGAGGCCCTGATGCGGCCACGCCGGCGAGCGGATGAACGGCTCATCCCTGTTCGCGCTTCGTTCGCGCCGTCGGGTGGACGATGACCCCATGACCACGCCCCGCGTCCTGGCCCTGGCGACCTGCCTCGCGATCTGCGCCGCGTGCGGCACCACCGAGGGCTCCGAGTCGGCGACCCGACCGAGTGCGGTGTCCAACCTCCGGACCGAGGACGTGGACACCGGCTCCGAGCAGGAGCCAGGGACGGGCACGGTCGTGCTGACGTCCGGAGACTTCTCCATCGAGGTGCCCGCCGGATTCGAGATCGAGGACCGCTCCGGTGTCTACGTGATGTCGGACGGCGATCGGTCCATCAGCTACTCGCAGACCGCCACCGACGTGACGGCCGAGGAGTTCCTGCAGCAGCTCCTCGCCCAGATCGGCGGCGAGGTCGTGAGCGAGGACGACGACGCCTCCGGGTACACGGCCGAGGTCGATCGGGACGGCGCACGAGAGCTCCTCGTCGTCCGCCAGGGCGACGGCACGGTCGCCGTGACCACCGGCCACGACCCGGACGGCGGATCCCTCGGGCTCGACGACCTCCTGCTCGCGGCCGACACCGCTCAGGGCGCCGCCACGCTCACACCACCGGACACCGGGTCGGGCACCATCGAGCTCGTGCCGTTCACCGCTCCCGACGGGGGTGCCACCGGTCTGGTGCCGGCGGACCCCTCGTGGACCATCTCGAGCAACGGCGGGACCATCGAGGGCTCGAGCGACGTGGGCAACTTCGTCTTCGGCGTCACCGTGCAGGTGCTGACCCCGGAGAACTCGATGCCGGGGGCGGGAGGCGTCGTGGCGCCGTACGCGGACGCCGCGACCTCGTTGGAGGTGATCCTGCCCCAGCTGCTCCAGGGCGTCAGCGACGTCCAGGTCACCTCGACCGCTGCGGAGGGCGTCATCGACAGCTACACGTCATCGGGGATGTACTCCTACACCTACGACTGGAACGGACAGCCGTGGACCGGGGTGGCGATCGTGGCGACCGACGACCCGTCGAAGTACGGCAACTTCATGTGGAACTGGTACTTCACCAACATCAGCGTCCCGGCCGGGAGCGACGGCTCGGTCGGTTCCGGCCTGTTGGAGGCGTGGAGGGCGTGGGACCCCAGCGGCGCCATCGCGCAGCGCAGCCAGCGGTCGAAGGAGCTGCTCGACGAGACCAACCAGATCTGGCAGGAGACGTCGGAGTTCCGGGCGAGCCAGGCGGACCGCCAGTCCCGCGACGTCGGTTGCCTCCTCCAGGGCTACTACGACGTCGAGGACAACTCCCGCACCTATGACCTCCCTCCCCTGCCGTGCGGTCAGCAGTACGGCCCGGGCGGCTGATCCGCGGCGGCGGGTGCCGCTTCACGGGCGACTGCGACGGCGGCGCGGGAGCCGCCCGGTACCTCTTCGACCCCCTGACGGGTACGGTGGTCGAGCGGACTCGCCACGAGGGTGGAGTCCGAGAACCGATGAATTGAGAAAAAGTGACTACAGGAACCGTGAAGTTCTTCAATGCAGAGAAGGGCTTCGGCTTCATCTCTCGTGAGGGTGGCGACGATGTGTTCGTCCACTTCTCCGCAATCCAGGGCGAGGGCTACAAGTCCCTCGACGAGGGCCAGACCGTCGAGTTCGAGGTGGGCCCCGGCCGCAAGGGCGATGAGGCCCAGAACGTCCGCGTCATCTGACACGGAGCATCTCGTGTGAGAGCCGCCGACCCTCCGGGGCCGGCGGCTCTCGCCGTTTTCGTCTGCGGTCCGCGACATCCGGGCAGCAGCGGACGGGCCCCGCCGGACGCCGCCGTCACGCGTGGCGTGGCGACACGGTCTCAGCCACCGAACCAGGCGTGGATCGCCGACCGGAGCTCGGGGGCCCCGCCGGCGCCCGCCCAGGCGACGTATCCGTCGGGCCGGACGAGCACGCACTCGGCTGGATCGACCTCGCCGATCACCGGTAGCTCCCAGACGTCGTCCGAGGTGGCGCGGACGTGGCGGATCCGGCCGTCCGACGGCGATACGTCGACGTCGACGGCGTCGCCGAACTGGACGAGAACCGGTCGGGCGTCGTGCAGGAGGGCGGCGACCCGAGTGGGCCCGTCCGGGGTCTGCAGGTCGAGGTCGATCATCCTCCTCCCCACCAACGGGTGGCCGTCGCCGAGGTCGTAGTGGATGTCGAGCCCGGAGATCATGCCGGCGATCTCACGTCGCGGCTCGTCCATCGCGAGGAGCCCGGTGACGACGTCGCGGAGAGCGAGCGTCCGGGGGTCGCTCGCATCGGCTGCTCCGAGGGCGCGCTGAGCCATCGTGTTCTGGAGGACGCGGGCAGCGACCGGATGGCGTTCGGACTCGTAGGAGTCGAGCAGGCTCTCCGGGCTCCGGCCCGAGCAGACCTGGGCGAGCTTCCACCCGAGGTTGACGGCGTCCTGCACCCCGAGGTTGAGACCCTGGCCGCCCAGCGGCGCGTGGACATGGGCGGCGTCGCCGGCGATCAGGACCCGACCCGAGCGATACGTGACCGCCTGTCGGGTCATGTCGGTGAAGCGGGCGATGAAGCGCGGGCTGTGGGCCCCGTGGTCGGTGCCATCCACCCGGACGAGAGCGGCGCGGAGGTCCTCCATCGTGGGCGGGTCATTGCGGCCGGCGTCCGGCTCGATCAGGGTGACGCCCACCCGGCCGCCCTCCGCCGGACCGATGCCGCCCCCGCCGCGCAGGCCGAACTCCGGGACCTCGGTCATCTCGACCTCGGCATGGATCCAGCAGGTCGTCGCGTCCCACCCGGCGAAGTCGATCCCGGCCGTCTTCCGAACGAGGCTCCGGCCGCCGTCGCACCCGACCAGGTACCGGGCGCGGACGACCGAGTCGTCCGACAGGGCGACGTCCACGCCCTCACGATCCTGTTCGAAGCCCGTCACCCGGAGCTCCCGCCGCACGCGGACTCCCAGCTCCTCGATCCACCCGGCCATGATCCGTTCGACGTCGCTCTGCAGCAGGGCGAGCCCGTAGTTGTGGCGGGACGGGAAGTCGCTGATGTCGAGGGGGATCCCGGCGAACGCCTGCACCTGCATGGCGGTCCCCTCGGCGAGGAACCGCTCGGCGATGCCGCGCTGGTCGAGCACCTCGATCGTGCGGGCGTGGAGCCCCCTCGAGCGCGGGCTCTCGAGCTCCTGGTCCGGACGGGGCTCGATGATCACCGTGTCGATCCCGGCGAGCGTCAGCTCGGCGGCGAGCATCATCCCGGTCGGTCCTCCACCGGCGATCACCACGTCGTGGTCGTCCATCGATGTCTCCTCGCACGGTCGCCGCTCGTCAGGGTCCGGTGGTGGCGACCGCTCGCACCGGAGCGTCCATCGTCAGCAGCTGTCTCCGCTTGCTACAAGCCCCCCACCTCGCGTTACCGTTTTCCACGAGGAGGAGGGTCGCGGTCGGTGCGGGGCGAGCGACGACCGCTCAGAGGTCGGCGAAGAGCCGTGCGATGGCCGCCATCTGAGCCGCCGACGCCGGCTGGCCTCCGCTCGTGAGCTCCACGCCGACGTCGATCTGGTAGTCGCCGGACGCTCCCTCGAGGTAGACGTGGGTGTTCTGGTCATCCGTGGCGAACGCGTCGGCGACACCTTCCACGGGCACCTGGGTCTCCTGGGCGGCCTTCTGCGAGTCGTAGAAGCCCGATTCCTCACGGATGACCTTCACGGCCGGGAGCTCGATGCCGTCGATCGAGACCATGTAGTCGCAGGTCGGCGCCGGGATGACGTCGTTCGGCTGCGCCGCGACGATCGTGGCCTCGGTCAGCACCGCCCCGATCTGCTCCGCCGTGACGGCCTGGCAGAGGTCGTCGGCACCCTCGTCGGTCGGGCTGTCCGCGGCCCCGGACGACACCGGTTCGTCACCGCCCCCCGAGGGCGAGGCGGTCGTGGGGACGACCGACGTCGTGGACGACGCGTCGTCGCTGCCGCCGCACGCCGCTGCTCCGAAGCCGATCGCCGCGACGGCGAGGAGAGCGGCGAGCCGGTGGAGGCGAGAGGCGGACGGGACGACGGAGTTGTGATGCATGGAACGATCATCGGCAGGACCGGACCGGGGATCCTGAGTGGCGGACCACTCAATCACCGAGGTCGGGCCACTCAGGCCCGAAGATCCGAGCGCGACCGCACACCCAGCTTGGCGAACGCACGGTGGAGGTGGTTCTCGACCGTCCGCGGGGAGACGACCAGTCGCTCCGCGATCTCCCGGTTGCTCAGACCTTCCGCGGCCAGCGCGACGACCTCACGTTCCCGAGAGGTCAGGTCCCGATCGATCTCGATCCGTTCGAGCGATCGGAGCACCGGGGTGTCCAGTCCGCCGGAGCCGACCAACGACGCCACGGTGGCGCGGGTCGGGACCGCACGCGCCGGCGCAGCGATCGCGCCCATGGCTCTGCACTCGGCAGCAGTCCCGGACGCCCCCAACGACTCCCACTCCGACGCCGCCCGCTCGAGCGTCTCGGCATCTCGTCGCAGCGCGGCCGCGGCGGTGTTGCGACGACGTTCGAGAGCGCGGGACGACGGTCCGGCGGCGATCTCGTCGAGCAGCGAGGCACCTGCTGCGACGGCACCCATGCGGACGAGGTCGAACGCGGCGAGCATCCCCAGGTGCCGACGGCCGCTGGCCACTGCCTGCGTCGCAGCCCGGGTCAGCCGCCCGGACACCGCGTCGCTCCCGAGGGTCTCGCCCTCGAGCAGCGCCAGCCACGATCGGGCGCGGTCCACCTCCGGGTCGAACAGTCGGAACGGCTCCGCCTCGTAGGTCTCCACACGCCCGAGACAGCTGCGCAGCGTCGACAGGTCGGCGACCTCGGCCGCCGCCTGGGCGGCGACGGTGGCGCTCCAGCGTGCGAGCCCGTGCAGGCGGGCGTCGGCCCACAGACCCTCGGCCTCCAGCGCCACAGCGAGAGCGTGGAGAGGTCGTCCTCGAGCGAGCAGGACGCGCGCCCGGAGAAGAGCGGCCCATCCCTGTGCCTGCCGGCCCGGCTGCCGGATGGCGTGGGCGTGTGCAGAGGCCGTCAGGCCATCCGCGCTCGTCAGCTCGTCGTCGCCCAGCAGAGCGAAGCCCAGGGTGATGACGTGGACGCCGGGATCGATGTAGAGCGGCGGCGTCGGTCCCGACAGCCGGAGGAGCGCGTCCTCGGCGACGGAGCGAGCGTCCTCCGGACGTCCGTCGAGCGTCAGTGCGAGCCCGACCGCCAGAGCAGCGTTGGACGACACCATGTGCTCGGGGTGCGCGAGGTGCGGCGTCGCTCCGTCGACCGCACGTCGGACGTCGCCGTCCAGCAGGTCGAACACCGCGAGCTGCATGGCCGCAGCCAGGTCCCACGGCGGCGACACCGCCTGCCTGGTCTCATCGAGCAGGGACCGGGCGCTCGCCTGGTCCCGCCGCACCCAGAACCGCTGCTCGGCGCGTCGGACGGCGAGAGCGACCTCGGCGTCGGGACCGACCGGCACATGCGCGGCGAGGATGGCCTGGGCCCGATCGCCCTCTCCCTGCTCATCAGCACACCACGACTGGAGGAGGACCGCCTCCGTCTGCGGCGACGCTGCCGCCGACGCGGCGGCCAGCCGCTCGGCCCGGACGGTGTCGCCGAGGCCCACGGCGGATCGAGCGGCATCGAGCAGGACCTGCGGGTCGACGTCGAGGCCGGCATCCAGGCGCCATTCAGCTGTTGCCACCTCACCGGCCGGGGTGTCCCAACCTCCGGCCGCCGCCGCGGCGCCGGCGAGGCGGGAGGCCAGGCGGCGTCGAGTCGCAGGACCCAGCCGACGTCGGAGGTGCTCGGCGACGATCGCCGAGCTCAGGCCCACGACGTCGCCGTCGGAGGTCACCAGCCCTCGGCGCTCGATCTCCTCCATCCCCTCGGCGTCGGCGGCCACGAGCGCGATGCGGTCCGGAGCCCGACCGGCCGACGCGAGGACCTCTGCAGCAGCACGTCCCTCGGGCCCGAGGACCGCGAGCAGCGACTCGCAGTGCTCGTCCACGGACGGAGGGATGCAGACCTCACCGTCCAACCGCCACAGACCGTCGCGCTCGACGAGCGCCCCCGAGCTCAGGGACGCGTCGACGAGCTGGTGGGCCAGCCACGGGCGGCCGCCGGACAGGTCGATGATGGACAGCGCGCTGCGATGCTCGATCGGCCCGCTGAGCCGACGAGCGATGATCTCGTGGACGGAGTCGTCGTCCAACGGCGGGAGGTCGACCCGAGCGAGGCCGAGCTCGTTCCAGTTGGTCCCGGAGCTGCGGACGGCGACGAGCCGCGCACGGCCCGTGGCCGCCAGCGCTGCGAGCACGGACTGCGACTCGCGGTCGAGGTGAGCCACGTCGTCGACCACGATGACGGGGCGAGCCCTCGACGTCCGGGCAAGGTGCTCCGAGAGCACCTCGACGGCCTGCGCCGGGTCGTCAGGGCACACGGCGGCACCGATCGCGACCCGGACCGCGAAGAGAGGACGCTCCGACTCCGCAGGCCCGGCGCGGACGCTCAACGCCGGTCGCGTCGCCAGGACCCGGGCGACAGCGGAGCGCCCGGATCCGTCGGGTCCGCAGATGAGGACCCCGGGCCCCTCCAGGCCGGCCCGCGCCACCCGCAGCTCCCGATCGCGACCGATGAGTTGACGCGCCCCCATGACGGAGGCGGATCGTACCGGCACTCGATCTGCCGTCGTGTGGGAGGCCCTCGAGAAGTGGACCCCTGCGGGGACCTCCCCACCCACGGACCGACGAGCCGGAGCGTTCGTCTTCGGACTGCGGCACCGGCTCGCCGACACGGCCGACGATCCCTGACACCCGTCGTCCGCGCTCCCGCCACCGCGCGTCCGAGAGTTCTCAGGTGCCCCCACGTCCGGGCCGATGGAGAGGGACGGAGGAAGGCCCACGGAGGACAACCCCATGACGTCCACGGCTCAGCCGGACGGGCCGACATCGGCCCGCTGCGGAGCGATGGCCAGCGCCGCGCTGCGCCGGGCGACGCATGCCGTCGTGTCGGTGACCCGCGACTGGGAGATCGTGAACGCCTCCTCGACCCTCTACCGCATGTGCCCCACAGCCGGGCCCGTGGAGGGGTTCGACCTGTGGTCGACGCTGGCCGCCGACTGGACCGACCGCTCCGTCGAGGAGCTGGTCGAGATCCTCGACCGAGGTGACCCGCACGCCCAGATGACCCTCCATCGGGCGGCGGATCCCGACTGCGGCACGTGGCTCGACGTGATCGCCCGGCCGTCACCTCCCGAGTCCGGACACGGCTTCGACGTGGTCCTGCGAGACGTCACGGAGTGGATCACCACCGCCGAGGAGCTGCGCTCCGAACAGGCCCGCCGTGAGGCGATCGTCGCTCACACCAGCGACGCGATCCTGTTCTTCCAGCCGGACTGCACCATCGAGTGGGCCAGCCCTGCGACGGCGCGTCTGTTCGGCATCTCCCCCGAGGAGCTCGTCGGACTCAACGGCGTCGAGCTCATCCACCCGGACGACCGAGACCGAGCCTTCCTCACCTTCCTCAGCATGGACGAGCCGGGGTCCGAGGCACGGTTGGAGTTCCGCTACACGGCTGTCGACGGCACGGTGCGCTGGATCGAGGAGGTCGCCACCAACCTGATCGACGACCCGAACGTCGGCCTGGTCGTTGGAACGCTCCGCGACGTGACCGAGCGCCACCGCACGAGCGAGTGGATCGAGCTGCAGGCCCGACTGCTGGACGCGGTCGGTCAGGCGGTCGTGGCCATGGGCACCGACGGCCGCGTCGTCTACTGGAACGACGCAGCGACCGACCTCTACGGGTGGACCAAGGACGAGGCGCTGAACGCCCCCGTCTCAGCCTTGGTCCGACCGTCGCAGGGCTGGGAGCAGGTCGCCCTGAGCTCGATGACCGCGGCCCAGAGCGGGCAGCCCTGGACCGGAGAGTTCTGGGTGGAGAGGCGCGACGGCTCGTCCATCCCGATCCTGGTGACCGACACCCCGGTGTACGACGCCGATGGCCGGCTCACCGCGGTCCTCGGGATCTCCTCCGACATCTCCGATAGGATCGCGACCCAGGCCGAGATCGAGCACCGATCGCTCCACGACCCGCTCACCGGACTGCCGAACCGCCACCTGCTGCTCCGCCGCCTCGCCGAGGAGCTGTGTCCGGCGCAGCGACCGGACCGCCCGATCGCCATCGCCTTCCTGGACATCGACCGGTTCAACGTCGTCAACGACAGCCTCGGCCATCTGGTCGGCGACCGGGTCCTCGAGGCGGTCGGGGCCCGGCTGGCCGGCTCCGCCCGCAGCGACGACACCGTCGCCCGGCTCGGCGGAGACGAGTTCGTGGTCCTCCGACCGGGGTGCGACGAGGGCGACGCCCTCGAGTTCGCCGACCACGTCCGCCGCGCCGTCGACGAGCCCTTGGAGATCGATGGCCGCGAGTTCTTCCTCACCGCCAGCGTGGGCGTCTGCACCGCGAGGCCGGGAGACGACCCCGACACGCTCCTCGCGAACGCGGACGCCGCCATGTACGCCGCCAAGGAGCTGGGACGCGACCGCGTGGAGCTCTTCGACGACGAGCTCCGTCGTCGGAGCGAGCTCCGACTCGAGCTCGCGACCGACCTGCGCTGGGCCGTGGAGCGTGAGGAGCTCCGAGTCGTCTACCAACCGATCGTGTCGCTCGACGACGGCGCGCTCCGCGGCGTCGAGGCGCTCGTGCGGTGGCAGCACCCGACGCGGGGTCTGATGTCGCCTGCGGAGTTCATCCCGGTCGCCGAGGCGACGGGGCTGATCGCCCCGATCGGCGAGTGGGTGCTGCGCACGGCGGCCCGCCAGCTGGCGGCGTGGCGCCACGCCGACCGACGGCTCTCGGACCTCTGGGTGTCGGTCAACCTGTCGGGCCGTCAGCTCGACCGGCCCGACCTCGTCGACACCGCCCATCGCATCGTCTCGGAGTGCGGACTCCGGCCCGGTTCGATCCACCTCGAGGTGACCGAGAGCGTGCTGATGGACGGATCGGGCCCGTGGTTCCCGACAGTGCGGTCGTTGAGATCGCTCGGCTTCCACATCAGCGTGGACGACTTCGGGACGGGTTACTCGTCCCTGAGCTACCTGAAGGAGCTCCCGGTCGACACCTTGAAGATCGACCGGAGCTTCGTGTCGGGCCTTGCCGCCGACCCGCGGGACCGGAGCATCGTCAAGTCGGTGCTGGAGCTGGCATCGGTCCTCGGCCTCGACGTCGTCGCCGAAGGCGTCGAGGACGCGCGCCAGGCCGAGATCCTCCACGGCCTCGGCTGCCCGCTGGGTCAGGGCTACCTCTGGGGACGACCCGAGAGCGCCGCCACGTTCGACCCCGCCCACTGGCGCCGCACCGCCGCCGACACACCGGTCGGATAGCGGGTCGGACCGCATCGACGTCGGACCGGACGCGGGGTCAGGTCGACGCAGCGGTGCACACCGGCGAGGCGGCCGGCCGACCGTCCACCGTGCTGCGGAGCGTGCCGGGGACGTTCGTGAAGATCCCGTCCACCCCGAGGTCGAGGAGCCGGTCCATCTCCGCAGGGTCGTCGACCGTGTACGGGTGGACCGCCAGGCACCTGTCGTGCGCCGCAGCGACGAGAGCGGGATCGACGGCACCGGACGGCGGGCCGATCGCCGACGCGTACTCCCGCGCACCATCGAGCGTCGCCGCGTCGACCGGGCCGCCGGTGGAGGACAGCAGGAGGACCAGAGGGAGGTCCGGCCGGAGCGAGTGCACCGTGCGCAGGACGTCGGGCCCGAACGACTGGACGATCACCGGCGGCCGACCGGCGGACGGCTCGACCATGTCAGCCTCCTCCAGCAGGTCGAGCAACGGCTGCTCCATCCCTGCCCCGACACCGGTCGTCTTGAGCTCGATGTAGTACCGCACGTCGTCGCCGTAGCGGTCCAGCACCTGCTCCATCGTCGGGATGCGCTGACCGACGAACGACGGGTCGGCCAGATCGGGGTGGACCTCGTTGAACCACGAGCCCACGTCGCACTCGCCGAGCTGGGCGAGCGTCTTCTCCGCGACCGGCCCCGAGCACGACCCGGCCGGCCCGCGCGCTGTCCGGTCCAGCACAGGATCGTGGAGCACCACCAGGTGTCCGTCCGCTGTGAGCTGGAGGTCCTGCTCGATGAAGTCGGCTCCCTGCGAGATGGCCAGGTCGTAGGCGGCGAACGTGTGCTCGGGCGCGCTGGCCGAGGCGCCGCGGTGGGCGATCACCAACGGGCGCTCCTCTTCCGGCGGCGGCGTGGACGCCGCCGCGGTCGACGAGGGTGCGGTCGAGGTCGACGCGCCGGCCCCCGGGTCACCCGACCCTCCGCACGACGCAGCCAGCACCGCGATCAGAAGGCACGCCGCGACGGTCGCCGACGTCCTCGCCGACGTCGTCGTCGACCGACCCGCTCGACCGACGCGGTCAGGGCGTCGGAGCCGGCGCCGTCGCTGATCAGCCATCGTCCTCTCCCCGTCCCCACGTCGCAGTTCGAGCCGGCACGCCGGTCCGCTTCGACCTTGCCGCGCTGCCCGCCGCAGAGTCGATCGATCGCCATCCCGTTATTGACAATTCTGGTTGTCTATTCGATCATGGGCTCGTGCCCAGCACCCGGACCGCCGACACGGACGACGCCGAGCGCGTCGACGTGGCCGTGATCGACGACCCGGTCGTCGCAGCCGTCGCGCTGGAACCGACCCGGGCGCGGATCCTCGCCGCGCTCGACGAGCCCGGATCCGCGACCAGCGTCGCCGCCGCGCTGGGCGAGACCCGCCAGCGCGTCAACCACCACCTCCGCGCTCTCGAGGCCCACGGCCTGGTGCGCCAGATCGGCGAGCGACCCCGACGGGGTCTCACCGAGCGCATCGTGGTCGCCTCCGCGAACCACTACGTGCTGTCGCCCGACCTCGTGGCGAGCGAGCCGGTGCAGCCCGACGCGGTCGACCGCCTGTCGTCGTCGTACCTCCTGGCGCTGGCGGTCCGACTGGTCCGAGAGCTCACGCAGCTGCGACTCGGCGCAGCGCGGTCGCATCGGCCGCTGGCGACTCTGGCCATCGATGCGGACGTCCGCTTCGCCACTGCCGCGGATCGGGCGTCGTTCACACGCGACATCACCGACGCCGTCGCCGCCATCTCGGCCCGCTACCACGACGAGTCGGCGCCCGACGGCCGGTGGCACCGCGTCGTCGTCGCCGCCCATCCACGCCCGACCACCCCATCCACGGAGGAGACCACCCGATGAGCGAGACACCCGACGGACAGCGATCGATCGAGCTCGAGGTGGAGGTGGTCGGCACCCCCGAGGAGGTGTGGACCGCGATCGCCACCGGACCCGGCATCTCGTCCTGGTACGTGCCGCACACCGTCGAAGAGCGCGAGGGCGGAGCGGCCATGGCGTCGTTCGGGCCCGGGCCCGAGATGCAGATCCCCGGCCGCGTCGCGGCGTGGGACCCGCCCCGGCGGATCGTCTTCGACGGCGGCGAGGACGCCGGAGGGATGGCGTTCGAGTGGCTGGTCGAGGCGACCGGCGGCGACACCTGCGTCGTACGGCTCGTGAACTCCGGGTTCGGCTCCGGCGAGGAGTGGGACGACCAGTACGACGGGATGGTCGACGGTTGGCGGCTGTTCCTCTTCAACCTGCAGCTCCACATGGAGCACTTCCGCGGACGGACCGCCACCCCCGTTCTCCCCATGGCGATGTGGGCCGGTCCTCGGACGCAGACGTGGAGGACCCTCCTCGGCGCCCTGGGCATCCCCGACGCTCCCGCCGTCGGCGACCGGGTCGCGACGAGCGGCGACGCGCCGCGGCTGGGCGGCACCGTGCTCGTGTCGGAGTCGTGGAGGCTCGCCCTCCTCCTGGACGAACCTGCGCCGGGCACGGCGTTCATCGCCGCCGAGGGCGACGGTCCCGTGGTGGGCGTCTCGGTGTGGTCGTACCTCTACGGGGACGAGGGAGCGGCCGCCGCGGCCGCCGACGGCCCTCGGTGGTGGGAGTGGCTCGGCGCGCGCGCCGTGGATCCCCAGGGCTCGGAGCACGGTGCGGTCGAGGCGGACGACGGGTGCTGAGCCGCTCCGCGGGCGCCGCACACGAGCCGTCCTCGGGTCAGGAGATGTCGAGCCGGCGCGTCGGGCGACCCGAAGTCCGTCCGCACGATCCGCTCCGGCGGCCGTTCAGCCGTCGAGGATCGCTCGGACGTCCGCTGCCAGACGCCGCTCGAACACCGCCTCGGCATCGACCCAGTCGAGGTGGTGGTTGACCTCCAGCGCGACGAGGCCGTGGAAGCCGCCCCACCAGGAGAGGAAGCCGTCGAGGTCGTCGCCGGCCGACCTGAGGACGTCGAGCTCGACTCCGACCGCCTCTGCGTACGGACCCGCCAGAGCGACCAGGACGTCGGTCTGGGCGTCGACGGTCGGGCCCCCGGGTGGGGCGGCGTACCCGGGGATCTGGTCGAAGAACACCAGGTTGAACTGCTGCGGGTTCGCGATCGCCCACGCCCGGTAGGCACGCGGGCCGACCAGCAGGCGCTCCGCGACCGGAGCGACGGCCGCGTCGTCGAGGGCGTCGGCGATCGACGACGCGAGCTCCTGGTAGCTCTCGACGATCAGCGCGGTGCACACGTCGGCCAGGCTGGGGAAGTACGTGTACAGCGACGGGGCGCTCATCCCGAGCTCCCGGGCGATCCCGCGCAGGCTCACCGCCCCCACCCCACCCCGTTCGAGCTGGGCCCGCGCCGCAGCGAGCGCATCGGCGACGAGGATCCGCCGCTGCCGCTCCCGCCTCGTCTCCGGTGCCATCCAACCATGTTACCCTCACGCCGTTCGACTTCCTTACACTGTTAGGAGATCTGGTGACGACGACGATCGGGATGACCCTGGACTGCCTCGACGTGGCCCGTGTGGCCGCCTTCTGGCGGGAGGCGATCCACTACGACGAACCGCACCCCGTCGATCCCCACGAGCAGTTCCACGCCCTCGTCTCACGTGACGGCGGACTGCACCACCTCACGTTCCAGCGGGTGACCGAACCGAAGGCCGCCAAGAACCGCGCCCACCTCGACCTCTTCGTCGACGACCTGACCGCGGAGGTCGAGCGGCTCGTGGCCCTCGGGGCGACGGTGCTGGCCGAGCACGACGACGAGGGCGGGTACCGGACCGCGGTCCTGGGCGATCCCGAGCTGAACGAGTTCTGCGTGGTCCAACGCTGATCCGGCGTGGCCGTTCGCGCTTCGTTCGCGCCTGATCCGTACGTTCCCACCAGCGGACTCGGTCAGCAGGAGGCACGACGTGGGCGGTCAGGGAACGGCGGCGAACGAGGTCGATCGGCGTCGCGCGGCCGGTCGAGGAGCACGACGGTGCGGCCGGCCGCGTCGTCGGCACGGCACGGCGATCTTCTGCGTGGTCGCCGTCCTCGCGTCGCTCGTCGCCCTTCCCGTCGTGGGCACCGTGACGACGACCGCAGCCGGCGCGGCGGGCATCGAGGTGCCGTCGTGCGGGCCGGAGGTCGGGCCGTTCACGGCCAACAACTGCCTGGCCGAGGACCTCCTGCCGGGCACGTCACGACCCGACGGCCCCTCCGTCGGCGCACCCCGCCCCTACGGCGACGGCCGCACCGCACTGCCGATCACCGTGACAGCTGCACGTGTTGGAGCGATCTGCCCCGGCGACCCGATCCCGGCCGGCGCCCTGCCGTGCACCCGGAGCGGGATCGCCGTGACGACGTGGGTGTACCAGCCCGGACGCGACCTGCCCGGCGACGCCCGCAACTACGGCATCGAGGTGCGCCAGGACCAGAGCGACGGCACTCCGTCCAACTGGTGCGCGTTCACCAACAACGCGACCTGCACCGTCCTCGCGGTGTACGACCCGGCCGCCGTGGTCGGCACCGTGCCGCTGATCTTCGGCGTCGGGACGACCGTCGTCGGGGCCGGTGGCGTGAGCCAATCGATCGGCTACGAGTTCACGACGTCGGTGACGGGCTCGGCCACCTCGGACCCGACCGCGTCCTTCGAGCTCCGGGGCGGCATCGGCAGCCAGGACGACCCGATGACGTTCCTGGCGACCAGCACCGACCCGACCGGCTCGCCGCTGCTGCACAGGTGGGACTTCGGTGACGACCAGTCCGCCGAGGGCGAGTTCGTGACGCACGCCTACGCCCGACCCGGCGACTACACCGTGACCCTGACCAGCACGAACCTGTCGGGCCGATCGGCGACCACGACCAGGATCGTGGAGGTCGCAGCACCCGAGCTCGGCCTGTCGATCGACCTGCTCGACGGCGTCGCCCCACCCCTCGAGCCCGGGGCGTCGGTCGCCGCCCGGGTCACCGTGTCGGCGTCGTCCGACGGCGTCGGCGCGATCCAGGGGATCCGCTTCGCCGACGACGCTCTCCTGAAGGTCGACCCGGGCGACGCGTTCCTGATCACCGACGGGCCCACACCTCCCGTCCCTCCCGGCGGCTTCGACCTGGCCGCGGGCGAGCAGGCCACGTTCGACGTCCGGATCGAGCCGCAGATCGTCGGCCGGTACACCATCAGCTCCCAGGTGACCGGCACCGACGGCGGCGGCACGCGCCAGACCGCCGAGGCGTCGTCACCCGGTGAGATCGGCAGCGCGCTCGCGGTCGCGATCACGCTGGACCCGCCGTTCGCGGACCAGGTCGAGGGACCGAACGGGCCCGAACCGGTCGACGTCACCGCCACGGTGAGCTTCACCAACACGACGGGCGTGGCCATGGACGCCGTCGTCCTGACGTCGCTGCGCGTCGATCGCACCGCCGCCGGCCAACTCCTCGCCGTCACCCAGACCGGAGGAGCGGATCCCGGTGACGACGGGCTCGCCATCGGCGCGCTCGCGCCCGGTGAGACCAAGCAGGTCACCGCCACCTTCCGGGCCACCGACGATGCCGAGGTCGAGTTCTCGGCCCTGGCCACCGCGCACCTGGCCGACGGACGCGACGAGATCGGGGCGGCTCGTCAGCGCTGGTCGGTTCGGCCGGACAAGCTGCTCCGCGTCCGCACCGAGGTCACCAACCCACCGAACGACTCGATGCTCCCCGCCGGCGAGCTCGTGCGCATCTCGGGGACCGTCAAGAACCTGTCGAACACGGCCACGATCGAGGTCGGGCCCCTGTACCCGACCCTGGCCGGCAACGCGGGCGCCATGAGCTTCGCGTGGAGCACCGCCGGCACCGACCCCAAGGACATGGTCCCCACGGGCAACACGACCCTCGGTCCCGGCGAGTCCCGGTCGTTCAGCGTGCGGTTCCTCACCACGTGGAGCGATCCGCGGGCTGCGGACGAGTCCGGCCGCCCGACGGGCGGGACACAGGCCACGGCGACGTTCACCCCCTGGGGGGTGGCGAGTCTCGAGGACGGCACGACGGTCGACGTCACCCCGGCTCGACTCGATGCCGGCGACGCGGACCTGAGCCATCGGGTGTCGATCGACGACTCGATCACCATCCCAAGCTTCGACCCCGTCGCGTTCGGCGGGGCGATCATGTACGGCGCGGCCGAGGGGATCTGGGGAGGAACTGCCGCCGTGATCATGTCGGTCTACGACCTCGTGAAGCTGCCGTACACCGTCGTCGCCGGGACCGCCGCCATGCAGCAGCAGGTCTGGGACTCGTTCACCGACGAGGAGCGGGACGCCTTCGCGAACGACACCGCTCTCATGGCGGCCGCCGTGCTCGCCCGCAACGCCGAGTACGGCAAGCAGGGCGCCGAGAAGCTGTACCAGCTCGCCAAGGACACGACCCTGCGGTCGATGACCGAGATGGCGAACACGTGGGAGGTCGGCGACTACACCGACACCACCCGGCTCTGGACCAGCTACGGCGCCAACGCGCTCACCCAGGTGGTGGTCCCCGTCGCGCTGGGCAAGCTGGCCAAGAGCCCGGCTGCGGTCAGAGCGCTGGCTCGGGCCCAGGAGGCGATCCAGACCCGCATGGGTCCGGTGCTCTCGAGGACGCTGACCGCACAGCGGCTCGAGGAGCTGGGGCCGATCCTCAACGCGCTCGAGTCCGGCACCGAGCTGCTCCCCGAGCAGCTGGCAACCCTGTACGGGATCACACCGGAGGAGCTGACCGAGCTGCAGAAGCTCGCCGACCAGTTCGACCTGCTGCTGACCGTGCGGTCGCGGCACGCGTCGTCGATCAGCTGGATCGAGCGCTTCGACGCGATGCTCAAGCCGGAGGCGCTCAAGATCAAGACGGTTTCGGAGTACGACGTCGCACTCCTCGGCTACAAGGAGAGCGACATCGGTTCGCTCGTCTTCCGCAAGCCCGAGGTGCTCCGCGCGTTCGATGCCGGCGAGGGCGACCTCGGCGAGCTGGTGAACCGCTTCCTCACCTCGAAGGGCTACGAACCCGGAACGGTCGAATGGCAGAACGCGCTCAACCGCACGATGCTGCGCGCCGGCGAGTGGCGGAAGTGGGAGAAGTACTACAAGCGCTGGGACGCCCAGGGCTGGATCGACGTCTCGCTGAACTACGAGGGCAACGCGATCACCGATCCGATCAAGAAGGGCCGCTCCGGGCTGGGGGTCGCACCGCTCGAGTCGGGCAAGTACGTCGGCTTCCGACTGAACCCGACTGGGGCGGACGAGTACGTGCTCGAGATGATGAACAACAAGGTCGGCCGCTTCGTCCCGATCACCGGCGACATCGACCCGATCGCCTTCACCCACCTCGACGGGTCCCCGCTGACCATGGCCGAGCACGCCGCGCTGCTCGACGCGCTCGCGAAGAACCCGCTGCTGCAGGCGCAGCACGGCGAGTCGGCCACGTTCACCAAGGGGGGCGTCGACTTCATCCAGTCCCAGTTCAAGCCGAACGAACCGGGCCTCCAGATCGCTCCGGGCGGCCACCTGCCCCGCGTCGTGCGGCTCGACACCGACCCGGGGCGCAGCGTCTGGAACAGCCCGTTCGACTACCACCTGCGCTGGAAGGGCGGCTTCGTCTACTCGGGCAGCTACGTGCCGAAGGGTGCGATCCCGGCGCCCTCCCTGGTGGTGCCGCCGATCACCGAGCCGCTTCCCACCAGAGTCCGCGCGGTCCCCAAGGCGGTGACGGCCGAGCCGAACTTCGGACGCTGCAGGATCACCTTCTCCACCGCAGTCGACGCGACGAGCGCCGTCATGGACGTGAACGGGAAGGTCAAGGCGTTGGGGAACGACGGAAAGGGCTTCGTCGACTCGCCGCTGCACCAGGACTGCTTCAGCCCGGGTCCGCCGATCGAGCGCTCGGTCAAGCCGGTGACCGGGCTGTCGGAGTCAGCGCCGGTGGGTGCCACGGAGATCGAGATCCCGGAGGGTGACCCGTGGCTGGCCTCGGCCGGCGACGGGCTCCAGGTCGGCGACGTCGTGACGATCGGCGCCGGAACCCCCGACGCCGAGACGCACACGATCGTGGCGTTCGGCTCGATCATCATCGACGCCCCGCTCGAGCACGCCCACGAGGCCGGCGAGCTGATCGTGGTGACCTCCCGATCGGACGTCCCTCCCACCACGACGCCGACGACCGCTCCCCCCACCACGACTCCCCCGCCGACGTCACCGCCAGCGACGGCACCGCCCGTGACCGCGCCGCCGACGACGGCACCGTCGACGAGCGCGACCCCGGTCCCGGCGGTCGTCAGTGGGGCACAGGCCGGGTCGGACCCCTCGCCGGGCTCCGGCTCCGGGTCCGGTTCGACCTCCGGCCAGGACCTCGCCCTCACCGGGGGCGAGGGGCTCCGCACGGCGGCGCTGGCTCTCGCACTCGTGACCCTGGGCCTGCTGTTCGTGGGATGGTCACCCGTCGCAGGCCGACGACATCGACGGGGCGGCCGACCGACGCGATGAGGGCGGTCGACGCCGAGGGCGCGCGACCATGGCCGGATGGCGTCCATCGCTCGTCTCACCACCTTCGTGTTCGACTGCCGCGACCCCCAGGCATCCGCGGACTTCTACGCCGCACTCACGGGATGGGAGATCACCCGCACCGATGCCGACTGGATCGAGGTCTCGGGAGGGTCCGGAGTCGCCCTCGGGTTCCAGCTCGCTCCCGACCACGAGCCGCCGACGTGGCCGAGCAGTGAACACCCGCAACAGGCGCACCTCGACTTCGACGTGGACGACCTGGACGCCGGCGAGGAGGCCGCTCTCGCCATCGGAGCGCGCAAGGCGGCGGTCCAGCCGCACCCGGACTACCGGGTCTTCCTCGATCCTGCTGGCCACCCGTTCTGCCTCTGCCTGCCCAACTCGTCCTGAGCCGGGCCGCGACGAGATCACCCCCTGAGCGACGCCCGACCGCCCGGACGGAGCGGTCCGCCCGTCGTTCGGTCTCGGCGCGATCCCGAGGAATCTCCGACGACGGCGAGGACCGGCGGAAGGGACACTGGGCGCCGTGGACGGCGACGACCACGCACGCGCGCGACGAGGAGAACCGCCCGATGCCCATCGATCGACCCACGGAGCGCTCGGCGGAACTCGACATCGACCGGTTCATGGCCGATGGCTACGTCCGGATCGACGGCGCGTTCTCCCGAGAGGTGGCGGACGAGTGCCGCAGCATCCTCTGGCGGGCGACGGGATGCGATCCCGACGTTGCGGACACCTGGACCCGACCGGTGGTCCGGCTGCCCGTCCACGCCGAACCGCCGTTCAGAGAGGCAGCGGCGTCGCCGGCGCTGTCAGCCGTGTGCGACGCGCTCGTCGGCGTCGGGGCCTGGCGACCCATGGCCGGCATCGGCACGTTCCCGATCCGGTTCCCGTCGCCGGAGGATCCCGGAGACTGCGGCTGGCACATCGACTCCGGCTTCGGCTGGGAGACCGAACCGGACTTCCTGAGGTGGAGGTCCAACTCGGCGTCACGCGGGCGCGCCCTGCTGGCTCTCCTCCTGTTCTCCGATGTCGGCGAGGACGACGCACCGACCCGGATCCGGGTCGGGTCCCACCGGACGGTGGCGGCGATGCTGGCGCCCTACGGCGACGAGGGCGCGACGCTCGGCGAGCTGGCTGCGAACGGCTTCGACGAGACCGCCCACCACCCGGAGGCCCTGGCGACGGGCGGAGCGGGGACCGTGTACCTGTGCCACCCGTTCCTGGTCCACGCCGCGCAACCGCACCGCGGTTCCACACCGCGCTTCATGGCCCAGCCCCCGGTGATCCCGGCGGGTCCGGCCGGTCCCCCGGCGGACTCCGTCGTGATGCGAGCCGTGTCGAGGTCAGGCGAGGACTGAACCGACGAGGTCGGTCCCAGCAGCCGATCAGCCGGACGCCGGCTGGAAGAGCTCGACGAGGTTGCCCGACGGGTCCACGGCCAGGATCTGAGCACCCCCGGGGCCGGTGACGACGTCGTTGCGGAACGTCACGCCTGCATCCGTGAGGCGGGCGACCTCGGCATCCAGGTCGTCGACGATGAAGTGGATGCGGTTCCAGCCACCGGGGCGGGGCTGCTCGCCGTCGGACATCGGCATGGCAGCCGAGCTCCTCGGGCCCGACAGGAGCAGGCGGAGGTTGCCCCGCTGCACGTCCGCGAACGCGGGGAACGTGTTCAGGGGCCTGAACCCGAAGTGTCGGGTGTAGAAGTCCACGCTGTCGTCGACGTCGTCGACCAGGATCCGGACGTTGACGATCGGGTCGTCGACGGGCATGTCATCAGGCACGGTCGGCCTCCTCGGCTGGTCGGGCGGTGAGCTCGGCGATCAACAGGTCGATGCGAGCCTCGAGATCGTCCGCGACGAGGCGGATGGCGTCCGGGTCCGCGTCGGTGGCCGGATCAGGGATGCTCCAGTGGGCGGTCCCCTCCGCACCATCGAAGTCGGGGCAGACCTCGCGGACCTTGTCGCACAGCGTGATCACACGGTCGAAGCGCATGCGGGTGAAGCGTCGGAGCGACTTCGTCGCGTTGCCGGAGATGTCGATCCCCCGCTCGGCCATCACCTGCACCGCGAGCGGATGCAGGACCTTGGGTTCGCTACCGGCGCTCCTGGCCTCCATCGCTCCCCCGGAGCGGTGGACCAGCAGTGCTTCGGCGATCTGGGAACGTGCGCTGTTCCCGGTGCAGAGGAACAACACACGCGGTGACCGGGCCGCCCGGGCACGAGGGGCGGCCGACGTCGACGGCGGCTCGAAGCGGAGCGACGGGTGGAGTTGGCCGCATGCCCCTGCCAGCAGCTCCCCGCAGCGGGCCAGGTCGGCGCGGTAGTAGACGTCGCGCCCGTCGGCCGAGCTGCGTCGGGCGCTCACGACCCCGGCGGCCCGGAGCGCTGCCAGGTGGTACGAGACCACGTTCTGCGGCTTGCCGAGCAGCTCGGTGAGCTCACCGACCCGACGATCGCTGGCGGCGAGCTCGCTCAGCAGCTGCCAGCGGTGAGGGTCGCCGACCAACGCCAGGATCTCCGGGGGCGACACATCGGCGACGACCATCGACCCCGACGCTACATCTACTTGGATCGATGCATCAGTCCAGTTCGATTGATCTGTGAACGGGTCGACGTCAGTCCGGTCCGGGCCGCCGCCCAGCGGCTACCCGCCACCGGGCCGCACAGTTGTATTCTGCAAACGTGTCGAGCTCGACCGGCCGTCCTGCGCCCGCCACGGACCAGGTCTCCAACGCCATGCTGCAGGCGTCACGGGCGATGGTGGCGATCGTCGCCCGATCGTTCGACGACGGACCGGACGACGTCACCTTGGTGCAGTTCCGGGCACTCGTGGTCCTCCGGGCCGAGCCCGAGGCCAACCTGGGCCACCTCGCCGCCGCTCTGGGCGTCACCCCGTCGAGCGCCACCCGGATGTGCGATCGACTCGTCGAGCGGGGGCTCGTCGCACGATCGGACGCTCCGGACAACCGTCGGGAGATCCGCCTGTCGCTGACCCCGGCGGGCCGCAGGCTCGTGGACAGGGCGACCCGGAACCGTCGCCGGTTGCTCGAGACGGTTCTGGCCGCCATGCCGTCGACCGAGGCCGAACGACTGCTGCCGGTGCTCGAGGCGTTCACGGATGCCACCGTGCGGACGATGGGTCAGTCCTGGCCCGACGCCGAGATCCCGTAGGAGCGACCTCGTCGCCCGTCGTGCGACGTCCGACGACAGAGGCCGGTCGCTAGGGCATGCCGGTGAGCATCGGTGAGCGCTGGAGCGAGGACACCGACGCATCGCCGACGACGAGCTCCGCCGCCACGGCGGCGATGAGCGCCGGGACCACGAAGAACGGCCGGCCCGTGGTCTCGGCCACGAACATCACAGCTGCGAGCGGGACGCGGTAGCCGGCTCCGAGGAACGACGAGATCCCCACGATCACGAACAGGGAGGTGTCGTCGGCCCCGATGCTGCCGGCGACGAGCCTCCCGAGGAGCGCACCCGCCACGACCAGCGGGATGAAGAGGCCGCCGGCGGCACCCGAGCCGACCGCCGTCAACGTGGCGCCGCACCGCAGGACCAGGACCAGAGCGAGGACCCAGAGCGCCAGGTCGGGTCGCAGGGCCCACCGGATGACCTCGTAGCCGGGGCCGAGCGTGACGGTCTCGCCGGTCGCCCAGCGACCGACCAGGAGCAGGACGGCCAGGATCACCCCGCCGACCGTCGCGGTGATCGCAGGGTGGACCTCGTGGTGCGTCCGCTTGGCGAGCCGGGTCGCCCGGGCGAAGAGGCGAGCCCCCAGTCCACCCATAACCCCGATCGCGCCCGCTCCGACGAGGTCGATGAAGGTGAAGCCGCTGACGCCACGCACGGGGAGAAGAGGCTCCGTTCCCGCGAACGCCACGAAGGTGAGATATCCGCTGGCGGCTGCGACCAGCGACGGCAGCAGGGAGTCCCGGGCGAGGTTGTCGCGGTACGGCACCTCCAACGCGAACACCGCCCCGGTGGCCGGCGCCTTGAACACCGCAGCCACTCCTGCGGCGGTCCCGGCGATGAGCAGCGACCTCGCCTGGCCCCGCAGCCGCGGCGGAAGCCAGCGGTGGAGGTTCGAGCCGATGGCGCTGCCGATGTAGGTGGCGACACCCTCGAGGCCCATGGCGATGCCGCTGCCGATGGTGGCCACCGCGGCGATGAACCTCGCCGCCACGCTGCGCAACCCGAACCGGGCGTCCGGCTCGTGGAACGCCCTGATGTACTCGTCGGCCAGCGACGGCGACTCACCCCGACCGATGGTGGCCAGCACCGCGGCGCACACGACCAAGCCGACGAGGGGTGTCACCGCCATGACCCACACCGGCGCCTGGAGGAGTCGGTCGAGCAGGACTCCCACGACGACGAGCTCGAAGCCCGCCATCACCACACCTGTCAGGACCCCCGTGACGGCGGCGAACACGACCGCGTAGCGCGACCGGCTCGCGATCGAGCGGAGCTCGTCGTACCACCACTGCGGAAGCGTCACGGCTCGGACCGCTCGTGCGCGGCAGCGGCCGTCGGATCGGGATGGTCCCCCTCGGCCTCGGCGGGATGGTCGTCACGCAGCACTGTTGCAGACTACAACTGTTACGTGGTGCAACCCACAGCCGGATGTCGCCCCACACGGGTAGATGAGCCGGATGCACCACGGGAAGGATCGACACATGGACGCCGAGCCCACCGACGAGCGCCGGATCCTCCTCGTCGAGGACGACCACGCCCTCCGGTCGACTCTCACGATGGTCCTCGAGGACGACGGGCTCCACGTCGAGGGACACTCCACCGGGGAAGCCGCTCTGGCGAGCTTCGACGTCGTGGATCCCGACCTCGCACTCGTCGACCTCCGGCTGCCCGGGATGCACGGCCTGGACGTGGTCCGCGCCATCCGGGAGCGCTCGGCGATCGCCGTGATCGTCCTGACCGCGCAGGCGTCCAGCCACGACGTGGTGGCCGGGCTCGACGCCGGAGCCGACGACTACGTGACCAAGCCCTTCGACGTCGCCGAGCTGCTCGCGCGCATCCGGGCGAGCATCCGACGCAGCGTCGGCGAGCCCGAGGAGCTGAGGGACCTGGTGGTCGGCGAGATCGAGATCCGCCCCCGATCCGCCCAGGTCCTGGTGCGGGGCCTCCCGGTGCAGGTGACCCGGACGGAGCTGAAGCTCCTGAACGCCCTGGCCCAGGCGGACGGCGACGTCATCTCCCGTGAGCAGCTGCTGCAGCGGGTCTGGCAGTACGACTACCTCGGAGACTCCCGGATGGTGGACGCTCACATCCGACGACTGCGGCTCAAGATCGAGGAGGACCCCACGGATCCGACCCTGCTCCTGACCGTGCGAGGTCTCGGGTATCGGCTGAGCACCCCGGAGGGCTGAGGCTCATCCGATCAGCGTGGCGTAGTCGGACCGGACGAGCGGACGACGCACCAGCGAGCCGTCCGGCAGCGGGACGTCCACGACCTCCCCGTCCAGTCTGATCGCCACGCTCTCGATGCCGGGAACGGTCGTGAGCGTCGTCACGAGCTGCGCCACGGCGAGCGTCTGCTCCGACGCCGTCAGGTCGCCGAAGGCGGAGCCGACGTCGACCGCCGCCGAGGACCCGTCCACCGACACGCCGGCGAGCACGTCCTGCGAGCTCACGGCCGACCGGACGCCCGCGGAGTCGGACGACGGACCGCGCTCCAGGACCCCCACGAGGCGGGAGGCGTCGGGCGACGATCCGAAGGACACCGACTCGGGGACCAGCCGCCGGTCCTTGACCCAGTAGACCGCCAGCTCCGCCGGCTCGCCCGGGGGACGTGATGCCGACGTGGACGGCTCCGCACCGCGGAGCGACTCCGGCAGCTCGTTCCGGGGGATGGGCTCCGCCCGGCTCTCGGGCACACCGCATGATGCGCAGCACGCGCACAGGACCACTGCCGCGAGCGCCGATCGGGTCCCCCGCGACCTGTGCAGCGTCACCTCGTGCCTCCCACGGCCGGTCGATCCAGCATCCGGTCGGACGGAGCCAGGACCGGGAGCACGACCACGAACCGCGCTCCCCCGCCCGGCGCGTCCGTCACGTGCACCTGACCACCGAGCACCCGGACGTTCTCGGCCACGAGCGACAGACCGAGACCCGATCCGGGCGTGGCAGAGGTGTCGCCGCGGTGGAATCGCTCGAAGAGCACGTCCCGCCGACCGACCGGAACTCCAGGTCCGGAGTCGTCGACCTCGATGGCGGTGCTCCCGTCACGCACCTCGACCCCCAGTCGGGTGCACCCCCCGCCGTAGAGAGCCGCGTTCTCGACCAGGTTCCTGACGATGACTCGCAGCCGCCGCGGATCGGTCCGCAGCCGTTCCGGGGCGGAGCCCGCCACGTCGACGATCGCCGGCTCGACGCCCGACTCCCGTGCGATGGCGACCAGGGCTCCACGGATGTCGACGTCCTCGAGGTGGACGTCCGCGAGGTCGGACTCGAGGCGCGACAGCTCCAGGATCTCGAGCACCAGCGTGGAGAAGCGCTCGACCTGGGCGCCGAGCACCTCGACGGCCTGACGACCCGGTCCCGAGAGCTCGTCGGCGCGCCGCTCGACGACGTGCACAGCCGACGTCATCGCCGTCAGCGGTGTCCGCAGCTCGTGGGAGACGTCAGCGGCGAACCGCCGCTCGCGCTCGATGCGCAGAGCGACGGCGTCGGTCATCTCGTCGAAGGCGCGGGTCAGGGGCTCGAGGTCGGGATCGTCCTGCTCGCCGAGGCGGGCCGAGAGGTCTCCGGCGGTGATCTGCTCCGCCGTGTCGGCCACCCGCCGGAGAGGACGCATGATGCGACGCGACACCGCGAGTCCCAGCACGGCGAAGCCGATCGTCGTGACCAGGGCCCCGATGGCGAGCGCGTTGCGGATCGCGTCCAGGGTCGCCTCGAGCTCCACCAGCGGGAACGTCTGGAAGTAGGTGGCCTCAGCGGACGGCAGGGAGATCCCGACCATCGCCACCGGATCTCCGCCTCGGCGAGCGAGCTGGACCGCAGCACCTCCGTCATCGACGGATTCGACCAGCGCCGGAGGAAGGTCGCTCTCGCCGAAGCCGACGACGGCCCCGTAGAAGCGACCGTCACGCTCGACGAGCACCGGCGACCCCGTGTCGGAGAGGTCGGTGAGCACGTCGGCGAGGGCCTCTGGATCCGATGCGACGGCGTCGTCCACGAAGCGGGCGTTGAGGATGGCCTCCCGGCGGACGAGATCGAGTCGCTTCTCGACCAGGTAGTGCCGGGCGAGCTCGTAGGACAGAACGCACAGGCACACCGACACCACGAGACCACCCAGTGCGAGCGCGGTCGCGGTGCGGGCGCGGAGACCCACGCGCCAGGTCCTCGTCGCTGCGGGTCCGCGCCTCACGGAGGGCCACCGTACGGCCGCCCCTCGACGCGGCGACTGCGGGTGGCGGAAATGTCGCGCGATTGTCGCGGTCCGCTGCCCGGGCAGCTCGAACACACCCTTGCGCAGTGCGCGCCATCCTGGTTATCTACAACTAGATGGTTGTAGATCGCTGGACCGCGGAGCGGACCGACCAGGTGTTCCACGCCTTGGCCGACGCCACCCGACGGGACATCGTCGTGCGCACGCTCGGCGGTGACCACTCGGTGTCGGCCCTGGCACGCCAGTACCCGATGAGCTTCGCCGCCGTGCAGAAGCACGTCGCGGTCCTGGAGGAGGCGGGCCTCGTGACCAAGCGACGCAGCGGACGGGAGCAGCTGGTCCGCTGCGACGTCGACACCCTCCGCCGGGCGGCACGACTGCTCGACGCATTGGACGACATGTGGCGCGACCGCGCCGACCGCATGAGCGAGATCCTCGCCGAACCAGATGGAGGCAACCCATGACCGTCACCAACGTCCGGAAGGACCCCGACGCCCTGACGATGGACATCACCGTCGAGCTCGACGCCACCGTCGAACGGGCCTGGCAGCTGTGGGCCGACCCGCGTCAGCTGGAGCGCTGGTGGGGGCCGCCCGGGTACCCGGCGACGTTCGTCGACCTCGACCTCACCGTCGGCAGCCGCGCCACCTACTTCATGACGAGCCCGGAGGGCGAGAAGTACTACGGCTGGTGGGAGGTGCTCGCCGTCGACCCGCCACGCCGCCTGGAGGTGAAGGACGGATTCGGCGACGACACCGGCGCTCCCAACGAGGACATGCCCGTCGGCAGGATGGTCGTCACGCTCGAGGAGCGGGACGGCGGCACCGAGATGGTGATCGCCTCGCACTTCCCGACGCTCGAGGCGATGGAGCAGGTCCTCGCCATGGGCCAGGAGGAAGGGATGGTCCAGGCGATCGGCCAGATCGAGGCGATCCTGGCGTCCTCCTAGCCCCGGAACGGCGGCAGTGCCACGCTCCGCCGGTGTGGCGCACGCCCAGCCGCCGCTAGGCCGTCGGGCTCTCCCACGACACGCCCTCGAAGCGGGAGAAGTCGTTGTCGTACGACACGATGGTGCAGCGGTGCTCGACCGCCAGCGCCGCGAGATGCGCGTCGTTCACCAGATTCCCCCCGATCCCGACCTGGGCGAGCAGTCGTCGCAGGATGGCGCCGTGGTCAGGGGTCGGCTCGACGACGACCGCCGGGCCGGCTCCGATCCATGCGTCGACCCGATCCATGGCCCCCTCCACGCTCAACGGGGACGGGAACAACCCGACCTTCGTGGACAGGCGGACGAACGCGAGGAGCGCGATCCACGAGAACGCAACCGTGGAGTCACCGGACAGCGAGCGGTCGAGCCACGCCCTCGCCGTCTCATGATGCACTGCATCCCGGTTCACCGCATACAGCAGCACGTTCGCGTCGACGAGCTTCACGAGCCGGCCCGCATCCGACGCACCAGCTCGTCGTCCTCGAGGTCGGCCACGACCTGCAGGGCGCGGTCCAGGTTCACCTGCGACTCACCCATCGCCGCTGTCTCGGTCACGAAGTCGGCACGCGGAGCGTGGCTGGCGCTCCGGATGGCGTCGTTGATGGCCTCCTTGAACGTGAGGCCGCGCTCCCGCATCCGACGGCGGATCAGCTGCTCCGTGTCGGGATCCAGGGTGACCGTGGTCCGCATCGCTGCATCATAGCATCAAGCATGGCGATGCTCTGATGCACCACCATCATGAACGGCTGACCATGACCTACGACAGCGACGGGTACGGCCCGGCACCGGACAGGTGGGCGTCCAGGTGCGCCGCGTTGGCGACCATGGTCCGGGCCTGGCCGATGGTCGAGTCGGGGATCGCGTCGAGGTCCTTGAGGTCGGTCGACCCCATGGCCTCCCCCACCCAGTAGGCCATCGCCCCGGGCGGCAGGGTGAACCCGACGTCGTTCAGCCCCTGGAACAGCTCGGCGCCGACGTGGTGGGCGCCGTCCTCGTTGCCGACGACCGCGACGAGCGCCACCCGGTCGACCGTCGAGATCTGGCCGCGTTCGTCGGTCTCCCCGAGGAACGCGTCGAGCCGCTCCATCACCTGCTGGCACACGCTCGAAGGATGGCCCAACCAGATCGGCGTGCCGACCACCAGGATCTGCGAGTCCAGGACGAGCTGCCGGATCGCCGGCCACCCGTCCCCCACGCCCTCGTCGGCCGTCACGCCGTGGGCGAGCCCACGGTCCACCACCCGGACGGTCTCGCCCGTGTAGCCGAACGTCTCGAGCTCGCCCGTGATCGCGTCGAGCAGCAGGTCGGTGCTCGACGCCTCGGGTCCGGGCTTCAGGGTGCAGTTCAGCGCCACGTAGCGGAGCTGATCGTCGTCGGGTCCGGTCATCGGAACCTCCTCGGTCCCGGCGCCCCTACCCGCCCCCGGCAGGTCCAGAGGTCCAGGATCGTGCGACCCGGGTCCGACGGCACCGAGCGGTCATGCAGGCAGAGCACGGAGGTCGGGCCGATCGACGGGCTGTGGAGCCGTCCAGTGGCGCGACCCCTGCTGTCCCAGGCCGCAGTGATGGGCCAGGCGCTGCGCCGCGTGCTCGATCGTCGCGTGTCGGCTCTGGAGAGAGCGGAAGCTCAGCGTGGTGCCGTCGTCCGCGGTGATCTGGAGCTCCGAGTCCAGCTCGTCGACAGCGACCACACGGATCTCGATGATGGTCCTCGCTCGCACGGCGGTACCTCCGACATGGATGGGCGACCCCGTGGCCACCACGACGACGGCCCTACCCATCGACCCGGGGTCGAGACCCATCACCCACCCGTCCTCCGGGGCATCGACGCGGAGCGGCCGGGGAGGAGGCAGGAGGCCACTCATCGGAGGAGCGGTCGGGCGGCAGCGACGTGTCGGCGGTCGGCGTTTCGCGACGACCGGCCCACATGAAGCCGGTCAGGACCTCCTTGATGCCCTCCGGGAGGAAGAGCTCCTCGGGTGTCTCATCAGCCTCGGCGAGGTCAGCCAGCGCGAGCGACACCTCGGCGGGATCGAGCTGGTCGGTCAGGATCACGGCGCTCACGAGGGCGTGGATGTCGGTGCTCGACGTGTCCCCGTCCTCGATGAAGTCGGCCGCCCCGTTGACCATGCGGTCGTTGAAGCCGGTGAGGTACGGACCGGGGTTGACCTTGGTGACGTCGATGCCGTGCGGCGCGAGCTCGGCCCGCAGCGACTTCGTGAACGCCTCCACCGCGTGCTTGGTCATGCTGTAGGGCGATCCGAGCGGCGACGCCAGCACGCCCGCCACCGAGGACATGTTCACGATCCTCCCCCAGCCGCGGGCGCGCATGCCGGGGATCACGGACTGGGTCAGGGCCACCATGCCGAAGACGTTGACCTCGAACGAGCGGCGGACGTCGGCCATCGGCACCGTGGCCATCGGTCCGACGATGCCGACGCCGGCGTTGTTGATCAGCACGTCGACGCCCAGGTCCGCCGCGCGGGCGATCGCCGCGGCGTCGGTGACATCCAGGGTGATCGCGGTCAGGTCGGGGTGCTCGGCAGCGAGAGCCTCGGCCTGTGCGTCGGTCTCGCACGCGGCGAACACGACGTGGCCCCGCCGGGCGAGCTCGACAGCAGCGCCCTTCCCGAAGCCGGAACCGGCTCCGGTGATCAGGATGTTCCGGGTGGTCGTGGCCATCGTTCGTCTCCCCGAGAGCTGGTCGGCCCGGAGCGGGCCGGCGAGCGACGGTACCAGTGCCACCGCGGTCGGCTGCGACCGCTGCATCCGAATCGCGACCGCCGACGAACGAAGTCGGTGTGTGGGCGGCACCCGGCCGCACCACCGAGACGGAGGAACCATGCGTCGCATCGTGCTCACCCTGACCGCTGCATTCGCCGTGGTGTTCGGAGGACTGGCGTCGACCGCCGGAGCCCAGGACACCTCGAGCCAGAACATCGTGCAGATCGCCCAGGCCAACCCCGACTTCTCCACGCTCGTCCAGGCCGTGACGGCCGCCGGACTGGCCGAGACGCTGTCGGGTCCCGGACCGTTCACCGTGTTCGCCCCGACCAATGCCGCGTTCGCCGCGCTGCCCGCCGGCACGTTGGACACCCTGCTCGCCGATCCGACGGGCCAGCTCGCCAACATCCTGAAGCTCCACGTCGTGTCGGGAGCCGTCGACTCCAAGGCGGCCATCGCTGCCGCCGGCGGCACCGTCGAGACGCTGGGTGGACCGGTGTCGGTCACCCTCAGCGGCAGCGACCTCATGGTCGGCGGCGCCAAGGTCACGACCACCGACATCAAGGCGTCCAACGGCGTGATCCACGTGATCGACGCCGTCATCACGAAGACGGCGACCGAGGCCGATGCCGCCATGCCGACCGGCGTGGACAGCGGCACCGACGGACTCGCTGCGACCGGCGGCCCGAGCGGCGCCCTGGTCGTGGTCCTGGCCGTGCTGGCCGGTGTCGCCGTGGTCGGCGTCGGGACGTCCGGACTCGTCCTGGCCCGGGACCGTCGCCGGTCCTGACCCCGACGACGCCGCTCGCTCCATGTCCCCTCCCCGCGCTCGAGTCGTGATGGCAGCGTCGCTGCTCCTCCTTGCCGCGGTCGCGATGGGCTGGTGGACGGCATCCGGGTCCGAGGGGAGCGCCCCCCATGTCGGCGCGCCCC
>JAEYSR010000175.1 GCA_023434535.1 Actinomycetes bacterium
GCCTCGGCGACCTCGCGGTCGGTGAACGCCGTCTGCACGCCGAACACGCCGAAGGCCAGCACGGCGGCGAGCGCCGCTGCGACGCCTCCGATGCCGACCACCCAGGGCCGGCGGCGGCGGCGTGAGGGCGACGCCTCGTCGTCGATCTCGGTCTGGTCGTCGTGGGTCGTGAGTGAGCTCGACATGGGAGCCAGAGTGACGACCGACGCTCACATCGGAGCCACGGATCTCGAAACGATCGCGAAACTCCGGGCCGGGGCCGGTCGGCGACGAGCTCCGCTCCCTACGCTGGAACCGTGACCGATCCCGTCGCCGCGCCGCCGCCTGCGTCGGCCGCCGCGTCGAGCCCCGCCTCGGGCGGCGCGTCGACGACGATCCTCGTCGTCGACGACGAGCCCATGGTGCGCGAGGTGGTGGCCCGCTACATCGAGCTCGACGGCCACCACGTCCACGAGGCGTCCGACGGCGACGAGGCCCTGGCCTGGCTGGAGCTCAACCGTCCGGACCTGGTCGTGCTGGACGTGATGCTGCCCGGCGTCGACGGTCTCACGATCCTGCGGCGCCTCCGGGAGTCGGGCGACGTGCCCGTCGTCCTGCTGACCGCCCGCACCGAGGAGGCCGACCGACTCCTCGGACTGGAGCTCGGAGCGGACGACTACGTGGTCAAGCCGTTCTCCGCACGTGAGGTCGCAGCTCGTGTGCGGGCGGTGCTCCGCCGGACCGGAGCGGGTTCGCCGGCGAGCACTCCGAGCGTTGTGGAGCACGGTCCGCTCCGGATCGATCCGGCGTCGCGCATCGTCACCGTCGACGGGACGGAGGTGGCGCTCACCGTCAAGGAGTTCGACCTCCTGGCGACGTTGGCGGCCTCGCCCCGGCAGGTCTTCTCCCGTCGGCAGCTGCTCGAGTCGGTGTGGGACTCCTCGCCCGACTACCAGGACCCGGCGACGGTCACCGTCCACGTCGGTCGGCTGCGACAGAAGCTCGAGGTCGACCCGGAGCACCCGAGGTGGATCGACACCGTGTGGGGTGTGGGCTACCGGTTCGACCCTGGTGTCGCGTGAGCTCCTCGGTGTCCGCGTCGATGGCCAGCGGGCTCGACGCGTTCGGCGAGCAGCCGATCCAGTCGCTCGCCGCCGTCGCCGCCATCGTGGCGTTGGCCGTCGTCGCCGGCCTGGTGGTCCGGCGCCTCACCGCCCGGATGCGGACCCTGAGGTCCCAGCTGCTGCTGATCGCCGCGACGGGGCTGGTGGTCGGAGCGGTCGCGGCGTGGCTCCTCGCGGCGCTGATGGTGCTGGAGACGGACCAGCTGGCTCCCACGCTCGCCGTCCTGGGCCTGACCGCCGCGGTCGGCACCGTGATCGTGCTGCTCGCGTCGCGCACGCTCGGGGCGGACGCCCGACGGTTGGCGACGACGGTCCGCTCGATCCAGGACGGTGATCGTTCGGCCCGCTCCGACATCGCACGTCGTGACGAGCTCGGTCGGACCGGAGCGGCACTCGACGAGCTGAACGTCGCGCTCGCCGAGCTGGAGGCGGCGCAGGCCCGCCTCGACGAGGAGCGGGCGCTCATGCTGTCCAGCATCAGCCACGACCTCCGGTCGCCCATCGCCGCGCTCCGCGCTGCCATCGACGCGTTGATCGACGGCGTCGCCCCCGACCCCGAGCGCTACCTGCGCTCCATGAGCAACGACGTGGACGCGCTGACCAGCCTGGTCGAGGACGTGTTCCTGCTCAGCAGCATCCAGGGCGGGCACCTGCATCTGGAGCGGGACCTGGTGGACCTGGCCGAGTGCTGCGACGAAGCGATCGAGGCCCTCGCACCGTCTGCCCACCTGGCCGGGGTCGCGCTGCGGCTCGACGTCGGCGACCACGTGACGGTGCGGGGCAACGCCCGGGCGATCGGTCGGGTGGTGCGGAACCTGGTCGACAACGCGATCCGTCACGCTCCCGTCGGGTCCGAGGTCCGCGTGGCGGTGACGCGGGAGGGTCGCCCCAGGGTCACGGTCCTCGACGAGGGCGGCGGGTTCCCCGACGACTTCGTGGCCCACGCGTTCGACGTGTGGTCCCGTGCGGATGCGAGCCGCAGCCGCGCCACCGGCGGTGCCGGGCTCGGGCTGGCGATCGCCCGCGGCCTGGTGGACGCCCAGGGCGGCGACATCTGGATCGAGCCGCCGCCGGGCGGTCGCATCGCGTTCGAGCTGCCGGTCGCCTGAGCTGCTCGGCCCGGGTCCGTGACCGTCGCAGCTGCGGCGATCAGGCCGGCGGGTCGGCCGGACCGGGCTCGCCGTCCTTGACCCAGGTCGAGATGACCTCCTCGCACGCCATGATCAGCGGCGCCACGTTCGGGTAGCCCGCGTACGGCGCCAGCATGATCAGCGTCTCGCGCAGCTCGTCGGGCGAGAGCTCCCGGTTGCGGAGCGACGCCCGGGCCTGGATCTTCCAGGTGTCGGTCTGCCCGAGAGTGGCGATCACGCCCATGATCAGCAGCCGCCGGGAGCGGATGTCGAGCTGCTCGCGGTCCCAGACCTCGGCGAACAGGGTCCGCAGCATCACGTCGTTGAAGGGGAAGCTCCCTTCAGGGAGGTCGACGACGTCGCCGGCGTAGACCTCGCGCAGCTTGGCTGCGCCCTTGCGGTACCGGTCGCTGTCCTCTGCCATCTGTCGCTCCCTCGTGTCGTTCGGTGGTCCGAGTGGCCGTCGGTCGGACCCGCTCGGGCGACCGCGTGGCCGCAGTCTGGCCCTTCTCTCCGCCGTGGATCAGGTTCGACGCATCGGCGGCGCCGTTGTCCACCGGCCCTCTGCTCCGGGTCAGGGCTCCCGCTCGTCGACGAGCGCTCGTTCGAGCAGGTCCGACAGGCCGAGCTCGGCTGCCGCGGAGCGGAGATCGACGACGTCGATCACGCCCCTCTGACCGCGCAGGATGCCGAGCACGTCACGCCATTGGCGGTCCGAGACCGAGCCGCCGTCGGCGTACCAGCGGAGCTTGCGCAGGACTTGGTCCTCGGGCGCCGTGACCCAGATCCCGTCGGCGGCGCCGGGAACGGCCACTCGGATGCGTCGCTCGATCTGTCGGCGGTCGAGGAGGCCGTCGCCCAGGACGAACAGGTCGATCTTCATGCCGCCCTCCTTGGACAGGAGGTTGAAGGAACCGTGCGTGAGGATGGCATGTCTCGCGGTCTCCATCGGAACGACGTAGTCGCGGCTCACCCGGCGGAGGAGCTCCTCGCCCTCGTCCCCCCGGACGACGATCGCAACATCGATGTCCATCGTCGAGCGAGGTTCGCCGTAGAACGTCGCAGCGAACGAGCCTCCCAAGGCATACGGGATGCCCAGCTGGTCGAGCATCGCTGCCGTCCGCACCAGGAGCTCCAAGGGCCCCATCCCTGTCACGCGGTGGTCGTACCGGGGCGCAGCAGACCGGCGATCTCGTCGCCGTAGCGGCGCCGCGCGAGCTCGTGGGTCACTTCCTCATCCGTCGCGTCCGGGTGTTGGGCCCGGATGCCGGCGATGGCGAGCCGGGTGACGTCCACGCTGAGGCGATCCGCCATGGCGGCACGCTCTGCGGGCATCATGCCGCGCCACCTGTCCGCCTGGTCGCGTCGCATCGCGGGCTCCGTGTCCACCGCGCCGATCGTAGGTGGTCGATCCGACAGGCGGTCGACCGCTCGCCGGAGCGGCGTTCGCCCGGACACGGCGGCACACCCACCCCGGGAGCAGAAAACCCGGACCCTGTGGGTCCGGGCGTCCGGGATGTCTCGCGACATCACAGGAGTGCGCGAGGAGGGACTTGAACCCTCACACCCTTTCGGGCACAGGAACCTGAATCCTGCGCGTCTACCAATTCCGCCACTCGCGCGAGTGAGCGTCGAACTGTAGCGCGGGCCGCTGCCCCGCTCCCAAGGCGAATGCCGCGGCGGTGGGGCGATGGCCCCGGCGGTCAGGCGCCGGGAGCGACCTCGTTGACCACCTCGTAGGCGTCCACGTTCGGGCCGCCGCCATCGGCGTCGCCCGGGCCGTGGCCGTGCGCGGCCTGGAAGGCCTCGGAGCGCAGCCAGCCCATGAACGAGTCCTTCGAGTCGAACGTCATCTGGGCGATGTAGGGCGAGCCCGGGGCCACGGGTCGCAGCAGCGTCGAGCGGAGCAGACCCTCCACCTCGCCCAGGGTGCCGTCCATGGACCGGGAGAAGTGCTGCTCGAACATCTCGGCCCGCTCGGGACCGACATCGATCTTGTTCATCACCACGTACATGACCCCGACCGTACCGGCGCTACGTTCGGTCGATGGTCGCGACCCCCGTCACCGTCGCCGTCCTCGTCGGTCGACCGAGCGAGCACACTTCGCCGTCGGGCCGCCCGGTGCGCACGGCGATCCGCAAGGCCGTCGTCGACGGCCCGATCGCGGTCGGGACCACCAACCTCGCCGGCGACGAGCAGGCGGACCTCCGCGTCCACGGAGGCCCCGACAAGGCAGTGCTGGCCTGCTCGGCGGACCACGCTCCGTCGTGGGCGGCGATCGACCCTGATCTTGCGGCCCCGGGGGCGCTGGGGGAGAACCTCCACGTCCGTGGCCTCACCGAGTCCGATGTCTGCATCGGCGACCGATGGAGGGTCGGTTCCGCGGTGTTCGAGGTCTCCCAGCCCCGCCAGCCCTGCTGGAAGGTCAACGACCGCTGGGGTCGCGACGACCTTGTCGACCACATCGAGGCGACCGGCCACGGCGGGTGGTACCTCCGGGTGGTGGAGGAGGGGACGGTCGCCGCCGGCGACACCTGGGAGCTGCAGTCCCGGCCGAACCCGGACTGGACGATCGCCGCGGCCAACGACGTCATGCACCATCGGCGGTCCGACGTGTCGGCGGCCCGGTCGCTGGACGCCGTCGCCGAGCTGGCCGAGTCGTGGCACAGGACGCTGGAGAGGCGGATCGACCGACTGTCCGCCGGCGGGATCGACGACGCGGACCAGGGTCCGCGCCGGACCGGCGGAGTGGCCTGAGGACCACCCATCGTGGCGGTGCCCCGGGGCGGGGTGCTCCACATCGCTATCGTTGGGTCGATGGCTACCAAGGGCTTCGAGGGCCGCCTCGAACGCGCGGTGGAGGGAACGTTCAGCCGCCTGTTCCGGTCCTCGGTCAAGCCGGTCGAGTTCGGGCGCAAGCTGCAGCGCGAGATGGACTCCCGGCGGTCGGTCGCGGTCGACGGTCGGACCATCGTCCCCAACTGGTACCGCTTCGCCGTCTCGCCCGCCGATCACGAGCAGTTCGCCCAGATCGAGGGCACGCTGCGCCGGGAGCTGGCCGACGCCGCCCGGGAGCACGCCCGTGACGAGGGCTACTCGTTCGTGGGGCCGGTCGAGATCGAGCTCGACGCCGACGAACGCCTCCGGACCGGTGTGCTGGAGGTCGAGTCCCGCTGGGTCGAGGGCGAGGGCGGGCTCCCGCCGGGCGCGCTGATCCTGCCGACAGGGGACCGTGTGCCGCTCGGCGAGTACGTCGTGTCGGTGGGTCGACAGGCCGAGTGCACGATCGTGCTCGCGGACCCGAACGTCAGCCGGGTCCACGCCGAGGTGCGTCCGGCCGGCGACGGATTCGTCGTGGCCGACCTCGGATCCACCAACGGGACCAAGGTCAACGGGGTGCGCGTCGCCGAGCACGAGCTCCGCGACGGCGACGAGGTCCGGTTCGGCAACACGGCCGTCCGGTTCGAGGCCTCGTAGGCTCCTCGACCGTGCCCGAGCAGCTGCTCACCGTCCTGAAGCTGTGCCTCCTGGCGCTGCTCTACCTGTTCTTCCTGCGCGTCCTGCGTGCGGTGTGGACGGAGGTCAACCCGCCGAAGGCCGCAGCCGCGCCGCCGGTGGCTGCAGTGGCCGCGGGCGCGACCAAGTCCCGTCGCAGCTCGACCCGCACCCCGGGTCGGAGTCGTCGCAAGGAGGCGGTGCCGACCCGGCTCGTCGTCGTCGAGCCGGTGGCCCGCCAGGGGACCGAGTTCGCGCTCGGTCCCGACATGACGGTCGGCCGCGCCGCGGGCTGCAACCTGGTGTTCGACGAGCAGTACGTGTCGCAGGTGCACACCCGGATCTTCAGCAGGGACGGCTCCGTGTTCGTCGAGGACCTCGGTTCGACCAACGGCACCTGGGTCAACGGGTCCCGGGCGGTCGGCCAGATGCCCGCACGGCTCGGTGACCGCATCCAGATCGGCAACGTGGTGATGGAGGTCCGGTGACCGCCCTCACGATCGGCGCCACGTCGCTCGTCGGTCAGGTCCGCAGCGCCAACGAGGACTCGTTCCTCGTGACCGAGGACGTCGTCGCCGTCGCCGACGGCATGGGTGGTCACCGCGCCGGAGAGGTCGCGTCGGCCGACACCGTCGACGTGCTCCGCCTCGTCGCCGGATCCCGCTCCGTCGAGGACCTGGTCGCCGCGGTCCACCGCGCCAACCGGCGCATCAACGAGCGGGCCGCGGAGGACGACGACCTCCGAGGCATGGGCACCACCGTGTGCGTGGTCGGCCTGGTGCGCTACGACGACGAGGAGCAGATCGCCGTTCTCAACGTCGGCGACTCCCGGGTGTACCTGATGGCCGACGGCGTCCTCACCCGCCTCACCGAGGACCACTCGCTCGTGGAGACGCTGCTGCGGGAGGGTCGCATCTCCGCCGAGGAGGCCGAGCACCACCCGCAGCGCAACGTCATCACCCGCGCCCTGGGCGTGGAGGCCCTCGTGGTCGTCGACGCCTGGCTGCTCCGGCCGGCGGACGGCGACCGACTCCTGCTCTGCAGCGACGGCCTGTTCGGCGAGCTGTCCGAGGACCGGATCGCCGAGATCCTGGCCGAGTCCGACGACCCCGAGGTGGCGGCCCGCCGCCTGGCCGCCGAGGCCGACGCCGCCGGCGGTCGCGACAACGTGACGACGGTGGTGGCCGACGTCCACGACGCACCGCTGACGGCCGCGCCGATCGACGGTCGCTACCGCCGGATCAGCACGCCGGCGGTCGACCTGTCCGACATCGACGACGACCGGGATCGGACCGACACCGTGATGGCCGTGGTCATCCCGCCCGAGGAGGGCGAACCGGGTGGCCCGGGCGACGGTGTCGACGATGCGGGTGCCCACGCGGCCGACGACGACGCCGTCGTCGATGCCGGCACCCTCGATCCCGGCGCCCTCGACTCCGGCACGCTCGATGCAGGAGCCGGGCCGTGGACCGGTGCTGCCGATCCGGCGGAGGACGTCGCGTCCGGCGGTGCGGGGGACCCCGCGTCGGCCGACGACTCCGACGATGCCGAACCCGAGGGCCGGGGCCGGCGCTGGCGGACGGCGCTCTTCGTGGTGGCCGTCGCCGTCGTCATCGTGGTGATGGCCGGCGTGCTGGTCGTCGCGTCGCGGTCGGGGTGGGTCGTGGCGGAGGAGGACGGCACGGTCGTCCTGTTGCAGGGTCGCAAGGACGGCGTGCTGTTCCTCGGTCCGACCGAGGTCGAGCGCTACGACCAGATCCGCGTCGAGGACCTCACCGAGGCCGACCGGCGTCAGCTGGAGCGGGGACGTTCGTTCGGCGACGAGCAGGAGGCCCGGGACTACATCGACGTCCTCGAGGGCCGGTCGACGACCACGACCACCACGACGACGACGACCACGACCACCACCACGACGACCACGACGACGACCGCACCGATCGTGATCGACCCGAACGCCACGGTCCCGGTCGTCCCGCCTCCGGCCGGACCGTGACGGCGACCGCGACCGCGCCGTCCGACGGCTCGCCGTCGCCGGCGATCCAGGCGCTCGGCCGACGACGACGCACCACGGAGCTGGGGCTCCTGGTGCTGGCCGTCATCATCATCCTCGGGGCGTACGCCCTCGCCAGCCTCGGTCGCAACGCCTCGCTGCCGGCCGACCTCTGGCCGTTCCTCGCCGCGCTGCTCGCGCTGCTCGTCGGCGCCCATCTGGCCAACCGGAAGCTGGCGCCGACCGCGGACTCGTTGCTGCTACCGATCGCCGCGCTGCTCAACGGCATCGGCTACGTGTTCATCGCCCGCCTGGACCAGGACCTCGCCGCGCTCCAGGCGTCGTGGACCGCGGCGGGCATCGCCGCCTACGTGATGACGCTCGTGGTGGTGCGCGACATCCGCTGGCTGCAGCGCTACCGCTACACCGCTGGTCTCATCGGCGTCGTGCTGCTGATCCTTCCGCTGCTGCCGGGCATCGGGCGCAACATCAACGGCGCCCGGATCTGGGTCGCGATCGGCCCGGTCAGCTTCCAGCCCGGCGAGTTCGCCAAGATCGCCTTCGCGGTGTTCTTCGCCGGCTACCTGGTCGAGCGGCGGGAGCTGCTCAGCGTCGCCACGTTCCGGGTCGGGCCGTTCAACACCCCCGACCCCAAGCACTTCGCCCCCATCCTGCTGGCGTGGGGGGCGTCGCTGGTCGTGCTCATCTTCCAGCGGGACCTCGGCTCGGCCCTGCTGTTCTTCCTGCTGTTCATCATCATGCTGTGGGTCGCCACCGGCCGGGTCAGCTACCTGGTCGTCGGCATGGGGCTCTTCCTCGTGGGGGCGTTCCTCAGCTGGATGAGCTTCGACCACGTGCAGCGGCGCGTGTCGGTCTGGATCGACCCGTGGGCCGACCCGCAGGGCTCCGGCTACCAGATCATCCAGGCCGCCTACGCGCTGGCCTGGGGCGGGACGTCGGGGGTCGGTCCGGGCCTGGGCATCGCCGGGCGGATCCCCTACGACGAGACCGACTTCATCTTCGCCGTCATCGGCGAGGAGCTGGGCCTGCTCGGCACGACGGCGATCCTGTGCGCGTTCCTGCTGCTGGCCGGCACCGGCCTGCGCGTGGCCCGCGAGTCGCGCGACCCGTTCCCGTCGCTGCTGGCCGTCGGCCTGACCGTGCTCATCGCCTTCCAGGCGTTCATCATCATGGGCGGCGTCACCCGGCTGCTGCCCCTCACCGGCGTGACGCTGCCGTTCGTCTCCTACGGCGGCAGCTCTCTCCTGGCCAACTACGTGCTGCTCGCCCTGCTCGTGCGCATCTCGGACCAGACGGCGCGACGCGCCCCCGAACGGGTCGTGGCCCGGTGATCGGGGTGGGCGCGTGAACCGCCAGATCAAGGCGCTCGGGATCATCGTGATCGTCTGCTACGTGGCGGTGTTCCTGAAGCTCAACCAGGTCCAGGTGCTCGAGGCGCAGGCCTACAGCGACCGCCCCGACAACACCCGCCAGCTCCAGCGCGACTTCAACCAGCCCCGGGGCGACATCATCACCGCCGACGGGGCCGTCGCCGCCACCTCCGACGAGGTGCGCGCCGCCCTGCAGTACCAGCGGGTCTACCCCGACAAGGAGCTGTTCTCCGCGATCACCGGCTACTACTCGTTCGCCCTCGGATCCGACGGCGTCGAGCGCACCTACAACGAGGAGCTGGCGGGGCGCACCGCCTCGCTGCGCCTCGCCCACCTGTCGACGTTCTTCTCCGACACGTCCAGCCAGGGCGACGTGGTGCTGACGGTCCGCAAGGACGTCCAGGAGACCGCCCGCGCCGCACTCGGTGATCGGCCCGGGTCCGTCGTGGCGCTCGACCCGCGCACCGGCGGGATCATCGCGATGTGGTCCAACCCGACGTTCGACCCGAACCTCCTGTCCAACAACGACGCGGAGGCTGCGACCAAGGCCAAGGAGTTCTACGAGGTCGTCCCGTCCAAGCCGCTGCTGCCCAAGGCCTACCGGGAGCGCTACTTCCCGGGCTCGACGTTCAAGGTGGTCACGGCGACGGCAGGGCTGACCTCCGGTGCCGTCACGGTCGACGCGCCCGACTACCCGGTCGTGACGTCGTACACGCCGCCCCTGACGACCCGAGCCATCAACAACTTCGACGGCAACGCCTGCGGCGGCACCCTCTTCACCGTCCTCGCCCGGTCCTGCAACAGCTCCTTCGCCCAGATGGCCGCGGAGAACACGGGGCCCGAGCCGATGATCCAGGCGGCGGAGGCGGCCGGCTTCAACCAGTCGGTCCCGCTCGACCTGCCCCGCCCCGCCGAGTCGGTGTACCCCACGGACTTCGGATCGGTCGTGAGCGATCCCGAGGGGGCGGCGCCGGTCTACGAGGACACCCCGAAGCTGGCCCAGACCGCGATCGGCCAGAACGACGTGCGTTCCACCCCGCTGCTGATGGCCCTCGTCGCGGCCGGGGTCGGCAACACCGGCCAGATCATGGCGCCGCACGTCATGGCCGAGATCCGGGCCCGCAACGGCGACGTCGTCGAGAAGTTCGCCGAGTTCCCCTGGAGGGAGTCGATGACGCCCGAGGTGTCGGCCACCATGCGCGAGGCGATGGTGGGCGTGGTGCAGAACGGCACGGCCGGGGTCATGGCCACGCCCGGCTGGGAGGTCGGCGCCAAGACCGGGACCGCGCAGCTGGGCACGACGCCGCCCAAGTCGCACGGCTGGATGATCGCGTTCGCCGGTCAGCCCGGCGAGGCGGCGCAGGTGGCTGTCGCGGTCATCGTCGAGGACCTCCCCGGCGTCAGCGAGGCGACCGGTGGATCGACCGCCGGCCCGATCGCCAAGGCGGTCATGGACAAGGTCCTCGGCGTGGGCGGTTGATCAGCCGCATGACACGTTCCGGACGGGGTGGCCCTCTACGCTGGCGCTGCCATGGCTGAGCAGGAACAGCGCGTCCTCGGAGACCGCTACGAGATCCACCAGCGGCTGGCCCGAGGCGGCATGGCCCAGGTCTACCTGGCCCGCGATCGCAGCCTCGACCGCCCCGTCGCCGTCAAGGAGCTGGTCCCGGAGTTCGCGACCGACCCGAGCTTCGTCGAGCGCTTCCGCCGGGAGGCCCAGGCCGCCGCCAACCTCTCGCACCCCAACATCGTGGGCGTCTACGACTGGGGCACCCAGGACGGCACCTACTTCATCGTCATGGAGTACGTCGACGGCCCTTCGCTGTCGCAGGTCATCCGTCGCGACGGCCCGCTGCACCCGCGTCGGGCCGCGGAGATCGGCAACGAGGTCGCCGCCGCGCTCGGGTTCGCCCATTCCCGCGGCGTCGTGCACCGCGACGTCAAGCCGGGCAACGTGCTGCTCACCGCCACGGGTCAGTCCAAGGTCACCGATTTCGGCATCGCCCGCGCCCTGTCCTCGCCCGACGACGACCTGACCCAGGCCGGCTCGGTGATGGGCACCGCCACGTACTTCTCGCCGGAGCAGGCCCAGGGCCTCACCGTGGATCCGCGTTCCGACCTCTACTCGCTGGGCGTCGTGCTCTACGAGATGGTCACCGGTCGGCCGCCGTTCACCGGCGAGACCCCGCTGGCCATCGCCTACAAGCACGTGCAGGACCAGCCTGCGCCCCCGTCGTCGATCGTCCCCGACCTGCCGCACGGGCTCGAGGCGATCATCATGAAGCTGCTCCAGAAGCGGCCCGACGACCGCTACCCGTCGGCCGAGGCCCTGCGCGCGGACCTGAACCGCTACCTCGACGGCGACGTCACCTCCGCGGAGCGGGCCCTCGCCGGCGCCGCCGCGCTCGGCGCGGCCGCCGGAGCCGCGGCCGCCGCGACCACGGTGCAGCCGGCCGTCGGGCCGGATCCCGACGCCGACATGATCGACGCCGTCGACGAGCCCGAGGACGACCGGCCCAAGTCCCGGACCGGCGTGTTCCTCGGCGTGATCGTCGTGCTGCTGCTGATCCTGGCCGGCCTGCTGTTCTGGTTCGCGAGCAGCCTCCGCAGCGACACCGTGACGGTGCCCGCGACGATCGGGCTGAGTCGGGCCGAGGCCACCAAGGCCCTCGAGGACGCAGGGTTCGTGGTCAAGGTGACCGAGGAGCCGAACGCCACCGTCGCCGTCGACCACGTGATCTCCCAGGATCCGGCCGCGCAGACCGAGGCCGACAAGGGCTCCACGGTCGAGCTCGTGGTGTCGTCCGGGGTGGAGCAGGTCGAGGTGCCCGACGTCGTCGGCATGTCCCAGGCAGAGGCCGAAGCCGCGCTCACCGCCGGAGGGCTCAAGTTCACCGCGAACCAGGTGGAGAACGAGGACGCCGAGACCGGCACGGTGCTCAGCCAGAACCCTGCCGCCAAGGAGAAGGTGGCCAAGGACTCCAACGTGATCCTCGAGGTGGCCAAGGCGCCCGACGAGGAGACCGTCCCCGACGTGGCCGGCCAGAACCTCCAGAACGCCCAGGCCCAGCTGAGGGCCGCCGGGTTCAAGATCGCGGCCACCAAGGAGGCGCCGAGCGCGACCGTCGCTGCGGGCCTGGTGATCTCGACCGATCCCGGCGGCGGCACGACCGCCAAGAAGGGCGCCTCCGTCACGATCACGGTGTCCACCGGGGTCGAGCAGGCCGCCGTCCCCAACGTGGTCGGTCAGACGGAGGCGAACGCCATCAACACGCTGCAGACCCGGGGCTTCGACGTGGCCACGACTCCCAAGTCGGTGCCCGCCGGGGACCCGAATGCCGGTCGCGTCATCAGCCAGGACCCGACGTCGGGCAAGCAGGCGGACAAGGGGTCGACGGTGAAGATCGTCGTCGGCCAGGCCGCGGCGCCCACGACCACCACCGCGGCGCCCACCACCACGACCACCAGCCCCTGACATGGCCGAGCCGCCGGCCGAGGGTGGTCGAGGCGTCAAGGGTGCTGTGGCGCTCGGTGTCGCCCTCGTCGTCGCCGCGCTCCTCGTCGGACTCCTCGGGTTCTCCTCCACGCTGAACCCCATCGACGCGATCCTCGGACGTGGGGCGATCGTGGAGGTCCCGGACCTGTCGGGCCGCCCGCAGCCGGGAGCCGAAGCCGACGCGGAGGCCGCCGGCCTGGTCCCCGAGGTGCGGACGAGCTACAGCCTCAGCGGGGTCCGCGGCACGGTCATCGGTCAGGACCCACCGCCGGGCTCCCGGGTGCGTGAGGGCACGAAGGTCGAGGTCGTCGTCAGCCGTGGGCTGAACCGCGTCGAGATGCCCGACGCCGTCGGCAAGGTGTTCGACGACGTGCGCGGGCCGCTCGACGAGGCCGGGGTCAAGGTCGAGGTGACCCGCTCCGCGAGCGAGACCGACCCGGCCGGCGTGGTGATCAGCCAGGAGCCCGGTCCCGGCGTCCTCGTCACCGGGGAGGACGTCGCCAGGTTCGTCGTCTCCGACGGCCCGGCGCAGCGGCCCGTCCCGGACGTCGCCCGCCTCGGTCTGGAGGGAGCGTCGTTCGAGCTGGGCAAGGCCGGCTTCACCATCGGCGCCGTGACCCCCGTCGACGACGCCAACGCCGTCGTCGGCTCGGTGCAGCGCACCGAGCCCCCGGCGGGCACCGTCGCTGACCGGGACACGGCGGTCACCGTCTTCCAGGTCGCCGGTCCTCCGCCGGTCGCCGTCCCCGCCCTGGTCGGCCAGACCGCCGATGCCGCGTCGGCCTCGGTCACGCAGCTGGGCATGATCCCGAACGTGATCCGCAAGGGGTCCGGCAGCGCCGTGACCGCCCAGAGCCCGGCGCCGACGACCATGTCACGGCCGGGGACCGTGGTCACCCTGGAGGTCGGTGCGAGTGGCTGACGTGACCGATCGGGAGCCGCCATCGGACGGCGCGGGGTCTGACGCTCCGGGCTCCGGCGCGCCCGTACAGGACGTTCTCGACCGGGGCGCGGCCGATCGGGACGAGGTCGAGCTGACCCCGGCCGAGTCCCGAGCGGTCCAGCGTCGGGCCGAACGGGCGGAGCGGCGCAACGGCGACGGCACCGTCCGCGTGCGGGGCGGGACGCCCGTCACCCCGCTCGGCGGTCCCGAGTCCCTCGACCGCGGTCGCCACCCACGCGCCACGGTCATCGGGATCGTCGCCGTGGCGCTCCTGTTCCTGGTGGCCAGCTTCGCGGTCGGCACCTCGCTCCGGGACGGGGAGCGCAGCGCGTCGGTCGAGCGGGTCGCGGTGCCCCGGCTCGACGGCAGCAGCCTGGAGGACGCGTCGAAGGCGCTCGGCTCGTTGGGCCTGCTCGTGGCGGTCGAGTACCAGCCGAACGAGGCGATCCCCGCCGATGTGGTTTTCGGCCAGCGGCCCGTCGCCGGCTCCAAGCTCGAGGTCGGCACCGAGGTCACCCTCATCGTCAGCGACGGACCCGCGGGCATCAAGGTCCCCGATGTCACGGGCTTCCAGGGCGCGGAGGCCGCCAAGCTGCTCCAGGCCAACGGTCTCGTCCCGACGATCCAGCCCGGCTACGACGAGCAGGTGCGCCCCGGAGAGGTGCTGCGCACGGACCCGGCCGCCGGCAACCGGGCGATCCCCGGGGCGGCGATCGCCGTGATCGTGTCCAACGGGCCGGCGCCCCACGTGGTGCCCTCCGTGGTGGACCAGCCGATCGCCCAGGGCTTCGCGGCGCTCGGGCGAGCGGGTGTCGGGCTCGGACAGCTCACCACCACCGCCGTGGAGGGCAAGCCGCCCGGGGTCATCGTGTCCACCGACCCGCCGGCGGGCGCGTCGGTGCCGCGCTCCTACCCGGTCGCGGTCGTGGTGACCGAGGCCGCTCCCAGCCTGAAGGTGCCGTCGGTGACCGGGTTGCTGCAGGCCACCGCCACCGAGGCGCTCAGCGACAGCCAGCTCACGGTGAGCACCCGTTCCCAGAGCGTCCCCTACGGCGACAGCCGTGGCGGCCGGGTGATCGCGCAGAGCATCCCTGCGGGCACCCCCGTCGGCATCGGCACGCAGCTGCAGATCACCGTCGGCGTCGCCGCAGCGCCGCCCACCACGACCACCACCGTCCCCGGGGCCACGACCACCACGTCGCCCTGAGACGCGGCCCTCCTCAGGTGGGTCAGTGCCGCCTCTGGGTCGGCGTCCTTTCTGGGACAGCGCCTTTCTGGGACAGCGTCTTTCTGGGACGGTGCCGCTCAGCCGCAGCGACGGAGGAAGTTCGACACCAGGTCGTGGCCGGCGTGGGTCAGCACCGACTCGGGGTGGAACTGCACGCCCTCCACCATCAGCTCACGGTGGCGCAGGCCCATGATCAGGCCGTCGTCGGTCTCCGCGGTGATCTCGAGGACGTCGGGGAGCGTCGAGCGCTCGACCACGAGCGAGTGGTAGCGGGTGGCCTCGAGCGGGTTCGGCAGTCCCTCGAACACGCCGACGCCCCGATGGGCGATCTGCGAGGTCTTGCCGTGCACCACGTGCGGCGCCCTCACGACGTCGCCGCCGAACACCTCGCCGATGCACTGCATCCCCAGGCAGACGCCGAACACCGGGACCCGTGACCCCCACGACCGGATCAGCTCGTTCGACAGGCCGGCGTCGGACGGCGTGCCCGGCCCCGGGCTGATGAGGATGCCGTCGGGATCGATCCTCTCGACGTCGTCGAGGCCGATCGCGTCGTCGCGGTGCACCTCGGGAGCGGCCCCGAGCTCTCCCAGGTACTGGACGAGGTTGTAGACGAACGAGTCGTAGTTGTCGATCACCAGGATCCGGGGTGCCACGGCCAGCAGCGTACGGGTTGCCCGGAACGGCGGGACAACCGTTACTGTCACCGGCATGGCGAAGCCGGCCAAGCGCAAGGTGGAGGGGAGCGGTTCCGGAACCGCCTCGACCACCACCAAGGACACCACCGACGGGACCTCGTCGGGCAAGGGATCGTCGTCGGGCAAGGGATCGACGACCAGCAAGCGGGTGACGCCCAAGGCGGAGCAGCGGCCCTCGGCCCGCTACACCCCGCCGAGGACGGGAGCGGTCAAGGGCCCGAGTCCGCGCTGGGTGCCGGTGCTCATGTTCGGCCTCTGGGGCCTCGGGCTGCTGATCATCGTCCTCAACTACATGGGCGTGCTGCCGGGGTCCTCCGACGGGGGCAACGGCTGGTACCTCGTCGCCGGCCTGGGCTCGATCCTCGGCGGCATCATGGTCGCCACCCAGTACCGCTGAACGACCGCCACCCCTGAACGACGCGTTGCCGTCAGGTGACAACTCCCAGCACTGTCCACAGGCTGTGGATGCCTGTCGACGGGCAGTGGATCATCACCCGGTGACGGCGTGGTCCCTCACTCGACGGGAGCCACGAGCGCTGAGTCGATGGGAGCCACCCAGCTCTCAATCGATGGGAGCCACCAGCGCTCAGTCGATGGGAGCCACCAGCTCCATGTCCTCGAGGCAGTGCCGGGGTGGCTCCGGGTCCTCGGTCGGAGCGGCGGTCATCCTGACCTCCGCCCCGCAGATGGAGCACCGGTAGACCAGCTTCACCTTGCGGATCGTCCCGGCCTCCGGAGGTTCGGGGGGCGGCGTGGCGAACTGCTGCAGGAAGAACCAGCCGGTCCGCAGGATCACGATCCCCAGCAGCACCGCGGCGAACGTGGTGGGGAACGATGCGTCGAACGCCAGGCTGACGCCGAGCGCCACGACGAGCACGACGCCCAGCCACAGGACCAGCCGGACCCACCGGCTCGACGACCTCGGGGTCGGTGCCGTGTCCGCCTCTGGAAGGGCCGGTTGGAGGTCGCTCATGACCTCCTGAACGTACCCCCAACGCGAACTCGGGGTTCAGCGACCGTCGTGCGGTCGCTGAACCCCGAGTTGTGACGCGAGGTCGTCTCAGCCCAGGCGCTCGATCACCGTGGCGTTGGCTCTGTCATCGGCCCCCGCTTCGCGGGGGCGGCCGACGTCTCAGCCCAGGCGCTCGATCACCGTGGCGTTGGCCATGCCCCCGCCTTCGCACATGGTCTGGAGGCCGTAGCGACCGCCGGTGCGCTCGAGCTCGTTGAGCATGGTCGCCATCAGCTTGGTGCCCGAACCGCCGAGCGGGTGGCCCAGGGCGATCGCGCCGCCGTTCGGGTTCACCTTGCTCATGTCGGGGTGGTGCTCCTTCTCCCACGCGAGGACGACGGACGCGAACGCCTCGTTCACCTCGATGTGGTCGAAGTCGTCGATGCCGAGGCCGCTCTTCTCGATCGCCTTGGCGGTCGCCGGGATCGGGCCGGTGAGCATCCGGACCGGGTCGACGCCGGCCAGCGCGAACGTGTGGAAGCGGGCACGGGGCGTCAGGCCCAGCGCGGAGGCCTTGTCGGCGCTCATGATGAGAGCGGCCGACGCGCCGTCGCAGATCTGCGAGCTGTTGCCCGCCGTCACCTTGCCGTCGGGCAGGAAGGACGGCTTCAGCTTGGCCAGGCCCTCGGCCGTGGTGCCGGGACGGATGCCCTCGTCGGAGGTGAGGATCGTGTCGAGCTCCTTCACGTCGCCCGACTCCTTGTCGCGGATCTTGGAGCGGACCGGGACGATCTCGTTCTCGAAGCGGCCCTCGGCCGTCGCCTGCTCGGCCCGGGCCTGGGACTGGGCGCCGTAGGCGTCGAGGTCGTCACGGCTCAGGCCCCACTCGTTGGCGATGATCTCGGCGGAGATGCCCTGGCCGACGAGGCCCTTGTGGCCCTCGATCAGCTCCACGTCCGCGTAGCGGTTGTAGGCGGCACCGAACGGGAAGCCCACGCCGCTGCCGATGGACGCGCCCATCGGAACCAGGCTCATGACCTCGACGCCGGCGGCGATCACCACGTCGTAGGCGCCGGCGATGACGCCCTGGGCCGCGAAGTGGGCGGCCTGCTGCGACGACCCGCACTGGCGGTCGACGGTGGTCGACGGGATCTCCTCGGGCCACCCGGCGGCGAGGACGGCGTTGCGGCCCACGTTGAGAGCCTGCGCCCCCGCCTGCATGACGCACCCCATGATGACGTCGTCGACCAGACCCGGATCCAGGTCATTGCGCTCGGCGAGCGCCTTCAGCGTCTCGGCGGCGAGGTCCACCGGATGCCAGCCGGACAGGGCGCCGTTGCGGCGGCCTCCGGGCGTGCGGACGATGTCGATGATCACTGCGTCGGGCATGGGTTCCCCTCGGGGTCGGCTGCGGCCCGGTGAAAACTAGACCGAGCGGTCAAGAGTCTGCTCCGTCGACCGTCACCGGTCCAAGTCGCGCCCCGCGCCGCCGGCCGCCGGGCCGCCGCGGACTCGTGACCGGGGTCACGCCACTATCCTCTGGCGTCCAGGATGACCACAGGAGGCACCCGATGGGTTCCGTGACGAAGGCCGACATCGACCAGCTGGTCGCCGACAGGACGGTGGCCCGCGAGTTCGTCGACACCGTCGCCAAGTACGGGGACAGGACCGCCATCCGATGGATGCAGCCCGACGGCTCCCTCGGGTCGGTGACCTTCGCGGAGTTCGGCGACAAGGCCGCCCGCGCCGCGGCCGGGCTCATCTCGCTCGGTGTGCAGCCGGGCGACCGCGTGGTCCTGATGATGCGGAACATCCCCGAGTTCCACTGGATGGACGTCGCCGTCCTGCTCTGCGGGGCCACGCCGGTCTCGATCTACAACTCGTCGTCGCCGGATCAGATCGAGTACCTGGTCGGCCACTGCGGCGCCGTCGTGGCGATCGTCGAGAACGCCGACTTCCTGGCCAAGTTCGAGCCGGTGCGGGACAAGCTCGCCGACCTGCGCACGATCGTGACACTCGTCGATCCGCCCGAGCTCCCCGACGGCGTGGTCGGCCACCGCGTGCTCACCGACCCCGAGCCCGTCGACCTCGCCGAGGCCGCGTCCATCGGTCGGCCCGAGGACCTGGCCACGATCATCTACACCTCCGGCACGACCGGCAGCCCCAAGGGCGTGATGATCAGCAACTACAACGTGTGCTGGGTGCTCGAGTCCCAGCTGCTCAGCTACGGCTGGACCCGGGATGAGATGCAGGGCAAGCGGGTGGTCTCGTACCTGCCGATGGCCCACATCGCCGAGCGCATCGTCAGCCAGTACTCGTTGATCGCCGCCGGGCTCGAGGTCACGACGTGCCCCGAGACCTCGGCGCTCCTGCCGCACCTCATCGCGGCCCGCCCGAACATCGCGTTCGGCGTCCCCCGGGTGTGGGAGAAGCTCTACGCCGGCGTCAGCGCGGCGCTGGCCGCCGATCCGGAGAAGGCGGAGAAGTTCAACGAGGCCGTCGCGGCCGCCCTGCCGATCACCGAGAAGATGGCGTTCGGCGAGGCCTCCGACGAGGAGCTCGCCACCTACGAGTTCCTGGACGCCGTCGCGTTCAGCACGGTCAGGGAGCTCGTCGGGCTCGACCAGTGCGAGATGGCGATCAGCGGAGCGGCCCCGATCCCGGCGGACCTCATCCGCTGGTTCCGCGCCATCGGCGTGCCGTTCGCCGAGGTCTACGGGATGAGCGAGAACACGGGGGCCATGAGCTTCGAGCGGGTCGCCGTGAAGCCGGGGACGGTCGGCAAGGCCATGCCGGGCTCCGAGCTGGCGATCTTCCCCGACGGCGAGGTCTGCTGCCGCGGCGGCCACGTCTTCCAGGGCTACCTGAACGACCCCGAGAAGACGGCCGAGGCGCTCGACGAGGACGGCTGGCTGCACTCGGGCGACATCGGGACGATCGACGAGGACGGCTACCTGTCCATCGTCGACCGCAAGAAGGAGCTCATCATCACGGCGGGCGGCAAGAACATCAGCCCCGCCAACCTCGAGGCCGAGCTGAAGTCCATCCCGCTCGTCGCCCAGGCGGCCGTGATCGGCGACAACCGGCCCTTCGTGTCGGCGCTCCTCGTGCTCGACGCCGAGGTCGCGCCGGCCTGGGCGGCTCGCCACGGCATCCAGTACTCCACGCTCGAGGAGCTGGCGACCCACCCCGAGGTGCAGGCCGCGATCTCCGACGGGGTCGAGCAGGCCATGGCCGGCTTCAACAACGCCGAGCGGGTCAAGAAGTGGGTCCTGCTCACCGACGAGTGGCTGCCCGACACCGATCTCCTCACCCCGACCTTCAAGCTCAAGCGGAGGGGCATCAACTCGACGTTCGAGAAGGAGATCGAGGAGATCTACAGCTGATCGATCCGGGTCGACCGCTGCGGCGGTCGGCCCGGCTGCTCAGCGCCCGAAGTCGGGGTTGAGCGGCGCCAGGCCCAGCTGCTGGGCCAGGGCGTTCAGGTCCAGGCCGTTGAGGTTGGCGATCGCCACGCCGATCAGTCCGGCCAACAGGCCGTAGCGGGCGTTCGGGTTGTTGGCGAAGACGTCGGGGGCGAGCACCTCGGCCAGACCCGGGATCAGCAGCGCGAAGGTGCCGAGCGTGGAGGCCAGCACCACCGGGTCCGCGGCGGCGGCCTGGATGACCGGCGCCACGTCGGGACGACCGAGGATGCTCATCGCCGCGGACAGCGCCTTGAGCAGGTCGGGCCCGAGCACCTTGGACAGCCCGTTCAGCGCGTAGACCACCTGGGGAGTCAGGCCGGCGGCCAGGTTGGAGATCGAGCTGAGGACGTAGTTGACGTTCGGGTCCAGGTTGGCGGCGTTGCCGAGCTGGGCGAACTTGGACGGGTCGGTCCGCAGCGCCGCACCGAAGAGCACCGCCAGGATCGCCAGGCTGGACTCGTCGTCGGCCAGTCGGCCCAGTCCGTTGGGATCGGCGACCTTGAGGACGCCGCCCAGAGCGGCCACGACCTTGGGGTCGACGGTCGTCGCGGTGGACAGGAGGGAGGCGATGACGAGGGGGTCGATGCCCTTGAGGGCCAGGGCGGCGGCCGGGTCCAGCTGGGCGGCGAGCATGAGGATGGTCGACGCGAGCTGCGGGTCGAGGTTGCCGCCTGCGGCCAGCTTCTTGACCAGCGTCGGGTCCAGGCCGGAGAGCACGCCGGCGAGGCCCCGGACCGTGTCGGGCGTGATGTTCAGACGGGCGAGGGTGGCGGGGTCGATGCCGGTCAGGGCCGCGATCTGGTTCAGGTCGAGCCCGGTGAGCTGGGCCAGGAGCTCGGGGTTGGAGGCCAGCTGGCTGAGCAGCTCGGACGCCGTGGTGGCGAGCTCCTTGTTCTGCGACGCGGAGGAGCTCGATCCCGATCCGGAACCGGAGGACGCGGACCGGGCCACGGTGGTCGACGTCTGCAGCGAGATCTTGTCCTCGGCCTCGGAGGACACCTCGGAGGTGTCCTTGGCATCGGCGCACGCACCGGCGACGACGGCGAGCGCGACGACGACGGCCGTCAACCCCCCGATGCCACGCCTGGACCCCACAGCTCCTCCACCGGCTCACGGCCGTGGGACCACGGTACGGACAGAGGGCGAGCCGGGCAAGGCGCCTGGGGCATCAGCCCAGCACCCCCTCAGCGCTCGGTCGGTGCTCGGTCAGTGCTCGGCCGGGGTGACGCTCAGGGTGCTGACGGCCGGTCCCGCTCGGGGTCGACCTTCACGAACCGGGGGTCGATCTCGCCCGGGCGCAGCGGCCGCATGAGGAGATCCATGGCGGTCCACATCATGCGCGACGACGGGAAGAACAGGAGCGGCCCGAGCAGCGCGATCGAGATCTCCGCGATCATCAGCGCCGCGTAGGGCGGGTTCGGATATCCGATGAGGCTGCCGGCGAGCAGCACGATGAGCATGACGCCGAAGACGACCGTGGTGTTGAGCCCGAGCGACCCGATCCAGTGGCCCTCGACCCGCTCGAAGAGCAGGGTGCAGGTCGGACAGCGGTGCTCCATGTGGAACCAGCGTCGGAACACGTGTCGGCTGCCGCAGGCGGGGCAGTTGTGGACCAGCCCGCGGGCCAGCATGACCGTCGGTCGGACGTCGAGCTGGATCGCGGACGGGACCTCCTTGCGGGGGACCCGCCGCTGGGGCGGCGCTGCCATCGGTCCCATCATGGTCCCGGCCGCCTCGGGGGGCCAACGCGCCTCAGTCCGCTGCCGCACCTCGCACCGCATCGTCGCCCATCAGCTCGTCGAGGTCGTCCATGTCCGAGCGCGCCGCGTCGGGGAGCAGGTGGGCGGGGAACTGCTGGGGCGAGGCGCCGACCAGCTTGACGAGAGAGCCGTCGTCGAGCTCGAGCACGTACAGCCGCCAGATCCCTCGCCGCACCCGGGCGGCGTGGATCCGCTCCTGGGGGACCGTGCGCACGGTCCGCCACACGGCGACGTCGCGGACCCGGGTCGTCCCGTCGGGTCCGGGTCCGACCTCGACGAAGCAGCCCCGGATCGCGAGGAGCGCCGCCGCTCCGACCAGGCCGGGCACGAGCACCGACGCCAGCACCGCGGGCTCGGCGCCGTGGTCGCCCGCGACGGCCCAGATCAGCGATGCCACCGCGAGCGACAGGCCGATCACCGCGACCAGCACCAGTGGCGCCGCGAGCACGCTGGTGCCGCGGAGTCGGAGAGGTCCTGCGCCGCCCATCGGATCGCGACGGTACCTGTGCGGGCGGGAGGTGCGTCGTACCGTGGGGCCATGGTGGAGACCGCTGCGGCGCCGGCACAGATCCTGGTCGTCGACGACGACCGGGCCATCCGCGAGTCGCTCGACCGGTTGCTCGGGATGGAGGGGCACCGGGTGGTCGTGGCGTCCGACGGCGCGGCGGCGCTCGACGCGCTGAAGGGTCGGTCGGTGGACCTCCTCGTGCTCGACCTGATGATGCCGACGATCGACGGTCTCACCCTGTGTCGCCTGCTCCGCTCGGAGGGCAACCGGATGCCGATCCTCATGCTCACGGCGCGGACCGAGACGTCGGACCGCGTCGCCGGGCTCGACGCAGGGGCCGACGACTACCTCCCCAAGCCCTTCGACCCCGAGGAGCTGCTGGCCCGGGTGCGGGCGCTCCTGCGGCGGAGCCGACCCGACGCCCCGGCCCCGAGCGCGTCGGCCGTCCTGCAGGTCGCGGACCTGAAGCTCGACCCGGCGGCGCGTCGGGTGTGGCGTGCCGACCGGGAGATCGACCTCTCCAAGACCGAGTTCGACCTGCTGGAGCTCCTCATGTTCAACGCGGGGATCGTGCTCGACCGGACCCGGATCTACGAGGAGATCTGGGGCTACGACTTCGGACCGGACTCCAAGAACCTGGCCGTCTACATCAGCTACCTGCGCCGCAAGGTCGACGAGGGGGAGGATCTCAAGCTGATCCACACGGTCCGCGGCGTCGGCTACACGATCCGGGCGTGAGCGTCCGATGAGCCTCCGACTGAAGCTGGTCCTGGCGCTGGTCGGCCTGGTGGCGGTGGCGACGGTGGCGATCGGGGCGTTCAGCTACCGGACGACCCGCGCCGAGCTCATCGGCCAGATCGACGCCTCCCTCCGCTCGACCACCGAGCAGCTGCAGCGGCCCGGCGGGGTGGACCAGGTGCTGGGCCCGAGGGAGCGGGCGTCCATCCGCAGCGACACCGACGTGCTCGTCCAGGTCCTCGACAGCGACGGCACGGTCTACGCGCTGGACGAGGACGCCACCATGCCGGTGGGCACCGAGGACCGCTCCTTGTCCACCGCCGAGACGCGAGGAAGCTACCTGCGCGACGTGACCGCCGACGGCGAGCACCTGCGCGTCCTGACCACCTCTCTCGGATCCGGGCGCGGCGCCGTCCAGGTCGGCCGCAGCCTGGAGGAGACCCAGGAGGTCCTCCGTGCGCTGCGGGCGCGCATCGCCGTGGCCTCGGGCGTCGTCATCGCCCTCGCCGCCCTGGTCGGCTCGGTCCTGGCCCGGCAGCTGACCCGCCGACTCGTGCGCCTGACGGCGGCGGCCGAGCAGGTGCGCAGCACCGGCGACCTCGACGTGGTGGTACCGACCGACGGCGCGGACGAGACGGCCCGGATGGGCGTGGCGTTCAAGGAGATGCTCGACGCCCTCGCCCGCTCGAAGCAGGACCAGCAGCGGCTGGTCCAGGACGCCGGTCACGAGCTGCGGACGCCTCTGACCAGCCTTCGCACCAACGTGTACACGTTGCGACGGTCCGACGACCTGGACGACGCGACCCGACGCCGCGTCCTCGACGACCTCGACAGCGAGTCGGTCGAGCTGTCGCGCCTGGTGGAGGAGGTCGTCGAGGTCGCCACCGATCGTCGTGGCGACGAGCCGGAGGTGCCGGTCGACCTCGGCGAGCTGGTCGAGCGCGTGGCGGCGCGGTCCCGGCACCGCTCGGGCCGCGACGTCCAGGTCCACCTCCTGTCGCCGGCGACGGTCTCGGGCCGCCCGCTCGCCCTCGAGCGCGCGGTGGGGAACCTGGTGGAGAACGCCCTCAAGTTCGACGCCGGCGACGGTCCGGTCGAGGTCACCTGCGAGGGCGGCCGGATCGAGGTCGCAGACCGTGGTCCGGGGATCGCCCCGGCGGACCGGGCCCACGTCTTCGACCGCTTCTACCGGTCGGACGCGGCCCGCAGCAGCCCCGGCTCCGGACTCGGGCTGTCGATCGTCGCGGACGTCGTGACGCGCCACGGCGGCAGGGTGTTCGCCGCGGACCGCGCCGGGGGAGGTGCTGTCGTCGGCTTCGTCCTCCCCGTCGACGCGACTCCCGACCCGGCCTGACGAACGGCGTTAGTGTCCGCGCCCATGACGGAACGGGACCCCCGGGTGCGACTGGAGATCGACGGCGCGATCGCCGTGATCACCAACGACAACCCCGACAAGCACAACGCGTTCGACGACCCGATGGACGCGGCGCTGTTCGACATCCTCGCCGAGCTGAAGGGCCGCAAGGACGTGCGCGCCGTCGTCTGGCGGGGCGAGGGCAAGTCGTGGTCCTCGGGCCGCGACGTCGGCTCGATCGGCACCAACAACACCGACCTCACCCACCACGAGCTCATGACCCGGGGGATCGGCGGCATCCAGCAGCTGTGGGACCTGGAGGCGCCGATCATCGTGGCGATCCACGGCTGGGCGTTGGGCGGGTCGTTCCAGCGGGCGCTGCTGTGCGACGTGCGCATCGCGAGCGAGGACGCCCGCTTCATGCTCCCCGAGGTCGGTCATGGAGTGATCCCCGACACCGGCGGCGTCGCCGTCCTCTACGAGATGTGCGGTCACGGGCTGGTCAGCGACATGGTCCTCACCGGTCGACGGCTGTCGGCCGAGGAGGCGCTGGCCCACGGGATCGTGTCGCGGGTGGTGCCCCGGGAGGAGCTCGACGCCACGGCCATGGAGATGGCGGCCAAGATCGCGTCGTCCTCCGCCGTGGCGGTGAAGATGGCCCGCCGTGTGATCAGCCACCTGGCCCGGCCGGCGGTGCGGGCGTCGATGGAGGACGAGCTGATCTTCCAGACGTTCGTGAACCGCAGCGACGACATGGCCGAGCTGCGCGCGGCGCGGGCCGAGGGCCGCGAGCCGCAGTTCCGCGGCAGCTGACCGGACGATCGAGGGAGCACGACATGACCGAGTTGACCGGACTGCCGCGACCGCCCGCCGTCGGCGACACGGCGCTGAAGCCGGGCACGTTCGACGGCGTCTGCGTGTTCGTCACCGGCGCCGGAACCGGGCTGGGCAAGGGGATCGCGTCCGAGTTCGCCCGACTGGGCGCGGACGTGGTGATCGCGAGCCGCAAGCCGGAGCACCTGGAGGCGGGGCGGGAGGCGATCGAGGCGATCGGGGCGCGGGTCCTGACCGTCGAGTGCGACATCCGCGACGCGGACTCCATCGCCGCGGCGTTCGACGCGGCCGCCTCGACCTTCGGACTGCCCGGCGTGCTGGTCAACAACGCGGCGGCCAACTTCCCGGTCCCCGCGGAGGACATGTCGCCGAACGCCTGGCGCACCGTGGTCGACATCACGCTGAACGGCACGTTCCTGCGCTGTCGGGAGTTCGGGCGCCGGCACCTCGAGGCCGGGACCCCGGGTTCGATCATCAACATCGGCGCCAGCTACGCCTGGACCGGCGGACCCGGCTTCGTGCACTCGTCCGCGGCCAAGGCCGGCGTGAAGAACCTGTCGGAGTCGCTCGCGGTCGAGTGGGGACCGTACGGCATCCAGGTGAACTGCCTCGTGCCCGGCCTGTTCCCGCACGAGGACATGACCGACGACATCCGCGGCAGCCTCGACCGGACCCACGACAAGGACGTGTGCCAGCCGGCCCTGCGGGTGGGGGAGCGCCAGGAGCTCGGCTGGGCCGCGACCTTCCTCGCCTCGCCCTACGGCCGGTTCATCTCCGGTCACACGCTGGTGGTCGACGGCGCCAACTGGCAGCGGCGCTCGATGACCAACCCGCCCGTCGTGTCGATCCGGGACCAGATGGGCAAGGGCCCCTTCGAACCCTGATCAGACCCGGAGGGGGTCAGGTGGGGGGCGGGCTCTTGACGTAGCCCGGCACGATGCCGAGCTGCTCGAGGTTCCGCTCGGCCGGGCGGGTCTGCCCCGCCGGCCCGGCGGCGAGGACCTCGAACACGTTCTGCGTGACCTTCTGCAGCGCGGCCTGCGGGTCCGCGGCGGACGGCGTCCGCATCGACGTGTCGGGACCGAGGCGCTTGACCCACTCGAAGGTGCCGACGGCGAACACGCCGGCGCCGCTGTCGGCGGTGTACCAGGTGACGTCGGCGAAGGTGTTCTTGCCGCGGCACACGACGGGCGAGTGGCAGAGCACCTCGATGTTCTCGGGCGTCGGCTTCTCGGGCTGCACCCGGTCGTACTCGTTGCCGATCAGGCCGGGCAGGACGTCACCGTTGCGGAGCCCGGAGCCCTCGAACATCCAGTTCTCCGCGTTGGTGATCCGCATGTCGCCCTCGACGGGGTTCGACTCGTACAGGTTGCCGATGAGCGAGCTCTCCGGGTCGTTCGACGGCGACTGCCTCCAGCTGACCGTGGACTCCGAGGGGTCGGTCGCGGTGATCGGGTCACGTTCGGCGGAGCGGTAGTTGACCTGGAGTCGGTCCTCGCCGTTCGCGTTGGGCTCCATGCGGATCTTGCGGAAGCAGGCGTTGGCGCCGATGAAGGCGAGGTTCACCCCGGCGTCGCGGGCGCTCTCCAGACCACGCCGCATGGACGTCGAGTAGTACTCGTCGTGGCCGAGAGAGATCACGGCCTTGTGCTCGGCGGCCTTCTGGGGCTGGGCGTGCAGGTCCAGGTCGGTCCAGTAGGTGACGTCGAGGCCCAGGCGCTCGACGAACATCACCATGTCGGACTCGCGTCCGAAGTACTCGCCCGAGCCGTTGCGGTAGTACGGCCGGTCGAACGTCACCACGTCGGCCCGGCCCTTGTTCCCGGTCTGGACGTCGTCGTAGAGGCTCTTTCCGCCCCACTGGTTGTAGGCCTGCCAGGTGGTGACCGAGCTCTGGATCAGGAGAGCGGCGGGGTTGGCGTCGTCGCGCACGACGAGCGGCACGTAGGACATCCCGCCGTTCGAGGCGACGAGCTTCAGCAGGTACATCCCCGGGGGCCAGGAGTCGTCGGCGGTGACCTGGACGTTGGTCTCCCACGGGGCGGTCCAGGTGCCGACCGCGGCGTCGAGCACGGCCGGCGGCTGGTCGACGCCCTTCAGCGTCTCGGACTGCCACACCATCCGGGCCCCGCCGCCGCCGTACCAGCCCATGCGCAGCGCCTCGATGCGCCAGTCGGGGGCCTCGGTGGACACGCGGAGGTCGACCGTGCCGCCGCGGTCGACGCTGGTCGCCGATGCGTAGCCGCGGATCTTCTCCCACAGGGCGGGCTCGTCGGGCACCGGCCAGTCGGGCGTCCCCGGCTGGGCGTTCTCGTCGATGAGCCACTGCGCGGGGTTGGTCGGCGCCGTGGTGGTCGACGGGTCGGTGGCGTCCGCGCCGGCGGATCGGCCGTCTCCCGAGGCGCCGTCCTCTCCCGAGCAGGCCGCCAGTCCGGCGACGGCGGCGGCGGAAGCGCCCGCGGCCAGGAGGCGACGTCGTGAGAGCTCGGTCATCGGGTCGACATTCTTCCCGTCCCGCCCGACCGCCGCACGACGGGAGAGGACGACACCGACCGGTGAGCGACCGTCGCCGACGGGAGCGTGACGCTCACCAACGGGAGCGCGACTCTTCGGCGAAGCCGACGATGCCGTCGACGGCGAGCTCGACCCCGTCGTCGGTGACCACCGTGCCGGCCCACGTGCCGAACACCTGGTGCACCTCGGTCCCGAGCACGCCCACCTCCAGACGGGAGTGCTTGTCGAACACGGGGCTCAACGTCAGGTCCATGCGGCCCGTGGGGTCGATCACCCGCCACGGGTCGGTCGGGCGGTCCCAGTCGTAGTACCAGGCGAGCTCCTCGCCGAGCTTGCTCAGCCGACCGTCGACGATGATGCCGCTCTCGGTGAAGCCCGTGCCGTCGGTCCACTTGCCGCCGATCTGGACGCCGACGACCTCGCCGGTGCTCGCCACGCCGGCACCTCCGCCCCAGTTCCAGCGCGTCGAGTACGGCCAGCGGCCGCGGCCGACGTCGAGCACGCCCCACGCCGCGCCGGGGGCCGATGCGTCGTCGGCGCCGATCTCGATGCGCTCGTCGCCGATGACCAGCTCTCCGTGGGCCGGGCGGGCCTGGTGCTTGGAGGTGAACTGGAACGTCCTGTCGCTCCACGGGATGACGACGTTGAGGGACTCGTGCCCGTCGGGGAGCCCGACCAGGACGTCGAGCGACGCCGGCGTCCCATCGGACTCGGTCCACGCTGCGGACAGCCGCGTGCCCCGGGCGTCGTCGGTGAGGTCGAGGACCTGGTGCCGGGCGGCGGAGCGCAGGGGCGCGGTGCCGGGCAGATCGGGGAGGTGGATGCCGGCGGCTCCGGGGACCGGCCGGTTGCGCCCGCCGTGGCGGCCGGTGCGCAGGTCCACCCACCACACGTCGGTGATGCCGAGGTAGTCGACGTCCGCGTAGGTGACCGACACGGCGTGCGTCGGGGTGAGCACCGCCCAGTAGTCCCATCGCTTCTTGCGACCCCAGGTGCCGGCGATGTTGCAGTTGAAGAAGGGGAGCCGGGACCAGCCCCTCGCGGCAGGGTTCAGGACCCGGCCACCCGGCAGGCACAGGTCGACCGGTCCGGTCACCTCTCGCTCGTGTGTCAGCTGCACGGATCGAGTCTGGCCCGTCCTCCCGTGCAGGGCGACTTCCCGCGGAGGTGGGGCGGCTGTGACGAGCAACACCCCATTTCTTTCGCAACGCTAATTAGCGTCGCTATATACTCACGGGGTGCCTTCCGCCGACAGCGCCCTGGAACCGACGACAGCGGTCTCCGCGACCGGTGAGCCGACCGGCGTGGCAGAGAGCCTGCTGGTCTCCACGGTCCGCCTGGCCCGTCGGCTCCGTCAGCTGTCCGGAGCGCGCCTCACCCCCAGCCAGCACTCGGTGATGACGTCGATCCATCGCCACGGCCCTCTGACCCTCGGAGCGCTCGCGGAGCACGAGCGAGTCGCTCCGCCGACCATCAGCCGCGTCGTCGCCAAGCTCGAGTCCGAGGAGCTGGTCGAGCGCCGGCCCGACCCGGCCGACGGCCGCATCGTCCGGGTGGTCACCACCGCCAAGGGAGCGGAGCTGCTCGAGGCGGCGCGCTCCCGGAAGGTGGCGTGGCTGGACGAGCACCTGTCGCGCCTGTCGCCGGAGGACCGGGACCGGATCGCCGCCGCACTCCCCGCCATCGAACGTCTGCTGGAGCTCCCGTGACCGAGCACCTGCGCCTCTTCGGGAGGGAGACGTTCGCCTCGCTGCGCATCCGCAACTTCCGGCTCTTCTTCGTCGGTCAGGGGATCTCCCAGATCGGCAACTGGATGACGCTGGTCGCCCAGTCGCTGCTCGTCCTGTCGCTCACCGACTCGGGCGTGGCCCTCGGTCTCCTGGCGGTCGCCCAGTTCGGACCGGTGCTGGTGCTCGGGCCCTGGGCGGGCCTCGTCGCCGACCGCTCCGACAAGCGCCGGCTCCTCATGGTCGTGCAGTCGCTCGCCATGGTGCAGTCCTTCCTCCTCGCCGCCGTGGCGTTCACCGGAGCACCGGTCTGGACGATCTACGCCGTCGCCCTGCTCGGCGGCTTCACCGTGGCCTTCGACAACCCGTCGCGGCGGGCCTTCGTCGTCGAGATGGTCCCGCAGGCCGATGTGCCCAACGCCGTCAGCCTCAACAGCGCCCTGATGACCTCGTCCCGCGTCATCGGGCCGGCCCTGGCCGGCTTGCTCATCACCACGGTCGGCTACGGCTGGGCCTTCCTCCTCGACGGGGTGTCCTACATCGCCGTGCTCGCGTCGTTCTTCATGATGACGGTCAAGGACCTGCGGCCGAGCCCGGTGGCGGCGCGCACCAAGGGTCAGATCCGCGAGGGCTTCCGCTACGTGAGGCGGATGCCGGAGCTGTTCGTCCCGCTGGTGATGATGGGTGTGGTCGGCACCCTGGCCTTCAACTTCAACACGGTCATGCCGCTGTTCGTCACGCGGGACCTCGACGGCACCGACGCCATCTTCACCATCCTGTTCTCGGTCGTTAGCGTGGGCTCGGTGGTGGGGGCCCTGGTGGCCGCACGACGCAAGGAGGTCAGCGTCTGGGCGGTCGGGCTGGCATCGATCGGCTTCGGCGTGACGATGGGTGTGCTCGCCGTCGTCCCCAACCTGGCGGCTGCGCTCCCGGTGGCCCTGGTCCTCGGGGTGTTCTCCATCACGTTCCTGACGATGTCGACCGCCATCGTGCAGATGCGGGCCGCTCCCGAGATGCGCGGCCGGGTCCTGGCGCTGCAGGCGATGCTGTTCCTCGGCAGCACCCCCATCGGTGGTCCCATCGTGGGGTGGGTCGCTCAGGAGTTCGGCGCCCGGTGGTCCCTGGCGCTGGGCGCGGCCGCATGCCTCGGCGCCGGAGTGTGGGGGATGGTCACGGTGGGGCGCGACGACCGCGGTCCCGCGCTGGACCAGGCGATCGACGACGCCGCCGAGGTGGTCGCCGACGGCGACCACCTCAGCCCGGCGACCTGAGCCTCCGTCAGCCGCCCGTCGGCCGGGGGATCTCGGCCGCCCGACGGTCGGCCTCGCAGGCGGTCCTGACGTGGCAGCCCTTGAGGTGGTCGTTCACGAGTCCGACCGACTGCATGGCCGCGTACGCGGTCGTGGGTCCGAGGAAGCGGAACCCCAGGCGCTTCAGCTCCTTGGAGAGCGCGGTGGACTCCGGCGTGTGGCCCGGAAGGTCGTGCAGGTCCCCCGGAGCGGGTCGACCCCGCCGCTTCGGCTCGAACGACCACACCAGGGCGGCGAGCGACCCGTAGCGCTCCTGCGCCGCCAGCGCCGCCGATGCGTTGGCGATGGTGGCATCGATCTTCCCGCGGTGGCGGACGATGCCCGCGTCGTCGAGGAGCCGCGCCACGTCGTCGGGTCCGTACCCGGCGACCCGGGCGGGGTCGAAGCCGTCGAAGGCGGCGCGGAAGTTGTCCCGCTTGCGCAGGATCGTCAGCCAGGAGAGACCCGACTGGAAGCCCTCCAGGCAGATCTTCTCGTACAGGCGGACGTCGTCGGTGACCGGACGACCCCACTCGTCGTCGTGGTACGCCGCGTAGTCCGGCGTGCTGGCGCCCCATCCGCAGCGACGCCTGCCGTCGTCGCCCTTGACCAGTCCCATCTCCATCGGTGCTCCCAACATGACGCGCTGCTTCCCTCGTTCGATCGCTGCCTGCACTGTCGTGCGAACGGGGGAAGCGGCACCCCCGTGGGGTGCACGCCGGGACTGTAGGCCGGGCCTGTGACAGCGTCGGCCGACGGCCGGGCCTCTCCGGCAACTCCCAGGCTCTGCTCATGGAGCTCCCGAGTCGGTCTCCCACGATGGAGCCCATGGACGAACCCACGACATCGCATCAGGACGACCGACGGTTCCTCGCCGATCGGCGACGGGCTCTCACGATCATCGGCGGCGCCAGCCTGGCCGGCATCGTCGCGGCGGCGGCAGCGTGCTCGCCCGACGCCACCGACTCCACCGGGACCACGACGACCGCCGGCGACGGCTCGACCACGACGAGCACCGCCGCCACGGGCTCCTCGACCACGGTCGCCTCCGACGGGACGTGCTCGGAGATCCCGGACGAGACGGCCGGGCCGTACCCGGGCGACGGCTCCAACGGCAAGCAGGTCCTCACCCAGGACGGGGTCGTCCGCTCCGACATCCGCTCCAGCTTCGGTGCGTCGACCACGACGGTGGACGGCATCCCGCTGACCGTGCACCTCGACGTGTCCGACACGTCCGCCGGCTGCGATCCCCTCGTCGGCGCTGCGGTGTACCTCTGGCACGCCGACCCGCAGGGTCGGTACTCGATGTACTCGAGCGGGGTGACCGGCGAGAACTACCTGCGGGGTGTTCAGGAGACGGACGCCGACGGTCGGGTCACGTTCACCACGGTGCTCCCGGGCTGCTACGACGGGCGTTGGCCGCACATCCACTTCGAGGTGTACCCGGACCTGGCGTCGATCACGAGCGCACGCAACAGCGTCAAGACCTCGCAGCTGGCCTTCCCGAAGGCGATGGTCTCCGCCGCCTACGCCGCAGCGAGCTCGTCGTACCCGAGCAGCTCCTCGAACCTGTCGCGCGTCTCGCTGGAGGACGACAACGTGTTCGGCGACGACGACGGCGTCCACCAGGTCGCGACCGTGACCGGTGATCCGACGACCGGCTACGTCGCCACCCTCGCCGTGCCGGTGTGAGGCGACGGAGCCCGGTCCGGGTTCACCGGATCGTAACGGTGCAGCCCTTCCGCGCGGTCGTGCCGACTGGCGATGATCTCGGGCGATGGCTCCCCCGACCTCCGCCGCGCCGCCGCTTCTCGACCCGACGTCGCCGGAGTTCGTGGAGGACCCGCACCCGCTCTTCGACCTCCTCCGACCGTCGGGTCCCGTCGTCCGGGACCGCATCGGGTGGTCGACCCTCGACTACGCGATAAGCGAGGCGGCGTTCCACGACGCAGCCCTGGTGCCCGGGATCGACCACCTCCTCGTCGACCGTGGGATCGAGCCGCTCTGGGCGGTCTTCGACCACTCCCTGACCGATGCCGAGGGGGACGTGCACCGGCGTCTGCGTCGCGCCGTCAGCCCGTGGTTCAGCGTGAGGCGCATCGGGCAGCTCCGGGAGCGGACCCGGGCGCTCGTGGACGAGCTCCTTCGGGACGCCCCTCGCGGGTCGGACGACTCCTTCGACGTCATGGCCGGCCTGGCCGACGTCGTGCCGGCCCGGCTGTTCTGCTGGATGGTCGGCGCGTCGGAGGCCGACGCCCCCGAGCTCATCCGGATGTCGAAGACGCTCCTGGCGGTCTTCACCGCGACCGACGACATGGTCGAGCCTGTCCGGACGGTGAAGGCGGAGGTGGCCGACTTCGCCGCCGAGCTGCTCACGACCCGCCGACTGCGACCGGCCGACGACCTGGCCACGGCGCTGCTCGCCGCGGAGTCGTCGGGGGCCATCGAGGAGGGGGACGCGGCCCACCTGCTGGAGGAGCTCCTCAGCGCGTCGGTGGACAACACCGCGAACACGACCGCACTCGCTCTCCTGACCCTGGCCGAGAACCCTGCGGCGTGGGCGGCCGTCCACGCGGACCCGATGCTGCTGGACGCCGCGGTGGAGGAGTGCGGCCGGTACCAGCCGGCGATCCGCCACACGATCAAGGCGGCGGTGGCACCCACGACCCTCGGAGGCGTGGACGTCGCGGCAGGGGAGTACGTCACGATCCGGATCGCCGCGGCCCATCGGGACCCGGCCGTGTTCGACGATCCGCACACCTTCGACATCCACCGCCGGGCCTCGGCGGGCCAGCTCGCGTTCGGCGCAGGTCGGCACTACTGCCTGGGCGCGGCGCTGGGACGCATGGAGGTGGCCGAGATGGTCGGGGGCCTCGTCGGTCGGTGGCCGGTGGCCGAGGTGCGCGACGGTGTGGACATGGACCTGAACGTGTCGGGCATCGTGCGGGCTCTCCCGCTGGGAGCCGCGTCGTGAGCGACAGCTGGGACCGCCCGATCCCCCACTGGAGCGGCGACCCGTTCGCCACCCGCACCACCGTCCACGGCCTGCCGTCGGACCAGGTGCGCTCGGCGCTGCACAAGCACGTGCGACGCGGCAGGGTGGTCGAGGCCGTCGCCGCGGCGATCGAGCTGTGCCGGACCGACGCCGAGCACGAGGCCGAGATGTGGCGGCGGTTGCAGGTGCTCGCGGCCGAGGACGTGGGGATGGGCGACCCCGGTGCGATCGCCGTCGTCCGGGCGTGCCACGAGTCGGCCGACGACACCGAGCCCGGTTCCTACGACCGGATGGTGTTCGCCGCGCACGCCGCCGGCTACCTGGCCGGCGCTCCCAAGGACCCGACGCTCGGCGAGCTGATGCAGGTGGTGCTGCACACCGATCGCGCGCCCGACATCCCGCCCGAGGCGCTCGACGTGCACACCCGCGCCGGGCAGGAGTCGGGGCGGACCATGGAGGACTGGTTCGTGGACGCCAACGTCCTCGAACCCGAGGTGGTCGACCGCGACCGGTCCCACCAGGAGCGGCTCCGGGCCGTGTACCGCGACCTCGATCCGTCCGCGACACGGGACTGATCCGCCGGCCGCGGCCGGATGTCGACCGGACGGACGTCGCGTCGCCCGACCCCGGTCCCGTCGCACCCGACGACTGCAGGCACCAGGCCGTTTGCCGCGCGCTTGCGTGCACATGTCGACGACTTGTCGGTATCTTGTCGACAACACGTCGACAAAGGAGTCCGCATGTTCCTCGCACTCCGGGACCTCCGCAGAGGCGCCCGGCGATTCGTCCTCCTGGGGGTGGTGATCGCGCTCGTGGCGCTGCTCTCCACCGTCCTCTCGGGACTCGCCACCGGTCTGGTCACCGACGGGATCTCCGGGCTGAGGGCGCTGCCGCTGGACGACCTCGCTTTCCAGGAGGGCGCCGATGCCACGTTCTCCCGCTCGACGCTGCGGACCGCGGACCTGGCGCCGTTCGAGAAGGTCCCCGGTGCCTCGGCCACACCGCTCGGCGCCTCGTTCGCCAACGCGGCGTCGGTCGAAGGCGGGCCCAGCCTGGACGTGGCGCTGTTCGGGGTCACGCCCGACAGCTTCCTGGTGCAGCGGCCCGAGGCCCGTGCTGCTCTGGCCGGGCCGCCCGGCCTGGTCCTCGCCAGCGAGCTCGAGGAGCAGGGCGTGAAGGTGGGCGACCGCTACACGCTCGGTGGGTCCGACGTCGAGCTGCCCGTGCTCGGGTTCACGTTCGCCGGCACCTACGGCCACGCGCCGATCGCGTTCGTCCCGCTCGACACCTGGCGGCAGATCCAGTTCGGCGACGGCGCCGACGACAGGTTCTCCGCCATCGCCCTCGCGGGCGGCAGCGAGGAGGGCCTGGCGGCCGCAGCCAAGGCCACGGGCACCGAGGTGCTGACCAAGGAGGCGGCCTACGCCGGCTCCCCCGGCTACGCGGCCGAGACGGCCACCATGACCCTGATCCGTGGCTTCCTCCTGGTCATCTCGGCCCTGGTGATCGGGGCGTTCTTCACGGTCCTCACCGTGCAGCGCACCCGCCAGATCGGGCTCCTGAAGGCGATGGGCGCTTCGAACGGCTACATCCTGCGCGACGGCATCGGGCAGATGGCGATCCTGGTCGCCACGGCCACCGTCGCCGGCGTCGCTGTCGGATGCGGCCTCGTGCTGGCGATGGGCAGCGGCGACGCACCCGTGGAGCTCAGCGTGCCGGCGGTCGTGCTGGTCGTCGTCTCGCTCGTGGTGGCCGGGGTCCTCGGCAGCCTCGTCGCGTTCCGTCGCGTGACGCAGGTCGAGCCGGCGATCGCCCTGGGGGTGGAGTCGTGAGCGGCCGGGACCTCACCTCCGGGACCTCGGACGAGCCGCTCGCGATCGAGGGTGTCCGGGTGGCCTATCCGGACGGCCCCGACGAGCGGGTCGTCCTCGACGGCCTCGACCTGCGCGTGCGGCGTGGCGAGCTCGTGGTCATCTCGGGCCGATCCGGAGCCGGGAAGTCCACCCTGCTCACCGTCGCCGGACTGCTCCGACGTCCCGACTCCGGAGAGGTGGTCGTCGCCGGGTCGACCACCTCGGCGCTGTCGGAGCGTCGGCGGACGGCGCTGCGACGGGACCACATCGCCTTCGTCTACCAGTCGGCCAACCTCCTGCCGTCGCTCACCGCGCTGGAGCAGCTGGAGATCGTGGGCCACATCCGTGGAGAGCGGTCCTCCGAGGTGCGGAGCCGAGCCCGAGCCCTGCTCGAGGACCTCGACCTGGCCGACCGGTCCGCTCAGCTGCCGTCGCAGCTGTCGGGCGGAGAGCGCCAGCGGGTCGGCATCGCCCGCGCCCTCATGGCGTCGCCCGACGTCCTGATCGCGGACGAGCCGACCGCGTCGCTCGATCCCGAGAGAGCCGCCGCCGTGGCGGACCTGCTGGCCTCCGCAGCGGTGGACCGTGGCATCGCCACCGTCGTCGTCGCGCACGACGACGCCGCGCTGGCCACAGCCGACCGCCACCTGCGGTTGGAGGAGGGCCGACTCCACGTGGTGGGGCACGCCGTGGGAACCTGACGGCGTGCCCCGGATCAAGGCCGACAACATCGCGGACCACGTCGCGCAGCAGCGCGCCGCGGTGCTCGATGCGGCGGTGCGGCTCTTCGTCGAGCGGGGCTACTCCGACGTCGGCCTGGGTGACGTCGCGGCCGAGGTCGGTCTGGCGCGCAACTCCCTCTACCGGTACGTGCCCGACAAGATCCACCTGCTCGTGGAGTGGTACCGCCGAGCCGTGCCGGAGACGATCCGCGCCTGGGAGGACGCCACGGCCGGGGACGACCCTCCGGCGGTGCGGCTGCAGCGGTGGGCCCGGTGCTACCTGGAGTGGGCGCTGACGCCGGAGCACCAGCTCGTCGCCCCGCTGACCGAGTCCCTGCCCTCGTTGGACGACGCCACACGGGCCGAGGTCGCCGCGCTGCACCGGTCGATGATGGCCGTCGTGTCGTCGGTCGTGGCCGAGGCGGGTGTGGCGCCCGACGAGGTGGATGGCGTCACCGCGCTGCTGGCCGGTGCCGCCCTCGGGGCGGCGCGGTCCGAGGGAGCGACCGGGGTCGACGAGCGCCTGAGGCGCCGCCTGGACGCAGCGGTGGAGGCGATCGTCGGGACCTGAGCCCGGGGGACGTCAGCCGACGGCGTCGAACACGTCGGCGATCCAGTCGAACACCCGCTGGTCGCGCAGACCCCGCGCCGCGGGTTCGCAGTGCCACGACGCACCCTCGGCCTCGGTGAAGGACTGCAGCGTGGAGCCGCCCACGAGCTGGTGCAGCTCCTCGGCCTGTCCGGGCCAGAACTGCTCGTGCTCGGGCGACGTGATGAGCAGCGGCGTGCGGATCCGCGCTGCCGTCCCTGCGTCCAGCCGCATGCCCCGCGCCGCCTGGTAGGCGTCGTAGTACGACGTCGTCCCGTACGGCGCCATCCGCCACCGCAGCTCGGCCCCGGCCGGGCTGTCCTTCATCCCGATGTCCATGAAGGCGTCGAAGTCGCTCCTCGCCTTCTCCGGATCGGGGCCGTCGAGGATGCTCACCATCGACTCGGGCAGGTGGCTCAGCCACGAGTCGGCGACGCGGGTCACGCCGGGATCGGCGACGCCCGCAGCGAGCCGGTGCTCGAACGCCAGCGCCCGAGGCACCCAGTACCCGGCCTGGCTGACGCCCACGACGGCGATCCGGTCGGGATCCACGTCGTCGCGCCCGAGCAGGTGGTCGACCACCGGTGTGAGGACGGCCTCCCAGTCGCTGCGGAAGTAGAGGTCCTGCCGGTAGAGGGCCGCGCCCTGGCCCGGCCCGTCGTAGGTCATCGCGTTCCAGCCCCGCTCGACCGCCGCAGCCGCCCCGGCCGCCCACATGTCGCACACGGGCCCGTCGCTGCCGTTGGTCATGATCACGGTGGGCCGCCGCCCGTCGACGGCAGCCGTCGGGGAGGGGGAGAAGAAGTAGCCCTGCAGGTCGACGTCCGCGTCCGACGTCGGGTCGTGGTACGGGATCGACAGGTGCTCGACCGGCGGATCGAACGCCGCGACGGCGCGGTCCCACGCGGCGCGATGGCGCTCCCAGAGTGCGGTGGCGACATCGGACCCCTTGGAGCCGACGGCATGAGCGGCTGCGGTGGAGTAGTAGCTGCTGGCCCTCAGATCTGTGGCCCGTGCGCTCTGCGTGCGACCCTTCGCAGCGCTGGCGGCAGCCTCGGACTCGAGCCGCTCCGCCAGCTCCGTGAACGTGTCGACCCAGCTGGCCTCGTCGCCGTCGGTCACCCGGTCGAACGACACCAGCAGCTCACCGGCGTCGGTCAGGCCCCGGTAGGCCCAACCGAGGAGGACCAGGCGGTCGAACTCGAAACCGTCGTCGTCGAAGACTCGTCGCATCGGCCCACGGTACCCAGGCCGGTCCGGGATCAGCGCGGGTCGAAGGTCAGGTGGTCGGCCGTGTCGCCCCAGCGCTCCGGGATCATCGTGCGGTGGACGAAGCGCCACCGCCCCTCGATCCGGCGCAGGCGGTCGACGTAGCGACCGACCACCACCGGCTGCAGGCCCAGCCGCTCCGTCCCCTGCAGGACCGTGAACCGCGACCGGACCTCCATCTCGTCCGCTGCGTCGTCGCCGTGTTGCTCGGCCGGAACCGGCTCGACGATCACGTTCGTGATCACGTGGGCCGAGTGCGGCGTGCCGTCGTCGAAGCGGACGGTGGTGGCCTCGTACAGCGCCCGGACCTCCGCCGCCCCGGTCGCCACGACGGAGCCATCGGCGGTGGCGACCTGCGCGTCCGACAGGAGGTCGCCGACGCCGGCGAAGTCGCCGGCGTCCATGAGCTCGGCGTAGCGGGCGAGCAGCTCGGCCGCGGCCCATCGGTCATCCGGAGTGATCGTCACGTGCAACCCCTTTCGACCAGATCGTCGCACGTCGACGAGCCGGGGAGCGGTCGAACCGTCCCTGAGGGTCCCCTCATGTGGTCGAGGACGGTTCTGGCCGGACCGTGGACCTCCTCCCTACCGTTCCCGGTTCACGCGCCGCAGCCCCGACGGCCGGCGCGGCCGCCGACGCAAGGGGACCCTCCGGTGCTCGACGACCTGTCCGACTGGGTGACCGACATCATCGAGACGCTCGGTTACGTCGGCGTCGCCGTCCTCGTCGCGCTGGAGAGCCTGTTCCCGCCCGTCCCGTCCGAGGTCGTCCTGCCTCTGGCGGGCTTCGTCGCCGGTCGAGGGGACGCCTCGTTCCTCGGGATGGTGTTCGCCGCGACAGTGGGATCGGTCGCAGGCTCCTGGATCCTGTACGGCATCTCCGGCGCGATCGGGCCCGACCGCCTCCGCGCCTTCGTGGTCAAGCGGGGACGTTGGTTCGGCGTGAAGGAGGCCGACCTCGACCGTGCGGAGGTGTGGTTCGACAAGCGGGCCGGAGCGGCCGTCCTGATCGGCCGATGCGTCCCGCTCGTCCGCTCGCTGGTGTCGGTCCCGGCCGGATTCCGGCGCATGCCCTTCCCGCAGTTCACCTTCTACACGGCGATCGGCAGTGCGATCTGGAACTTCGCCCTCATCGGCGCCGGTGCCCTGCTGGGCGACCGCTGGGAGCAGGTCGGCGACTACGTGGGTCTCCTGCAGGGAGCGGTCATCGTGGCGATCGTCGCCGCCCTGTGCTGGTTCGTCTGGACCCGGTTCGTCCGGCCCCGACTCTCCGCCGCGGGCGACCTGCCCGACTG
>JAEYSR010000231.1 GCA_023434535.1 Actinomycetes bacterium
GTCCAGGGGTCTGGCCCGGCGGCGGAGGCAGGACTGGAGGAGCAACGACGTCCGCGACGTCCTGGCCTGGCGGCGGAGGCAGGGTCCCGGGTGGTCGAACGGTCGCCGGGCCCGGCGACTGGACGGGTGGAGGAGGGAGAGAAGGCGCCGGGGGCGGGGATGCGGGCACCGCCGGCGGTCCAGGAACGACCGGGGGCGGGACCGACTGCGGCCGAGCCGATGGCGGCAGAGGTGCCGCAGGCCGAGCGGGATCGGGATCAGGTTCGTCGTTGTACCAGGGCATCTGGGCCTCCTCAGGGGTCCAAGGTCAGTTCGAGGTCCACGTCGACGGGCACGGAGCTCAGATTCCGCAGCTCGACGGCCCCCGCGCCGGAGCCGGTTCCACCCAGCGTGAAGTCGCCACCGAAGCGGACGGCCGTGTCGCTGTCTTCTCGCGCGCCGCCGATCAGCAGGACGCCGTCGATGTCAGCGCTCGCAGTCCACTCCACAAGGACTTCCACACCGGTCTCGCTCGATCCCAGGTCCAACGGCACCTGGATAGACGTCTGGCCCGGGACGGTGACGCGGCCGACGAGCTGACCACCGGTGAAGCCGCGCAGATCGGGGTCGAGCCGGAAGGAGTAGCCGGCACCGGGATCACCGATCACCGCGACCAGCGCAGTGGCCGTCTCGACCGACCGGGTCGCGGTCGTCGCCTCCTCGTCGACGACGATGTCGTCGCCGTAGATCTCCCAGCTGTCGTCGCCGGCGTCGTCCACGACCTCCATCGTCACGTCCCCGCCCGAGGCGACGGCCGACAGCATCAGCCGCCGCACGCCGGCGGCATCGGCGGAGACCGAGTCGACCGGCACGCGGTACAGGGCGAGCGGACCGCTCAGCGTTCCCTGGACCTCCTGCGACAACGCCGCGTCGACCGTCGTGATCTCACCGACCGTCAGGCGTGCCGACGTGGCGGACTCGTCGAGCCCACCGAGAGCGATGCGCGTGCTCTCGCTGTCGGCGGTGAACCGATGGACCGTTCCGCTGTCGGTCCACAGCTCGTCGACCTCCACGGCTGTGCCGACGGTCCCGACGTTCACCGGCACGGACGAACCGTCGTCGGACCCCACGTGGAGCGCGTAATCGGCACCCGGTGTGGTGGCGACCTCGACCAGGGCGTAGCCCTCCGTCGACAGCTCGACCTCCGAGGTCTGACCCACCTGCGCCGTGGCGGTCGGATCTCCGCTCGTGGACCGCAGGAGCGACCTGACGACGTCGGCATCCGCGGAGCGAACGACTCGGGTCGCCATGTCCAGGATGCTGGCGACGGGGTCGATCTTCCACCCGCCGTCGACCGGACGGGCGATCAGGCTCAAGGACCCTCCGAGTGACTCCTCGACGAGCCGTCGCAGGGCGGAGCCGTCGGAGCTCCAGCTGTTGTCGCAGTCCGAGCCACCGGCGCAGACGTCGACGCCGTCCACCACCCAGACGTCGCCCGAAGAGTTGTCGGCGACGGTCGCGCTCCGGATCAGAAGGCGCGTGGTGCCATCGGGACCGTCCTCCTCCTCGACGTCGACGTCGTCCAGGGAGAGCCAGCCGTCCATCATCACGCTCGTGTCGATGCTCGTCGTCAGGATCGTCTCGAGAGCGTCCCCGTAGACCACGCCGAACTGGCCCTGGTCCGATGGAAGTGCTGCCACCATGTCGCGCGGGTCACCGGAGCTGATGGCGTCCGCCAGCAGGTCGATCGCCTCCCCAGGCGTCTCGGCACCCTCGTCGAACGTGTCGACCTCACCGAAGTCGTCGTAGTCGGGATCGGCCTCGAACCCGTCTGACTCGGCCCGATCGGCGACCACGTGGTCGGCCACGGTGAGGGCCGGCGACACGTACCAGCCACCGTCCTCCACCACGATCACCGACACGTCACCTGCGACGTCGTTCACGTCGAGGTTCCATCGGACCTCGCCCTCGTCCATCTCGAACGCGGCGGTCCGGACCGCCGGCGGGAGCCCCGACCGCGTGGCTGCGACCTCGACGTCCGCGGAGCGGATCGTCACCCGTGCCAACCGGGGTCCCAGCTCCTCGGACCGGAGCCGAAGATCTTTGACTTCGATCCGGGTGCCGCCGACGCTCGAGCCGTTGGACCCGGCATCGACCCGGCCGCGGGCGCTGCCGACCTCGTCGACGAGATCCGCGAGGAGTCGGGTCTCCGCCGGGTTGAGGACCGACGCGGCCAGCGCCGGGTCCTGGGACTCCAGCGAGCTGGCCAACGCCTCGACCGCCGCCTCGGGTGACGCGGCACCCCCGCGGTTGAAGAAGCCGTAGGCGACCCAGGCACCGGCGAGCACCGCGATCAGCGCCAGCGCCCCGCCGAGCACCAGGGCGACACGCGGTCGCCGACCGGGCGCCGATCCCGGGGCGGCCTCCGGTCCGATGCCGGCGGTGGCCGGAGGAACGACCCCAGGGGCTGGAACGTGGTGCCCACCGGGGGCCAGGGGTGGTGGCGACAGCTGCTGGGGCGGCGGCGGCAGGTGGGACTGCTGGGCAGGCGCCATCGGCGGAGGGGGAACGGGTCCGCTGCCCGGTGGCTCGGAGGTTCCGACCGTCGGTCGGTCGTCGGCCGTCGCGCCGTCGTCGCTCCACCACTGGGACACCTCGGGGCTCCTCTCCCTCTCGGACGTGACGCAGCGACAGCTACGACATCAGGTACACGGCCACGGCGACCGCGACGACCAGCAACGCCGTCACCAGCAGGCCGACCGCCACCTTCATGAGGGTGGCGTCCTTGTCGGCCTCGCCGTGCATGCGGTCGTACAGGTCGTCCTGGCGAGGCACCTGCGGTACGGCACCGAATGCCACGCTGACGAGATCGGCCAGGCCACCCTGCCCTGGCCATGCGTTCTCCGCAGGCGGATCCGGCTCGGGTTCCTGGAGCTCGGCGTCGTCGCCGTCCCACCAGCTCCCTCCGGAGCGGTGCCCGGCGCGGTCGGGGACGTAGGCGCTCCCCGGGCGCAGCGCGGCGGTTCCCTGCGTGACCAGCTCGTGCAGCGGCGGCAGGGTCCTCAGGTCGGTGGCGCACAGGGCGCTCAAGGTCTCGGCGTGGCGGACCACATCTGGGTCAGGGCTCGAGCCCAACGCGGTCCAGAGCGGTGAACCTCGCCGACCGACCTCGACGTAGTCCTCCCGGACGATGATCAGGTTCTCGCCGCTGTGGAAGCGGTCCCACAGGTCGGGGTCCGCCGCCACGGCCAGAAGGGACACATAGATCACGAACGCGGCGAACGTGTCGGCCTCGACCAGCACCTCCGACACCTCGGCCCGCTGCGGATGCTGGTAGTTGGGCTGACCGGCCTCGTTGAGCACGGTCGGCATGCCGGGGACCCAGACGCCGTCGTAGTCGATCAGGACCAGCGACCCGTCGGTGGTCACCATCACGTTGCCGTGCTGGAGGTCGCCGTGGACGACGGACCCGGCCCGGAGCGAACCGACGAGGTGCACCCACGCCGCAGCCACGTCACGCAGCTCTGCGGTCCGCTCCTCCTCGACCAGGTCGTCGACGTGGCTCGACAGGAGCACTCCGTCGATCCACGGCATGAGGACCGCCGGGTAGACGCCGTCCCCCACGGCGACAGCTCGATCGATCCACTCCGCATGGGCGAGCGGCGTGTCGGGCCGGGACGCGAGGTGGGCGTTGACCGACCGGTACCGGGCGGAGTGGTCGACCGGGGTGGTGAAGAGCCGGACGGCGTACTTCTGGCCGTCGATCTCGGCAGGCAGCACCGCCGCCATCTGACCGGACCGGACGACCGGCATCCCCATGCGGTTCTCCTCGAACCGCGCCCGCTGCAGGCGCGGGTCCACGAAGCAGCGCTCGGGGTCCTGCGCGGCTCCCGTGTAGTCGACGGCCGTGGGCCACCCGGCGGCGAGGCTCACGACACCCCCCTGAACCTGACTCGCAACAGCGTCACGTCGTCGTCCTCCATGACCAGGGACTCCCGCAGCGCCTCGACCAACGGCCCGAAGCCCTCCTGACCGACGGATCCGAAGAACCGCCACACGGCCTGGCCGGCCTGGGCGAGCCGCAGCATCGCCGCGCCGAGCGCGTCGGTGGCCAGGAAGATGACGTCGCCGGGGACGACCTCCCCACGCACGAAGCGTGCGCTGTCGACACCTCGCTCGCCGTCATAGTCGGCGCTCGACAGGAGGTCCGGCATGGCGTCGAACGTGGCGGGGTCATCCAGGTTGGCGAACAGCAGCGCGTCGCCGCGCGTGTGGAAGATGCACGCATCGCCGACATGGACGGCCGAGTACCCGGGACCACGTCCGTCGTCGAGACGGAGGCCGCAGAACGTGGCGAACGAGCCACGTCGACTTGCGTCCGACGCGTACCAGGACGCGCTGTCGGACACGCCGACGGAACGCCCTTGGAACACCTCGCCGAGCTGCGCCACCCAGTCGCCGAACCCGTCGGGCGTCATGGCGACGTCACCTGCCACGAAGGATTCGACGAGCGCGGCGCTCCAGCGGGCCGCCCGGTAGGACGTGGCAGCGCCATCGGCGACGGCCACAACACCTCGGGCCTCGCTGTAGGCCGCGGCGTCCTCCCACTCCTCCTCGGAGTGCGACGACTTGGGGTGGTGCAGCACCCGGACGACCGGAGGACCGATCATCGGACCTCCGTCGGACTGGCGGTGTCCGAGCCGATCCGCAGGAAGTGGACCATGGCCGAGCTGTCGGCGTTGTACACGAAGCCGCGAGCGCCCGGAGGCGTCGGGATCTGCATCTGGTGGCAGACCTCGACCATGAACGGAGGCAGCACGCTCGACATCTCGAAGAGGAGCCGGGCGTAGTCGTTGTCGAGCACCGCCGGATCATGGGGAAAGTACAGAGTCTGAGCCGGGAGCGCGGAGACGTTGAGGTTGAACAGCAGGACGTTGCCGTCCTGCGTGCCCAGGCTCATCAGGCGCCGGGCCCAGACGCGGGGGTCGCCGTCGGTGGCGTTGCCGTCGGAGATGTTGAACACGATCGGGGGGAACGACCCCGGGTGTGCCTGCACCCAGCTGGCCAGCACGCCACCCGCCCGGTCCATCGCCGCGCACATCGGGGTCAGGCCTCCGGCGGCGGGCCGGATCCACACGGGGAACTTCTGACGACGGGGAACGGTGGCTGCATCGGCGCCGGCGCCCGGGAGCGACACGGTCTCACGCTCGACGACCTCGAGCGGGTAGTCCGCCACGTCGACGATCGAGACCAGGTCCCGACCGGCGAGGTGGCCTCCGAAGCCCGGACCGACCGTGGCGCCGTATCCGATCATCCCGATGTCGTAGTAGTGGCGCGGCTTCTCCGACTCGCCCTTCACGCAGCGCAGGACGAGGTTGTAGAGCAGCTCGTTCAGCGCGTCGGCCACGACCTCGGACTTGGGTCGGGGCTCACCCGCGATGGGCTCCTCCATGGATCCGGACTGGTCGACCAGGAACAGGATGCAGCCCGGGTTCCTCCGGTCCAGTCGCTTCTCGTATGCCACGTCAGCCTCCTTGGGAGCGGGTCGGGGGTGTTGTCGAGGTCGGGGCCGGCCCGGCGCCTTCCGGTCGTTCCGGTTCCGTCGGGACGACGAACGTTCTGACGAGCGTGTCCGGCTGGACCTCGCTCAGCGGCCGCGTGGCGCCGCAGTCCTCGCAGGTCACCTGGCGACCCGCCGCGGCGACGAGCGCCGAGTAGCGCCCGCACTGCGCGCACTGGATGCGGTCCGGCCGGTCGTCGACCAGGAACGCGTCCAGGTCGAAGCTCCGGGCCGCCTCCACACGGACGGCCTCCGAGATCGACTCGGCCTGGCCGTCGGACGCCGGGCGCACGATCGTCGGCGCGTCCACGGCGTCGGGAGAGGAGACGACGACCGGCGGGGCTGATCTCACAGACGGGTCGGCGGGGCTGATCGGAGTGGTCTCGGATCCCGTGTGCGTGCCGTCGGCAAGCGCAGCAGCACGAGCGCCGTCCGCGGCCCAGAGGAGTCCGCCGCCGAGCACGGCCAGCGGGAGGAGCAGCCCGATCGCTGCGGTCTCCACCCCGAGGACTGCCAGACCGACCAGCACGACGACGACGCCGACCACACCGCCGACCACGATCCACGTCACATCCGAGCGCCGCATCAGATCGTGCCCTGTGTCGACTGGTCGGGCTGATCGTCGGACCCGCTCGACGAGTCGGGCGCATCGGGGGAGCCTTCTGGCCTCTCGTCGTTGCCCGGAGGCGCCGTCTGCAGCGTCCTGGTCGTCGTCGGCACATCCGACGACGCCGTCGTCGTTGGTCTGCTCGTAGTTGTCGTTGCGCGAGCCGGGCCGGACGACGAAGAGGCTCGGGGCGGGTCGCAGCCGACGGTGCCCTTGACGACCAGCCGATGGGTCACGATGTCCGAGCTGCTCTCGACCGACTTCACGATCGTGATCGTGGCGATCTGGCTTTCACCTTCGCCGGTGGACTCGATGCGAGCCGCTCCAGAGACCTCCTGGACAGATGCCCCGCCTGGGATATCAACCGGACGCCCTTCAGTGCAGAAGGTCATCTCGCGCCGGCATCCCTGAGGAACGTCGTCGCTGGCAACGGTGACCTGGGACAACAGCCGGACCGAAGAGACGATCGTGGAGATCTCGACCTCTGCGAGATCTTCGTCGCCGAAGCAGAGGAGCAAAGCGCCAAGGACCTTCGCCGAAGGCACCGTGGTAGTCGTAGTGGTCGAGGCCGCGGTGGTCGTCGTGGCGGGATCGGACGCGAACGCCCCACCTGCCGCGGTCACGACGCCGGTGAGCACCAGCGTCGCGACCAACGTCAACACAACCCTCGGAACAACGCCGAAGCGTCCCACCGCCATGTTCATTCCCTCCCTCGCGGCCGGTACGCTAGCCGTTCGACGCAGGCCTCGACCGAGTGGAGAGGGGGGAGGTCCGCCGGTTCCGGCGACGCGACGACATGTGCGAGCACTGCCCGGAGGTCGTTGGGACGACCCCACCCGTTGACGAGCCGTCGACCGGCCCGGACCGGCGTTCCGTTCTGTCCGGGTTCCTGCGCCTCCCGCTGATCGCCGCGGGCGTCGGAGGCCTCGCCCTGCCGGCGACCACTGGAGCGTCGCCCGACACCCGGACCGCCACCCAGCCCCCGATCGTCCGCCGGTCCAAGTGGGGCGGCGACCTCCGACCGAAGGGCGAGATCCCCGCCGAGGAGGTCCGCTACCTGCTCGTGCACCACACCGCCGATCCCGGATCGGACTACTCCCAGGGCGAGGTCGTCGGACTGCTGCGCAGCATCTACGGCTTCCACACCGGGGCGTCCAAGGGCTGGCCCGACGTGGCCTACAACTTCTTCGTCGACAAGTTCGGCACCATCTACGAGGGCCGCACCGGCAGCGTCGACGGACCAGTGCGAGGCTCTGCGACCGGAGGGAACCAGGGCTACAGCCAGCTGTGCTGCTTCCTCGGTGACTTCAACGCTGCGCCGCCACCGGAGCCGGCCCTGGCCTCCATGTACTCGCTGCTGGCGTGGCTGGCGGACCGCTACGGCGTCGACACCAACCCGGGCGCCCGGGTGCAGTTCACCTCGCTCGGTTCCAACCGCTGGCCGGCCGGCGCCTCGGTGGACGCCGCGACGATCTCGGCCCACCGGGACATGTCCCAGACCACCTGTCCGGGCGACGCCTGCTACGCGCTGGTCACGTCGGTGTTCCCCCAGGAGGTGTCCGCCCGACGGGCCGTCGTCCCGACCACCACTCAGCCCGCGCCGACGACCTCTGCTCCCCCAGTCGAGCCTGCCGTCGATGCGACCACGTCGACCTCCGCAGCTCCGGCGGACGACGTGACCACGACGACCACAACTGTCGACCGGGCCGACGGCGACGAGATCGCCTCGTCCGGACTCGAGGACGACAGCTCGTCGAGCTGGCCCGTCATCGCCGGCATCGCGGTGATCGGCGCAGCAGCGGCCGGCGGCGCCATCGCTGCGACACGTCGGTCCCGTCGCAGCCCCGACGGTGCAGGTGCTGGCGTCGCTCCCGGTGCCACGATCGCGTGGCGCATGACCAAGGGAGGGAGCGACCCTCTCGTCCACGCTCTCGCCACGGCCGCGCGCC
>JAEYSR010000257.1 GCA_023434535.1 Actinomycetes bacterium
TTCTACGGGGTGCACCAGGCCGGCATCGAGATGGCGCCGCAGAGCCACGAGGCCCTCGTCGCTCTCACGCTGTTCCGCTCGACCACGGCCGAGGACCTCCAGCGGCTCCTGCGCATCCTCAGCGACGACGCCGCCCGCATGACCCAGGGCCAGCACGCCCTGGCCGACTCGGAACCCGAGTTCGCGTCCACTCCAGCCCGACTGACGGTGACGTTCGGCTTCGGTCCCGAGGTGGTGCGCATCGCCCGGGGCGCCGATGCCGTGCCGGCGTGGCTCGGTCCGCTCCCGGCGTTCTCGATCGACAAGCTGGAGGAGCGCTGGAACGGCGGCGACCTCCTGCTCCAGGTGGCGTCGGACGACCCGATGACGGTGGCCCACACCACCCGCATGCTCCTCAAGGACACGAGGTCGTTCGGCGTCGTGAAGTGGTTCCAGAACGGCGTCCGCAACGCGCACGGGTCGCAGGCGCCCGGCACCACGGCGCGCAACCACATGGGCCAGGTCGACGGCACCGTGAACCCGGTGCCGGGGACGCCCGACTTCGACCGGGTGGTGTGGCGGAACGAGCGGACCGGCCCACCAGAGCAGGACTGGCTCGTCGGCGGCTCGACGATGGTGGTCCGGCGCATCGCCATGCTGCTCGACAAGTGGGACCGCCTGGACCGCAACGGCCGGGAGGAGGCCGTCGGGCGCAGGATGGACAACGGCGCCCCGCTCACCGGACAGGAGGAGGGCGACGAGCCCGACTTCGAGGCCACGACGGCCGTCGGGTTCCCCGTCATCGCCGAGTTCGCCCACATCCGCCGCGCCCGCGGCGACAAGCGCGGCGCAGAGAGCACCCAGATCTTCCGCCGTGGCTACAACTACGAGATGGGCCCGAACGAGGCGGCCATCTCCGACGCCGGCCACATCTTCACCGCGTTCCAGGCCGACCTCGAGACCCAGTTCGTGCCGATGCAGCAGCGCCTGGCCGACCTGGACCTCCTGAACGAGTGGACGACGCCGATCGGCTCGGCCGTGTTCGCCATCCCGCCGGGCGCTCCCGAGGGCGGCTTCGTCGGCCAGACGCTCTTCGACTGACTGACCGGCCGGCGAGCCGCTTGCGGGCCGTTCGCCCCCGGTGGTCAGATGGTCGCTCGACCAAGTCAGATCGCTGCGTGCGAGGAAAGCCGGTCAGAAGCCGGCACTGTCCCGCAACCGTGGGTCGACGACCAGCCCCAGGGCACGGGTCGTCGACGAGTCGGATCGCTCCACTCAGCGGACGAGCTTCGAGGAATCCGTCGTGGACTGCGGATGCCGGAGCCCGGGCGTTCCGCACCGAGCGGACCTCCAGGGCCATCGGCCAGGAGGTGCGAGATGCCCAAGGTGAGGCGTGCCGGACGCATGCGGCTGGTCGCTCTGGCGAGCTGCTGTGCAGGGCTGGCGATCGGGGCCGTCGGCGTCGGGCTCGGCGCGGGCGCCGCTGCGCCGGTCCCCACCCCGCAGGCCCAGCCGGCGCTCGACTGGCTGGCGGGCCAGCTCGCCGCGAACGGAGGATCGCTCCCGCCGTCCTTCGGCGCCGGCACCGACTGGGGCCTGACCGCCGATGCCGTCCTGGCGTTCACGTCCGCCGGCCGGGCGACCGACCCGGCCGCCGTCACGGCCACCGACCTCCTGACGGCGAACGCCGCAGCGTTCACCACCTGGTCCTCCGGCGGGGCGACGGTCCGCGACGCCGGCGCCACCGGCAAGCTGGTCCTCGCCCTGCGCTCGATGGGTCGCCCGGCCACCGCGCAGGGCGTCGACCTCGAGGCCGAGCTGCGCTCGCTCATGGAGACGTCCGGCGCGCAGGCGGGCCGGTTCTCCGATGACGTGCCCGACCCCGCCTGGAACGCGTCGAACGGCTTCGGCCAGTCGCTGTCCATGCTGGGACTGGCGCTCACGCCCGGCGGGATCCCGGCACCGTCGGTCACCTTCCTGCTGGCCCAGCAGTGCCCGGCGGGAGGCTTCCGGCTCAACTACCTGGCGACCGCCGGCTGCACCGACGACGCCCAGGCCGACACCGACGCGACCGCTCTCGCGCTGTCCGCGCTGCTGGCCGTCTCGCCCCGCAGCACCGACGTGGCCACCGCACTCGACCGGGGCACGTCCTGGGTCCTCGCCCGACAGGCGGCCGACGGCTCCTTCACCGGAACCGGTCCCACCGCCGGGGCGAACGCCAACAGCACCGGCCTGATCTCCCAGTACCTGCGGGCCGCCGGCCGCACGCAGGCCGCCGACCTCGGCGCGGCGTGGATCGTCGGCTGCTGCCAGCTGACCACCGCGAACGCGAGCGGAACGCCCGCAGCGGGTCAGGTGGGGGCGATCGGCTACGGCCCGACCGCGCTGAGCGCCGCCCTGGTCGACGGCGTCACCACCCAGACCGGCGACCAGTGGCGACGGACGACCTCGCAGGCGGTCCTCGCCCTGGGTCTCGCTCCCTACGGACCGGTCGACGTCGCTCCGCTGGCCCCGTCGCCGACCACGACCTCGACCGGTCCGACCGGCACCAGCACGACGGTGACCAGCACCACGGTCACCAGCACCACGACAGATCCGACCAGCACCACGAGCACCACGACCCCGACGACCAGCAGCTCGATCCCGGCGTCGACGACGACGGCGTCGGTCCAGGGCCAGCAGCTGGTCGACTCCGGGATCGACATCGACGGCGGCTCGTACTCGGCGGGCGGGACGTCGGGCGGCTCGTCCTCCGGTTCGGGGAGCGCACTGGCGATCACCGGCGGCGACCCGGCCCCCCTCCTGACCGCGGCGATCCTGCTCCTGGCCCTGGGCGCGGTCCTGTCGACGACGACGGAGCGGCGGGGCCGCCCGTGACGGTCCGCCGCGCCGCCCGGCTCGTCCTGGCCGTCGCCCTGCTGGCCGCAGCCACGACGGCGGTCCTGCCGTTCGCGCCGGGAACGCCCGCCGCCGGGGCGTGGACCGAGGGCCCGTGTCCCACGGCGGCCGGCGTCACGGTCGTCGTCGACTTCCAGGAGCTCGGCGGCGGGGTCTGGGTCCGCTGCACCGACTCGACGGTCGACACCGGGTTCCAGGCGCTCGACGCCACCGCCATCCCGTGGAGCCCGACGGTCCGCTTCCCCGGCTTCCTCTGCCGCATCGACGGCAAGCCGGCCGGCGACCCCTGCCAGAACACCTCGCCGGCGTCTGCGTACTGGTCGTACTGGATCGCGGACCGCGGCGGGGCCTGGTGCTACTCCACCTTCGGCGCCGGCAACCGCAACCCTCCCGAGGGCACCGTCGAGGGCTGGTCGTTCTCGCTCAACCGGACCTCCACGAGCCCGGCGACGCCCCGGTACGCACCGCCGCCACGGGTCCCGGGCGCGCCGACCACGAACGGCGCCGGCTGCGACCCGTCGAAGACGCCGCCGGCCACGCCCGCGCCGACGCCCACGACCGCTCCCCCGCGCGTCGACGGCCGTGCCCCGACCGCCATCAACGGCGGCGTCCCCAGCGGTGGCGGCGGGGCCGCGCCGACGAACCCCGGCACCGGCGGATCGACGCCCGGGACCGCGACACCGACCACGGCCGCACCGGCGACGGGCGCCGTCGACCCCGGGACGACCGCGCCGGTCCCCGATGCGACGGTCGCGCCCGAGACGACCGTCGCCACCGACCCCGCGACCGCGACCGCCACCGACGGCGATCCGTCCACCGAGGACACGATCCTCGACGCCGACGGCGAGGAGATCGCCGTCAACGCGGGAGCGCCCGGTGCCGCCACCGACCCGGTCTCGTCGCCCGCCGGCGTGATCGTCGCGCTCGTGCTCATCGCCGCGCTCACCGCGACGTCGATCGTCGTCCGGCGGCGGGTCCACCCGGCATGACGGCCGTCCCGGCGCCGAGCCTCGCGGCCCCGCCCCGCACCGCCACCCACTCCCGGCGGGTCCGCCTGCCGAGGGACCTGCACCCCGGGGCGTGGTGGATCTGGGCGCTCGGGATGGCCACCGCCGCCAGCCGGACGACCAACCCCCTCGTGCTCGGCATCATCGTGGCCGTGGTCGCGCTCGTCGTGTCCGCCCGGCGCACCGATGCGCCGTGGGCCACGGGGTTCTCCGCCTACCTGGTCTTCGGCCTGGTGATCATCGCCATCCGCGTCGGCTTCCGGATGCTGCTCGACGGACAGTACGGAGCCCACGTGCTGTTCACCCTGCCGGAGATCCCGCTCCCCGACGCCGCGGCGGGCATCCGACTCGGTGGCCCGGTCAGCCTCGAGGGCATCCTCGCTGCGCTGTACGACGGACTCCGCCTGGCGACCATGGTCATCTGCCTCGGAGCGGCCAACGTGCTGGCCAACCCCAAGCGACTGCTCAAGTCGGTCCCCAGCGCCCTGTACGAGGTGGGCTCCGCGATCACCGTCGCGCTGACCGTCGCACCGCAGCTCGTGGAGAGCGCACGCCGGGTGACGCGGGCCCGTCGTCTCCGCGGCGAGGTCGGCCGACGCACCCGGTGGTTCCGCCAGGTGATCGTTCCGATCATGACCGACGCACTCGACCGGTCGCTGCTGCTGGCCGCAACGATGGACTCCCGCGGCTACGGACGGACCGCCGGTGCGTCGCACGGCGCCCGACGCCTGACCGGGGCACTCGTCGTGGGCGGGATGCTCGGCGTGTGCGTGGGGACCTACGGGCTGCTCGACGGCACGACGCCACGCGCTCTCGGGCTGCCGATGCTCGTGGTCGGACTGGCCGTGGCCACCACGGGCTTCGTGGTCTCCGGCTCCCGGATCCGCCGCACGCGGTACCGCCCGGATCCGTGGCGGGCGGCGGAGTGGGGCGTCGCTCTCACCGGTGTCGCAGTGGCCGCGGCGCTGTTCGTGACGTCGTCGGTGGACCCCGACGCGCTCAACCCGTCGCTGCAGCCGCTGCAGTGGCCGCAGCTGCCGCTGGTCCCGACGATCGCCGTCCTCCTCGGCACGTTGCCCTCGGTGATCGCTCCCCCACCGGTGCGCGTCGGCGACGCGCGGGACTGGATCGACCTGCGCGCGACGACCGCGGCCGTCGACACCGCAGCGACCGGAGCCGAACGTGCCCGAGACCTCCGAGGGACGGTGGCGCGGTGATGCCGGCGCCGGACCCGATCATCCGCTTCGAGAAGGTCGGCGTGACCTACCCCGGAGCGGCGAACCCGACGATCCACGACGTGGACATCTCGGTCGCCGAGGGCGAGATGTGCGTGGTCGTCGGCCGCACCGGCACCGGCAAGTCGACGCTGCTCGGCTGCATCAACGGGCTCGTCCCGCACTTCACCGGCGGGACCCTGCACGGACGGGTCACCGTCGACGGACACAACACTGCGCTGTCCCCGCCGCGCGAGCTCGCCGAGGTGATCGGGGTCGTCGGGCAGGACCCGCTCGCCGGCTTCGTGACCGACACGGTCGAGGAGGAGCTCGCCTACGCCATGGAGCAGCTGGCGGTGCCACCCGACGTGATGCGCACACGCGTCGAGGAGACCCTCGACCTGCTCGGCATCGCGGAGCTGCGCCACCGACCGCTGCGCGCGCTATCAGGCGGGCAGCAGCAGCGCGTGGCGATCGGCTCGGTCCTGACCGCCCATCCGCGGGTCCTGGTCCTCGACGAGCCCACGTCCGCGCTCGACCCGACGGCGGCCGAGGACGTGCTCGCCGCCATCACACGACTGGTGCACGACCTGGGCGTGACCGTCGTCGTCGCCGAGCACCGCCTCGAGCGCGTCGCCCAGCACGCGGATCGGGTCCTGTACCTCCACGGCGACGGCACCGTCGCCGACGGCCCTCCCCAGGAGGTCCTGGCCACGTCGTCCATCGCCCCGCCCGTGGTCGAGCTCGGACGGGCAGCCGGATGGTCGCCGCTCCCGCTCTCGGTCCGCGACGCCCGACGGATGGCGCCGGCCCTGCGGGAGCGCCTCGCCCTCGTCCCCCCGCCGTTCCCCAAGGCCCCGCCGACGGGTCCGGCCGTCCTGTCGGCCCGCGACGTCGTGGTCACCTACGGCCGGACCGTCGCGGTGCGGGAGGTGGACCTCGACCTGCACGAGGGCCAGATCGTGGGGCTGATGGGACGCAACGGCTCCGGCAAGTCGTCGCTCATGTGGGCCATGCAGGGCTCGGGCCCGAGGTCGCGCGGGTCGGTGGCGGTGCGGTCGACCGACGACGCGGCACCCGTGGAGACCGCCGGCCTGGCGCCGGACCGGGCCCGTCAGCTCGTCGGGCTGGTTCCGCAGACCCCGGGCGACCTGCTGTACCTGTCCACCGTGGCGGAGGAGTGCGCGCAGGCCGACGTCGACGCCGGCCGACCGGCGGGGACCTGCGACGCGCTGCTCGAGCGCCTGGTGCCGGGCATCGATCGCGACACCCATCCGCGTGACCTGTCCGAGGGGCAGCGGCTGTCGCTCGTGCTGGCGATCCAGCTCACCGCCACGCCCCGGGTCGTGCTGCTCGACGAGCCGACCCGCGGGCTCGACTACCAGGCCAAGGCGGCGCTGACCGCGATCCTGGACGAGCTCGCGGCGAGCGGGCACTCCGTGATGGTCTCGACCCATGACGTGGAGTTCGTGGCGGCCTGCGCCCACCGGGTGGTCGTGGTCGCCCAGGGCGAGGTCGTGGCCGACGGACCGACCGCGGACGTGGTAGTCGCGTCGCCTGCGTTCGCGCCACAGGTCGCGAAGGTGCTGGCGCCCCTGCGCTGGCTGACCGTCGATCAGGTGCGGCGGTCGCTCGCCCTGGCTCACCCGGTCCCCACGGAGGCACCGTGCTGAGCGCCGCGACCACGCCCCGCGCCCGCGGCCTCGCCATCGGGAGCCGCCCCGCCCTGGTGCTGACCATCGCCTCGCTCACGGGGCTCGCCATGTTCCTGTGGCCGCTGCTCCTGTCGCCGCCCGAGGAGATGGGCCACAACTCCGACGCGCCGTTCCTGTTCGCCCTGGTGCTGCCCGTCGTGATCGCCGTGGTGCTGTCGGAGCTGCACTCCGGCGGGATCGACACCAAGGCGCTGGCGATGCTCGGGGTGCTCGCCGCCGTCGGCGCCGCGCTGCGCCCGATGAGCGCCGGGGTGGCCGGCATCGAGACGGTGTTCTTCCTGCTGGTCCTGGCCGGGCGCGTCTACGGGCCGGGGTTCGGGTTCGTGCTGGGCTGCACGACGATGTTCGCCTCCGCCATCCTGACCGGTGGGGTCGGACCGTGGCTCCCGTTCCAGATGATGGCCGCGGCCTGGGTCGGCCTCGGCGCGGGGCTCCTCCCCGACTCGATCGGCGGTCGGCAGGTCCGGGGCGGGGCCGAGATCGCGATGCTGGCGGCCTTCGGGGCGTTCTCCGCGTACGCGTACGGGTTCCTGATGAACATGTGGTTCTGGCCGTACTCGATCGGCGTGGGCACCGACCTGTCGTTCGTGGCGGGCGACGCGGTGTGGTCCAACCTCCACCGGTTCTTCCTCTTCACGCTGGCCACCTCGACGTTCGGGTGGGACACCGGTCGGGCGATCACGAACGCCGTCGCCATCGCCCTCCTCGGACCGGTGGTCCTGGTGACGCTGCGACGATCGGTGCGCAAGGCCGCCTTCGACGCGCCGGTCGAGTTCGCGGATCACCGCTGACCTGAGCCGCGGAGCCGGATTCCGCGGAGGAATCCCGACCGTTCCGGTGCTGACTTCTCGTCAGAATCGCCGGTTGGGTCGGATGAGGGGGCCGGGTCAGTGCATCAGGCGGCCGACGGCCGGGCGGAAGGCGTCGGTGCCGACCGCGTCCCACATGCGCTGGAGTCGCTCGGGGGCGGTCCCCTCCAGCAGCGCGCCCGCCGGGATCACCGGGTGGATCTCGCCGAAGGTCCGGACCTCGTACTCGCTGACCCGGCGCACCACGTGGTCCGGTTCGAGCTGGCCCGGGTGGTCGAGTCCCATGGCAGCCACGATCTCGGCCAGTGCTCCGACGGTGTTGCGGTGGAACTGCTCCACGCGGACCGACTTGTCCTCCACCACCAGAGCACGTTGCAGGCGCTCGTCCTGAGTCGCCACGCCGACCGGGCACTGGTTGGTGTGGCACTGCTGGGCCTGGATGCAGCCGACCGACATCATGAAGGCGCGAGCGGTGTTGCACCAGTCCGCGCCGAGCGCCATCGACTGCGCGATCGCGGACGCCGTGACCATCTTGCCGCTGGCCCCGACCTTCATCCGATCCCGGACGCCGGCGCCGGTGAGCACGTTCTGCACGAGCATCAGGCCCTCCACCAGCGGCATGCCCAGCGAGTCGGAGAACTCGAGCGGGGCGGCACCGGTGCCGCCCTCCCCGCCGTCGACCACCACGAAGTCGGGGTAGGTGTCGAGCTCGATCATGGCCTTGACGATCGAGGCGAACTCGCGGGGGTCGCCGATGCAGATCTTGAACCCGACGGGCTTGCCGCCCGACAGCTCCCGCAGCCGGTCGAGGAACCGGATCATGCCGATCGGGTCCGAGAACGCCGTGTGCCAGGTCGGCGAGAGCACGTCCTGGCCGACCGGGACCTTGCGGGCCTCGGCGATCTCCTCGGTGACCTTGGCCGCGGGCAGGATGCCGCCGTGACCGGGCTTGGCGCCCTGCGACATCTTGAGCTCGATCATCTTGACCTGCGGATCCACCGCCTGCGCGGCGAACAGGTCCTCGTCGAAGGTCCCGTCGTCGGCCCGGCACCCGAAGTAGCCGGTGCCGATCTGCCAGATGAGGTCGCCACCGCCCGCCCGGTGGTAGCGGGAGATGCCGCCCTCACCGGTGTCGTGGGCGAAGCGACCGGCGGCCGCGCCCTGGTTCATCGAGTGGATCGCCCGGGCGCTCAACGCCCCGAAGCTCATCGCCGAGATGTTGAGCACCGAGAGCGAGTACGGCTGGGTGCAGCGGTCGCCGCCGACCGTGATGCGCAGCTCGCCCACCGGGTCCGACGGGACGGGTCGAGGCGTGATCGAGTGGGCGAGCCACGTGTAGCCCTCGGCGTAGACGTCCAGCTCGGTGCCGAACGGCTTCTTGTCCGCGACCGACTTGGCTCGCCGGTAGATGAGCGACCTGGTGTCGCGGTCGAAGGGTCGACCGTCGGTGTTGCTCTCCACCAGGTACTGGTGCAGCTCCGCACCCATGCCCTCGAGGAGGAACCTGAAGTGACCCAGGATCGGGAAGTTCCGGAGGATGCTGTGGCGGGTCTGGACGAGGTCCCACCATCCGACGATCACCGCCGGAACCAGCACCAGCTCCGCCCAAAGCCAGTGCACGTTGAGCGTGGCGGCCAGCACCGCCACGACCACCACCCCCGCCATCGCGAGCCAGAGCGCGCCCTTTCCCACCTTCTCGATCACGGGTCCCTCCGACCTCCGGGCACGTCGATCCCGTCCCGGTGACTCCATCCTGACCCATGGCGCCCGACCGAGGGCGATCGATGCGACCCTCGACAGATGTCCGATCGGACATCGACCTGAACGTGGTTCAGGGTCCTAGGCTCGTGGTCGACGACGAAGGGGGCCGTACCGGCGTGTCCGCAGACTGGACCCACACCCGCAGTGGGGCGACGTGGAACGAGATCGTGGCGATCGGGCTGGTCGCAGGTGACCTCACCGTGCCCGGCCTGGTCAGGTACGCAGGGGTGTCGACCGCCGCGGCGACCCGGGCCCTCGACGAGGCCGTCGCCGAGGGGGTCCTCACGCCCGACCACGAGCCGGTCGACTCCGCGGACGAGCTGATCCTGGCCCTCTCCCCCGACGACGTCGCGTCGGTGCACGCCGCCGCCGCGCTGCACCTGATGCGCGAGGGTCCGGGTCACGTCGACGCCGTGGTCGAGCACGCCCGGGCGGCGTCGTCGGTGGACCAGTCCGAGCTGGCCCGGCTGGCCGCGACGTCCGGCCGACTGGCCCTGGCCGGCGGCGACCAGACCGTCGCCGAGCAGATGCTGCGCATCGCGATCGAGCTCACGGGCACCGAGCCCGACGTGGAGCGGGCCCGACTCCTGCTCGACCTCGCGCGGGCCACGCGCTCCCTCGGCCGGATCGGTGAGGCCCGGGACCTCCTGAGCGAGGTCGTCGCCATCGCCGAGCTCGCCGGCGACGCAGACCTCGTCGTGGACGCCGCCGTCGGCTCCGCGTTCCCGCCCGACTGGCGCGCCGGCGACCGCCGCACCGCCGCTCTGCTGGACCTGGCCGATCGCATGGACGACGGCGGCAGGTCGGCGGCGATCCTGGCGGCCCGGGCCATGGTCGAGATGCGCATCCCCGTGTCGTCGGACCCCGACCAGCAGATCGCGTGGGTGACCCGCTCCACCGTGGCCCAGCCCCTGGCCGACACCGCGCTGGACCTCAGCCACGGTCGCCGCGACCGCGACCGGTTGATCGCCCTGGTCGGCTGGCGCAGCACCCACCGCAGCCCCGAGTTCCTCTCCCGTCGCATCGACGTGTCGCGGGAGGCGGTCGACCTCTCCCAGCTCCTGCTCGACCACGACCGCCTGGCCGATTCGGCCGCGTCGCTCGCGGTGGACTGCCTCGAGGCGGGCGACCGCGCCGGCCACGAGCGCAGCGTCGCCACTCTCCGGTGGGCCGCCGAGACGGACGGCAACCCCCGCCTCCGCTGGTGGGCCGAGACCGTCGCGGCCGGCAGCGCGCTCATCGACGGCGACGTGGAGACGGCGCTGCGGCACCGCGGCGCCGCCTTCGAGATCGGCTCCGACCACGACCTCCCCGGGTGGGTCGCCGCCGAGATCCTCCTCGCCGCCGAGATCGTGCTCGACACCGACGACCTCGACGAGCTGGCCACCTTCCTGCTCCCCACCGACGACGCCGTGCTCGACAGCCCGATCGCCCGGTCCACCGTCGCGGTGATGGCCGCCCGGCTCGGCGATGTCGAGCGGGCCCGGGCCGAGGTGCGCACGGTCCGACGGCGCCTCGACGCGGAGTCCAGCTACCTGCTCTGCCTCACCCTCCTGGCCCGCGCCACGTCGCTGTCCGACGACGTGGAGATGGCCGGCGAGCTGCGCGACCTCCTGGAGCCGTGGCGGGGCCACGTCGCCGTCGACTCGAGCGGTTGGTGGTGCCACGGTCCGGTCGACCTCGCCCTCGCCGAGCTCGCCCTCGTCGCCGCCGGGCCGACCTCCGCCGACGAGCTGCTGCGCGACGCGGACGCGACCGTCCGGACCCTCGGCGACGTCCGGTCGGCCTCCCGGATCGCCCGGGTGCGCGCCGCCGTCTCCGACGGGACGCCCGCTGCGGCGGCCGCCCCTCCTCGACGCCCGCCGGCGGCGATCCCCGGCCTGGCCGAGCTCTCCGAGCGCGAGCTCGACGTGCTGAGGCTCATCGCACGGGGCTCCACGAACGCGGCGATCGGCGAGGAGCTGGCGTTCAGCGCGTCGACGATCCGGGCCGACACGGTGTCGATCTACCGCAAGCTGGGCGTCAGGGGCCGGGCCGAGGCCGCGGCGGTCGCCGTGACCGCCGGGCTCACCGACCCGACCACCTGACCCGGGCCTCAGGGCACGACGGGCCCCGACGTGCCGACCCGCGGCGGCTGGGCCGCGCCGGCGGCGAAGGGAGCGAAGCGCCACCCCTCGACCGCACCCGGCGTCAGCGCCGGACCCGACGCGGGTCCCCAGTCGCTGAACGCCCACACGGGCCCGGCCACCGGCGAACGCCAGTAGGACCAGTAGCCCCCGGTGGACCAGCAGTACGGGTGGCCCTGGGTGGGCAGGCCCTGCAGCTGGCACACCGTGCCGGGGTTCTCACCTGCGTCCGGTGCCATTCCGGCGGCGGCGAGCGCGGCGAACCCCGTGGACGGGGATCCGAGCGCGCAGCGCACGGTGACCCCACCACCGAACTCGGCGAAGTCGACCACGACCGTCACGCCCTCCGTGCCGAGGCACCGGCCGTCGACGTAGGTCGGAGGGGTCGTGGACGCGGTGGACGACGGGGTGCCGCCATCGGGCAGCGGCGTGCATCCGGCGGCGGTGAGAGCTGCGAGCAGCGCGAGAGCGGCGAGGACGCCGCGACGACGAGCGATCACGACGCCCCCTCAGTCCGTGCCGGGCGCGGCGGCCTGGTGCAGCGCGCCGACGGCACGCAGGTCGAAGCCACCGCTGCCGGTGGTCTTGTGGGCGTCGAAGATCTGACGGCCGAAGCTGTCCAGGTAGGTGTCGCCGGGAGCCGGGTAGTCCGAGGCGCCGACCACGTCGACGAGTCGGACGTAGCGGATGTCGGTGAGGTCGACGGCGCCGCTGCGGACGGCCGGCGAGTTGGCCAGCGCGGACAGGTCGAAGACCGTGCCCCAGCCGCCCGGGTCCTTGCCCGCGAGCCCGCCCAGGAGCCGCGGGTCCTGGAAGCCGAACGCCCCGACGGCGGTGGGCTGACGACTCGCCGAGTCGAAGCGGACGAAGTCGGTGCCGTTGCTCGAGACCTCGACGTAGGCGAGCTCGGTGAAGAGCTGCTCGCCGGTGCCGGTGAAGCCGTTCTCGAAGACCGCGAGGTCGTCGCCGGCGCCGTCGACGATGGGGGTGTCGAAGGTCATCGTGATCCGACCGCCGTTGCCGAGGACCACGACGGACGTCGAGTAGGGACCAACCGCGTTGTCGGGCGTCTGGAACCCTGCGGTGACATCGGCGCCGGGGACGTAGTCCGTGAAGCCGGTGGCCCACCCGACCAGCGCCGGACTGGTGCCCTGGACCGCGGCCGACGTGCTTCCGGCCAGGTCGGGACGACCGGTGTAGGTCGGCCGCACGTCGTACGCGGCGTCGAAGACGTCGTCCACGGCGCAGTCGTCAGCGCCCGAGCGGGCGAGGACGCGGGTCGGGCCCGACAGCCCGAGGAGGGCCAGCGAGTCCTCGGGCGAGAAGACTGCGGTGGACGGGTCCGCCGCGGCATCGAGGACGGCTACCTCGATCGGTCCGCCGCCCGGGATGGTGAACGGCAGGACCTCGTCGTCGTCGATGACGCTGAGGACCGGGGCGGTGGGAACCTCGCACGGCGGGTCCGGCAGCGTGGTGCTGCTGGTGGTCGTCGTGCTGCTGGTGGTGGTCGGTCCGGGGTCGGCCGGTTGCGGGGCGCAGGCCCCGATCACCAGCGCCACCGCCAGGAGAGGGAGGGCCAGGAGCGGGTGTGCCGGGAACGCCCTCGACCGGAGCGCGCCCGACGTGGTCAGCCTCGTGGGAGACATGCATCGCCTTTCGTTGGCGAGGACGGCGAACGCAGTCCCGCAACGAGCGGCGGACGACCGTGGGTGCACGTGACGTGCGTGCCCACGGGGGTCGACCCCACGATCCGAGCCCATCTCCGCAGTCCTCGACGGATGTTGTTGAGCTGATCGCCCCCGAACGGGCATTCCGACTCGTGACGGCCCGGGAGCGTGCTCCTGGTCCGACACCTACGGTTGCGGGACAGCGCCGGGTTTCGACCGGCTTCCCCCGCACGGGGACGTGTTGTGTTCACCGGCAACCGCCGGCGGGCGAACCATACAGGTTAGCCCGCGGCTCGGTTGCCCCCGGCGGCTCGGGCTCTCCCGGACGGCTCAGCTCCCCCGGACGGCTCAGCTCTCCCGAACGGCTCAGCTCTCCCGAACGACGGCCACGGTCCGTCGAGGCCGCGTGAGGACCAGCACGAGGCCGAGCAGCAGCGACGTCGAGCCGAGTGCGAGCAGGAGCGCGATCCCCGTTCCCGTCAGGGCCAGCGACGCCGGCGACGGACCGCCCTGTGCTCCGGCCTCGGCCGTCTCGTCCGCCACGACCGTCGGCTGGAACGTCCCGACGGTCTGGTCGCCGACCGCGTCGCTGACCACGTAGCTGACCGGCGACGGCGTGCCGACGAACCCGGCGACCGGCGTGAACGTGATCGCTCCGGTGGCGGTGTCGATCCGGTAGGTGCCCTGCCCGGCGATGGTCACCTCCTCGACCGGGTTGCCCGAGAGGTCGAGCAGGCGCACCGATCCCCCGGCGGGCACCGGCACGGTGATCGACGGGACCGAGCGGCCCGTCCCCGTGCTGCCCCGGGGTGCGGCGGTCGCGACCGGTCGTCGGGCGATGGCCGGCGTGTAGCTGCCCGTCGCGTCCTGCCCGTAGGCGTCGGTGATGCGGATCGGCACCGGGGTGACCGGGCCCCGGAAGTCGGGCAGCGGCGTGAAGGTGATCGCTCCGGTGAGGGGGTCGAGAACGAAGGTCCCCTGGCCCGGCACGACGACCGTCGTCGCCGGCTGTCCGGCGCCGTCGACGAGCCGGACCGTGCCGCCGGTCGGGATCGTCGGGACGGTGACCGTCTGCGGGGCGGACGGTGCGTCGGGCGTGGAGGTCGAGCTCAGCGACGGCGCCGTCGGCGGCGCAGGCGGCAGGACCGTCGGCACGTAGGTGCTCGACGCGGTCTGACCGTGCACATCGGTGACGCGGTACGCCACCGGCGTCGCGGCGCCGAGGAAGCCGAGCTCCGGGGTGAAGGTGATCCGACCGGTGGTCGGGTCGAGCACGTGGGTGCCCTCGCCGGGCACGACCAGCGACGTCACCGCGGTGCTGCCGTCCAGGAGCGTGACGGACCCGCCGGTCGGCACCGTCGCGTCCGCGTGCTGCGGAGCGGTGCCGACGCCGGTCGAGGAGAGGGTCGACGCACTCAGCGGCACGAGCGTCACGGACACGGCGTAGGTGCTGTCGGAGCTCTGGCCGTACGCGTCGGCCACGCGGTAGTCGACCGTCGGCGGGGTGCCGTGGTAGCCGAACGCCGGCTCGAAGGTGAGGTCCGTGCCCACCACCCGGTAGGTGCCGACGGACGGCACGCTGAGCGTGGTGACCGGCGTCGACCCGTCGAGGAGCCGCAGCGACCCTCCGGTCGGCACGGTCACGGCCACCGTCTGGGTGACCCCGATCAACGCGGTGGAGCTCAGGGGGGCCGCCAGGGGACCGGGCGGGGTGGTGACTGTCGCGATCCACGTGTTGTCGCCGGTCTGTCCGAAGACGTCGGTGACGCGGTAGGCCACCGTGGGTGCCGTGCCGTCGAAGCCGAGCTCCGGCTCGAAGCTGAGCGCCCCCGTGCCGGGCATCACCCGGTACGTGCCGACGCCGGGCACGCTCAGCGTGGTGACCGGGGTCGTGCCGTCGAGCAGGTGGACCGACCCGCCGCTCGGAGGGGTCACGGTGGCGGTGTGCTCGGCGGTCCCGATGCCGCTGGTCGTGATCGGCGACGGTGTGGGAGCCGGACCGATCGGCCCCGCGGCGCCCGGCATCTCCAGAGTCACGCCGGGCGGCTCGGCCGCGTTCAGGAGCGAGGAGTTGTCCGCCCGTCGGGCCCGGAACGCCGCGGAGTTGGTGGCCTGCTCGCTCGGCTGGTTGAGCGGGTCGGGGTTGACCTCGGCGAACTCGGCCTCGGTCGCACCCGTGGTCGGCGTCGTGACCGGGAGGTCGATCGAGTAGCTGAAGCCCGGCTTGAGCACGTTGGACCCGAAGTCCACCCGGATCATCGTGACCGCGCTCAGGTCGCTCGGCGGCGTCGCCGACCAGTCGGTCCAGGCCGGCGCGGTGCAGCCGGAGGGGTTGTACCCGAGCTCGGGCTGGCAGGCGTCGAGCGCCGTGGACCAGTACACGGTCGGGGCGGTGGTCAGGGTCGGCACGCTCGGAGCACCCCGGAGCACGACGGGGAACGTCGCGGTCGCCGGGTTGCGCTGGGCGGTGGTGAGGATGTCGGTGTCGCCCGGCCGCGGCAGCTTGTCGACCAGGTTGACGTCCGTCAGCTCGATCCGGCCGTTGTTCTTCACGGTCACCCGGTAGGTGTCCGCGGAGCCCGGGGTGCTGTTGCCGGTCGCCGGTCCCGAGACGAACGACGGGTCCCACGAGCCCTTGATCTGGGTGACCAGCGCGGCCGACGCGGCCGGGTTGGGAGCGATGCTGCCGTCCCAGCGGCAGCGGTTCTCCGTGGTGTTGCCGTCGCCGTCCATGTCGTCGGTGTCGATGCCGGCGCCGAAGAAGTCGTAGTCGCACAGGACGGAGGTCACCGCGCTGTCGGCACGGCCGGCGATGCGCAGGTTGCCGTAGGCGAACTCGTCGAGGGCGGCGCGGTAGTCGATCCGGAACCCGGTGTTGCGGGGCATCGCCGTGCCGGCGGGGAAGGTGAACCGGTAGAGGGTCGAGGTGGATCCGGCCCATCCGGGGATCTGCGTGAGCGTGGGCGTCGGCGGCGTCCAGCCCGATCCGGACGACGTCCAGCTGAGGATGCTGACGTGCTCCGGGACGAGCAAGGTCACGACCGGGTCCTGGAGCCGGGCGCCGGAGTTGCCGAAGCTGAACGCCATGTCGCCCTCGGTGACGCCGGGAGCGAGGGTCCCGGCGTCACCGGCGCGCGGCGAGAGCGTCGACTGCGGCATGTCGATCTGCGCGTCCTGCGGCGAGGTCGCGCTCGTCGACCCGGCCGGGGTGGTCACGTCGAGGGTCGGCGTGGTCTCGATCAGGTCTCCCGGGTTCGTGACCGACCCGTCACGGCCGACCGCCTGGACGATGCCGGCCATGTTGAGCGGGTAGGACTGGGTGCCCGGCCAGACGTCGGCCAACGTGAGCCGGACGCTGACGACGTGGCACGCGGCGCCCAGCCCGGCGGCCGAGGAGGGCCAGGTGCCGTCGGGGTCGAAGCTGGTTCCGGAGCCGGCGCCGATGTTGGCGGCGACCTCCCAGGTCCCGTCGTCGCCGGTCCCGTCGGTGCGGTCGGGCCCACAGGTGGTCATGACCTCGAGGACGCCGGGCGACGCGCCGTTGTTGGCGGCACCGATCGAGTTCAGGCGCACCGAACCAGGGATCGGGTACTCCACGACGGCCGAGCTCCACGAGGTGGTCCCGGTGTTGTTCATCGCCGTCCCCATCGTCACGGTGTCGTCGACCGCGGCCTTCTTGACCGGGGCGCTCCCGTAGGCGCGGGGCGTGTTCAACCCCGCGCTGAACAGCTGCGGCACCGAGGGCTGGGTGGCCGGTGCCGTCAGGACGTGCGAGACGCTGTGGGTGTAGGTCGCCACCGACTTGCCCAGCTCGGCCGCGTCCCAGGACACCCCGAGGTTCTTGGACGCGCCCACCGTGTTGGCCGGGTCGGAGGCCGGGTAGCGGACGGTGATGTCGTAGCCGCCGCACCCCAGGCTCGTCCGGGCTCCGACGGTGTAGGTGATGGTGTCGGGCGATCCACCGACGCCGGCTGCGAAGGTGCCGCCGGGGCTGGCCAGGACGACGGCGCCGGCCGGAAGGGTCACGACGAGGGTCGAGGCCGGCTCGGTCCCGAGCAGACCCCAGACGTTGGACGGCAGCACGAGGTCGAGGCACGTCGAGGCCCGGTAGCGACTCACGTCGTCCACGACGCCGCCGCTCAGGTACTCGGCGAGGGAGCGCAGCTCCACGTCGGCCCGTGCCGTGACGACCACGGGTGCGCTCGTCGACGTCGGAGCACCACCCACGGTGGACGACATCGTGGCGACGGCGGAGAACGCCGAGTTGTCCACGGTGGAGAAGGCCGGGGTCGATGCCGGGATCGTGAACTGGCCCGAGGTCCCCGGCGGGATGGAGCTGGCCATCGTGAAGACGAGTGTGGTGCCGGAGTTGACATCACCGGTCCGGCTCAGCCCGACGATGTCGCTGCCGTAGCTCGGGTTCCCGATCACCACGCCGGCCGGGAACGGGATCGAGATCCGGTAGTCGACGCACGGCTCGGTGGCGCAGGTGTAGTTGACGAGGTACTCGAAGTCGGCCCCCACGGGCAGCGAGATCGAGGTGGCCTGGGTGCCCGCGTAGGAGACGGCCATCGTGACGCCGGGCAGCGGGGCCGCTCCGGCGGTGGCCGGGGCGAGGAGGACGCCCAGCAGCGCCACGACCACCACGGCGGCGGCCCGGGCCAGCGTCCGTCGGAGACGGTGGGGCGCCGGTCGCTGCGGGCTCGCGCTCCGCTGCGTCGGGTCGGGTGGGTTCTGCGTCGCCTGCACTGTCGGTTCCTTCCGGAGGTGTCCCGCCCGCATCGGACCGACCACCGACGCGGCTGAGCGAGTTCACCCACCCATGTCCGGAAGGGCGCCAGAGATGTCCGATCGGACATCGAACCGACCTCCGATGGGTGGCTCACGGCCGACCCACCTCCCCGGACGGCGACGTCGCGGGGCAACGCCCGTGCACCACACTGGAGACCGTGAGGGAGGTGACGCTGGGGTTGACGGCCCTGGCCATCGTGTGGGCCGGGGTGGGCTACGCCACGTGGGTCGTGTCGCGACGCGCCCGACCGCTGCTCGGCGTCGTCGCCGCCGTCGGCGTGGTGCTCGTGTCCGCGTTCCTGACCACCGTCGCAGGGCTGTTCGTGGGCCTCGGGACGTTCGGGGTGATCCACGGTTGGTACCTGGCCGGCGTGCTGAGCATCCCCCTTCTGGGCGTCGGCATCCTGGTCACCGAGGCCGTGAGCGGCGCGAGGGCGTCGAGGCGCCCGGTGATGGCGGTCGGAGCGGTCCTCCTGGTGCCGGCTCTGGTCGGCTTCTACGCCACCCACGTCGCACCGTTCCGCCTGCGGGTCCAGACGGTCGACGCCGCGCTGCCCTCGGAGCGATCGGGCCGGGACACGATCCGCATCGCCGTCCTCTCCGACATCCAGACCACCGCCGTCGGCGACCTCGAGCGACGGGCCGTGCGAGAGGCCATGGCCGCCGAGCCGGACATCGTGCTGCTGCCCGGCGACGTGCTGCAGGGCGACATGGACCAGGTCCGGGACGCGGCACCGGCCATGAAGCAGCTCCTGTCCGAGCTCCACGCGCCGGGTGGGGTGTACCTGGTCGGCGGCGACGTCGAGACCGCCGAGCACCTGGCCCTCGTGCGCCCCGACGGGATGACCCTGCTCGACGACGAGGTGGCCACCACCACCGTCGGCGACCGGACGGTGGCCATCGGCGGCACCGCCCTCGACTACGACAGCCCGTCGGCGGTCCGGGTCAAGGACGAGCTGATGGCCCAGGATCCCGGCACGGTCCGGATCCTCCTGTCGCACCGACCCGACACCGTCCTCGGGCTCCCCGACGAGGCGGACATCGACCTGACCGTCGCCGGACACACCCACGGGGGCCAGGTCTCGCTGCCGGTCGTCGGTCCGCTCCTGACGCTCACGGCCGTCCCGCGGGACGTCGCCGCGGGCGGCCTCCACCGCGTCGACGGGAACCAGATCTACGTCTCGCCCGGCATCGGGATGGAGCGTGGACATGCGCCCCAGATCCGCTTCGGCGTCCCGCCGACGGTCGGGATCGTCGACCTCGGCTGAGTCCCGGGCCCCGAACACGGTTCGGAACATTTCCGACGAATTCCTCATGTTCAGTTGTAACGATCGCCGCGCCGCGGTAGTCGTAGCTGGCAATCAATCATGAGGGAGTCGTCATGTTCTTCGAAGCGGGTTCGGTCGGTGCGGACCTCGTCGACGGTCGCACCCGGGGCGCCCTCACGCTCTCGGGCCAGGACCCGGACTGGTGGGGCGGCCTCGGACGGGCCGTGGCCGGGCGGCCTGAGGTCCGGGCCTGGGTCGAGGAGACGCTGCGGGAGCTGGCCGAGCGCCTGTCCCGACGACCGGAGCTCTCCCCCACCCTGGCCCTCGGCCCCGACGCCGCCCTCGACTGGCTCCCAGGCGCCGATCCCGTCCCGGCGGACGGGCCGCCCGCAGCGCCTCCCCTCTGGACCGCCACGGCCCCGGCCCGGCTCGCCGGGACGACGCTGGCGCAGCTCGCCGCCTCGCGGGCTCTCGTCGCAGCGGGTCTGGACGTGGGGCGCGGTCTCGCCGTGGTCACCGGCCACAGCTCGGGCCTCCTGACCGGATGGGCCGTCGCCCGCCACGGGCTCGAGGTGAGCCCCGCCGACGCGGCCGACGTCCTGCTGGCCCTCGCCGTCACCGGCGAGGAGGTCGCGGCGCATCCGTGGTCGGTGGCGCCCGTCGGGCCCGACGTCTCCGGTGCCGACGTCGAGGCCGCGCCGATGGTCGCGGTGGCCGGGATCACCGAACCCGCCCTCGCCGGCCTGCTCGCTCCCGACGGTCCAGCGCGCGCGGCACCGGTCGCGATCGCGCTGCAGAACAGCTGGGACCGGTTCGTGCTGAGCGGACGTCCCGAGGACCTGGCCGCGTGGCGCCGCACCACCGGAGCGGACGTGCGGACCGAGGCCCTCACGTCGCCCGTGCCCTTCCACCACGTGGCGCTCGCCGAGGTCACCGGCCGGGCCGTCGCACGTCTCGAGCAGGCCGGGATCGCCCTCGACGGCGACCTGGTCGTGCCGCTCGTCGATCCCCGTGACGGCGCACGCCTGACCGGCGGCGACCTGACCGGACGACTGGTCGAGTCTCTCTGCGTCCACCCCGTCCGCTGGGCCGACGCCGCGGTCTCGCTCATGACCGACGGTTCCGACGACGACGGACTCGTGGTGGTGGACCCCGGGCCGTCCGTCGTCACGGCCCGCATGACCGAGCGGAGCCTCCGCGGCACCGGGGCGATCGTGCTGGCGCTCGGCGACACCTCCCGGATCCGGGCCCTGTCGCTCGCCGACGAGCGTCCGGAGCGCCCTCACCGCTACTCCGAGCTGCGGCCCCGGATCCGGACGACTGCGGACGGAGGGACACGGCTCCACACCCGCCACACGGAGTGGACCGGGCGCTCACCCGTGGTCCTCGCCGGCATGACCCCGACCACGGTCGACGCCGCGATCGTGGCGGCAGCGGCGAACGGCGGGCACGTCGCAGAGCTGGCCGGTGGCGGGCAGGTGACCGCCGAGATCCTGGCCGAGCGTCTCGAGGACCTCGGCGAGAGGCTGCGGCCCGGCCACGAGGTGGTGTTCAACGCGCTGCACCTGGACCCGTACCTCTGGGGCCTGCACCTCGGGCGCGACCGGCTCGTGCAGAAGGCCCGTCGCTCCGGCGCGCCGATCTGTGGCGTGACGGTCTCGGCCGGGATCCCCGACACCGACGACGCGGTGGCGCTC
>JAEYSR010000259.1 GCA_023434535.1 Actinomycetes bacterium
CCAGTCGAGGGGCACTCGCAGCGTGGCGCACTCGAGGCGGTCCGGTCCGTCCTCGCAGCCCGCCCACTGCAGAGGCTCGGGCGCCCAACCCGCCGGGAGACCGGCGACCTCCGCCGGCGCACCGGACCCCGGCTCGCCCGGCACCGATGTGGTGGAGTCCGACGAGGGTCGCACGGGCGAGGCGAGGCGGGGTCCGTCGGTGGACGTGGAGGACTCGCCGCACGCCGCGACGAGGAGGGCCGAGAGGATCACGGCGACGACGGCCAGCGGCGCGGTGCGGGACCGGTGCGTCGCGGCGTCGGCGTGGTCGGTCCGCGGCATCGGGCCACTGTACGGGCGAGGTGGTGGGTGGCCGACCCGGCCCCCGCCGGTGGTCATAAGGTCCTCAGGATGATCTTCGGAGTGTTCGCGCCACAGGGTTGGAAGACGGAGCTGGCCGGCATCGCAGACCCGCGGGACAAGTGGGCCGCGACCGTGCGCACGGCACAGCTCGCGGAGGAGCTCGGCTTCGACTCCGTGTGGGTCTACGACCACGTCCACAACGTCCCGGTGCCCGCGCACGAGGCGGTGTTCGAGTGCTGGGCGACCATCTCGGCGCTCGCGGCGTCGACGTCGACGATCCGGCTCGGTCAGATGGTGAGCTGCGCCTCGTACCGGAACCCGGCGCTGGTGGCCAAGATCACCTCGACGATCGACGTCATCTCCGGCGGTCGTCTCGACTTCGGCATCGGTGCGGGCTGGTACGACCAGGAGTACCGGGCGTACGGCTACGACTTCCCGCCGGCCAAGGACCGCATCCGCTTCCTCCGGGAGACGGTCGAGGTCGTCACGGCGATGTGGACCCAGCCCGACACCACCTACGAGGGGCGCTTCGTCCAGGTCGAGGGCGCCCAGTGCGACCCCAAGCCGCTGCAGGACCCGCATCCGCCGATCTGGATCGGTGGAGGGGGAGAGCAGCTGACGCTGCGGGTCGTCGCCCGGCACGCCGACCGCTCCAACTTCGGCGGCTCGCCGGAGGAGTGGGCCCACAAGCGCGACGTGCTGCGCCGGCACTGCGCGGAGGTGGGTCGGGACCCCGACGAGATCACCATGACGTGGTCGCCCGAGGTGCACATCCGGGCGACGGAGGACGAGATCGTCGCCGGCGGCAGCCGCAGCTTCTGGGGCGAGCCGTTCGACTCGTGGCGCGCCGGCAACCTGGTGGGCACCCCGGAGCAGGTCTGCGAGAAGATCGCCGAGTACCGCGCCCTCGGGTGCGGTGGCCTGGTCCCGTGGTGCTCGGACTACCCCGACGACACCACGCTGCGGCTGCTCGGGACCGAGGTCGTCCCTGAGTTCCGGGGCTGAGTGCTCCGGGGCTGAGGGCGAGGTCTCGTCGTGCCGTTTGCTCCGTCGACGCCAGCGGTGCCGATCGGCACCGCTGAGGTCGACAGGGCGGGCGGAGGAGCGCTCAGCTCACTCCGCGTAGCGGAAGATGATCTCCGACACGCACGACGGCTTGGGCGCACCCTCGACCTCGAACGTGAACGTCATCGAGATCTGGGACCAACCGCCGCCCAGGTCCTCGACCGAGTCCAGGGTGGCGCCGAGGCGCAGGTTCGAGCCGACGGGGACGGGCGACGGGAAGCGGACCTTGCCGCAGCCGTAGTTGACGCCCATCTTGATGCCCTTGACCGTGAGGATCTGCGGGAACAGCACCGGGCCGAGCGAGAGGGTCAGGTAGCCGTGGGCGATCGGGCCGCCGAACGGCGACTCCGCCTTGGCCCGCTCCACGTCGACGTGGATCCACTGGTGGTCGCCGGTGGCGTCGGCGAAGGTGTTGACGCGCTCCTGGGTGATCTCCAACCAGTCGGAGTAGCCCAGGTGGGTGCCCACCAGTTCCTTGAGTCCTGCGATGCCGTTCACTTCGGTGGCCATGCCGGCATCTTGTCAGCGGGCCCGACGTGCGGGCCAGCCCGACCGGCCGGGCGGAGCGCCCGGGGTGTCGGGCTGGTGATCAGCGGCTCAGCTGAACCAGACCTTCTGGTACTCGCGGGACTGGGTGTGCAGCAGGAGCGCCACCAGCGCGTACACGAAGATGGCGCTGATGATGCCGCCCGGCAGCAGGATGAAGCTGAGGTTCCCGGTGAGCGACGCCCCGACCTGCAGGACGATCAGCACCCGGACGATGAACGGCAGGAACGACGCCAGGATCGCGACCTGGTAGCCCCGCTTCATCTCGTTGGCGATGCCGTACGCGCCGAAGACGTTGGCGGCGAGGCTGACGAGCAGGAGCAGGCTCCCGAGCGCGGATCCCATGACCCCGCCGGTGAACACCGCGAGGACGTCCCAGAAGGCGTTGAAGTAGAGCAGGAACTGGCTGATCACCAGGGTCTGGGGCAGGCGTTGGTTGAACCAGCGTCGTTCGTTGAGGGGCGGCATGGCTGACAGTCTGGCGGAGCGGGCCCCCGGCGTGGTGTTGGCTGGCGTCGTGCTGGCGGCGGGGGAGGGGCGTCGCCTCCGTCCTCTGAGCCGGCTGCGGCCCAAGGCGCTCTGCCCGATGGGTCCGACCACGCTCGTCGAGCGGGCCATCACCCAGGTCGCCGCTGCGGTCGGCACACCGGTGGCGGTGAACGTCCACCACGGCCGCCACGCCATGGTCGAGCACCTGGGCGACCGTCGCGACGTGCACCTGTCGGTGGAGGAGCCCGAGGCGCTCGGCACCGCCGGCGCGGTGGCGCACCTCGCCGATCACCTGGACGGTCGGGGCGCCCTGGTGGTCAACGCCGACACGGTCCACGTGGAGGACCTCCGATCGTTCGTCGCGGGCTGGGACGGCGAGCGGGTGACGGTCCTGGCCACGCCCGACCCGTCGCTGGCCCGACCTGTCGGAGGCGCGCCGCCGGCGTGGTTCGGGCCGCGCAGCGGTGTGGTGGCGTCCATCGTGCCGTGGGAGCGGATCAGGGAGCTGCGCTCCGAGCCGTCCGGGCTCTGGGAGGTCCTGTGGCGTCCCGAGCTCGAGGCGGGGCGGCTCGCCGCCGTCGCCGCCGAGGGTCCGCTGATCGACTGCGGGACGACGGAGCAGTACCTGAAGGCCAACCTGTGGCTGAGCGGGGGCCGCCCGGTGATCGGGGCCGGGGCGGTGGTGCGGGGCACGGTCGAGCGGTCGGTGGTCTGGCCGGGGGCGGTGGTCGAGGAGGGCGAGCACCTCGTCGACGCCGTCCGGGCCGACGCCCACCACACCGTCCTCGTCCGAGCGATATAGGGGTCGCGCCGCACAGACTTTCGCGGTCTGAACCCGCAGATCCCGGCGGGAAGGGTTCAGCGGCGGCGGGGCGGAGCGACGGGGGCGGCCTCGTGGCCGGCGCGGAGCTGACCGCAGGCGGCGTCGATGTCGGAGCCCCGGGTGTCGCGGATCGTCACGTTCACCCCGCGGCGCTGGAGGTCCTGGGCGAAGGCCTGCACCCGGTTCCGCGACGACCCCTGGACCGCGTAGCCCGGGGTCGTGTTCAGAGGGATCAGGTTGACGTGGGCGCGCAGGTCGTTGGCGATGCCGGCCAGGCGGGCCGAGTCCTCGAACCGGTCGTTGACGCCGGAGATCATCGCCCACTCGAAGCTGAGCCGGCGCCGGGTGCGCGTCACGTAGTCGTGGCACGCCTCGACCAGCGCGTCGAGCGGGTAGCGCCGGTTGATCGGCACGAGCTCGTCGCGCAGCTCGTCGTCGGCGGCGTGCAGCGACACGGCGAGGTTGACGGGCAGGTCGGCCACGGCCAGTCGGCGGATGCCGGGCACCAGTCCCACGGTGGACAGCGTCAGGTGACGGGCGCCGATGCCGATGTCGTCGTGGAGCCGGTGCACCGCCTCCCACGTGCGGTCGAAGTTGGCGAGCGGCTCGCCCATCCCCATGAACACGATGTTGGACACCCGTCGGTCGCCGGCGACGCGTCGGGCCATGACCACCTGCTCGACGATCTCGCCGGTGCTCAGCTGCCGCTCGAAGCCGGCCTGGCCGGTGGCGCAGAAGCCGCACGCCATCGCGCAGCCCGCCTGGGTGGACACGCACACCGTGCTGCGGTCGTCGTAGTGCATGAGCACGGTCTCGATCCGGGGGCCGCCCCGCAGCTCCCAGAGGAACTTCACCGTGGCGCCGTCATCCGCTGTGACGCGGGTGACCTCGTCCAGCGCCGTCGGCAGCTCGGCCTCGAGGCGGGCCCGCAGCGCCTTGGGCACGTTGGTGAGCTCCGCCGGGTCCTTGCCCTGCTGGTAGAGCCCGTCCCAGACCTGCTCGACGCGGTAGCCGGGTTCGCCCGTCAGGAGATCGGCCAGCTCGCTGCGGCCGAGGTCGTAGCGGGTCGGGCCGGAGCCCGGCGTCTCCACCGCGCCCGCGTCGACGTCGGACGGGCTGCCGTCGGGTGAGACGGCGTCGTGGCGGGATCCGGCGTCGGTCATGGTCGGGTGTAGGCGGCGTCGGAGTGGTGCACGACGAAGCCCAGTCGCTCGTAGAGGCGCAGCGCCGGGGTGTTGATCGCCTCGACGTAGAGCATGCCCACCTCGAGCCCCCGATCGGCGAGGTGGGTCAGGCCGGCGACGGTGAGCGAGCCTCCGAGACCGGTCCCGGTCGTCGACGGGTCGGCCGCGATGACGAAGATCTCGCCCATCGCCGGGTCCGTCTCGGTCGGAGGGTGCTCGCGGGTCCAGCAGAACCCGTCGATCACGCCCGGTGCCTCGGCCGACTCGTGGACGAGGAACCCGTCGGTCCGGACCCAGGGCTCGGCCAGGCGGGCGGCCAGGCGTTCGCGGTCCCAGCCGCCCTGGTCGGGATGCCACCGGAACGCCCGGTTGTTGACCGCCAGCCACCCGTCGTCGTCCGCGCCCTCGACGAACGGTCGGGTGGCGATCGCCGGGGTCCGCCCCACCACCTCCGCCGCCAGCGGGAGCGGAACCCTCATCTGGTGCAGGAGGCGGGCCATCGACCGGCCGGCCCGACGCATCCGGGCGTCGATCTCCGAGGTCACGGGCGAGACCCACTCCACGTCGTCGACGACGGTCGGGGGTGCCTCGTCGTCGGCCATGGGTCCGGAAGCTACCGTGCCGCCATGGCCCGCCCCCGCTCACCCAAGGGACGCGCCCGGGTCGCCGACGAGCGTCTGGCGCTCGAGTACCCCGACGCCCGGTGCGAGCTCGACCACCGCAACGCCTACGAGCTGCTCGTCGCCACCATCCTGTCGGCCCAGAGCACCGACGCCCGGATCAACATGGTGACGCCCGCGCTGTTCGAGCGGTACCCCACCCCGGCCGACCTGGCCCACGCCGAGCCGACCGAGCTGGAGGAGCTGATCCACTCCACCGGGTTCTTCCGGGCCAAGGCCAGGAGCCTGATGGGGATGGCGGCAGCACTGGTCGACCGCTTCGACGGCGAGGTGCCGCCGGCGATGGCGGACCTCGTCAGCCTGCCGGGCGTCGGACGCAAGACGGCCAACGTGGTGCGCAGCGTCGCCCTGGGCCTCCCCGGCCTCCCGGTGGACACCCACGTGCTGCGGGTGAGCCGGCGCCTCGGGCTCACCGACGAGCTCTCCGACGCCGACGCGAAGGACGCCGTCAAGGTCGAGATGGCGCTCAACCCGCTGGTCCCCAAGGACGAGCGCGGCCGGTTCAGCCTGCTCCTGATCCTCCACGGGCGACGGGTCTGCCACGCGCGCAAGCCCCGCTGCGATCTGTGCGTCCTGGCCGACTTCTGCCCCTCCGCGGCCGCTCTCGCCGGCGTCTGAGTTCTCTCGCCGGCGTCTGAGCCCAAGTCGCCGACCGCCGCCGGAGCCGGGCGGCACGCGTCCCGAACGCCGTTCAGGTTCGGTGTCGGCGACGCCGTCCCGACGTGTGCAATCTGTCACTCGGCATCGTGGACACTGCAGGGACCGTGTGCTGAACTGACCGCACCAGGTTCCCGCCACCTGGTAAATGGCGACCACTGGGCTCCCGCCGCCCGGGTCGCCCGCCCCGGCGCTCCTTCGGGAGCGCCGGGTACGTTTTCGGCCCTGCGCCGACTCCGGTGCCGGCCCCGACTCCGGTGCCCGGGCCACCGCACGGCCCCGGGAGCGGTCGGTCGCCAGCCGGTCAGCGCAGGCCGTCCGCCGCCTCGAGGGCCCGGCGGAGGCGGCGTTGCGCGGCCTGCAGGTTGCGCTCGACCTCGTAGAGGTCGCCCAGCAGGTCGTCCCGGTCGGTGCCGCGCACGTACTCCGACGCCTCCTCGATCCGCGCCAGGACCTGGTCGAGTGTCGACTGCATGGACGCCAGGTCCGCGTGGAGGCTCACGGCGTCGATTCCTACTACTGGCCGGCGTGGGCTCACCACTACCGTGGTCGACCGTGCTGAACCGACTCGACCTCCGCGGCGTCGCCGACGTCCGCGGGTCCCTGCCCCGGCCGAGCGTGGACGGCGACGAGCCCGTCGCAGCCGTGCGGTCGATCCTGGCCGACGTCCGAGAGCGGGGCGACGAGGCGCTCGTCGAGATGACCGAGCGCTTCGACGGCGTCCGGTTGGAGCAGGTCCGGGTCCCGCAGGAGCAGATCGACCAGGCCCTCGCCGCCACCCCCGCGCCTGTCCGCGCCGCCCTGGAGCTGGCCCGTGACCGCATCCGGGCGCACCACGAGACCCAGCTGCGGCCCGAGGTCGCCCACGACACCGACGGCGTGCACATCCGGTCGTTCCACCGGCCGGTGGACCGGGTCGGCTGCTACGTGCCCGGCGGTCGGGCCGCCTACCCGTCGACCCTGCTGATGACGGCCGTGCCGGCGCAGGTGGCGGGCGTCGAGCAGGTGGCGGTGTGCGTGCCGCCCGATCGCGACACCGGCCGCGTCACGCCCGTCACGCTCGCCGCCGCGGCGGTCGCCGGGGTCGACGAGGTCTACGCGGTCGGGGGTGCCCAGGCCATCGGCGCGCTCGCCTACGGCACGGACCAGGTCCCGGCAGTCGACGTCATCTGCGGCCCCGGCAACAAGTACGTGGCGCTCGCCAAGCAGGAGGTCGCCGGCACGGTCGGCGTCGCCGCCGCGTTCGCCGGCCCGAGCGAGGTCGTCGTCGTCGCCGACGCCACCATCCGCCCGGAGCTCGCCGCCGTCGACGTCATCCTGCAGGCCGAGCACGGCCCCGACGGCCTGGCCTGGTTGGTGTCGTGGGACCCGGACGCGATCGACGCCATCGATGCCGAGCTGGCCCGCCTGACCGAGGCGGCCCCTCGTCGCGACGAGATCACCGCCACGTTGAGCGAGGGCGGCTACGCGGTGCTGGTCGACTCGCCCGCCGCCGCCATCGAGGTGGCCAACCTGGTCGCACCCGAGCACCTCGAGCTGCTCTGCGACGGCGCGGTCGAGCTGGTCGGCCTGGTCCGCAACGCCGGGGCCATCTTCGTCGGCCCCTGGTCGCCGGCCTCGATCGGCGACTACCTCGCCGGTCCCAGCCACGTCCTGCCGACGTACGGCACCGCCCGCTTCTCCTCGGCGTTGACCGTGGACGACTTCCTCAAGCACCACCACGTGGTGACCGTGGACGGCGACGCCTTCGACCGGATCGGCCCGGCCGTGCAGTCCCTGGCCGAGGCGGAGGGCCTGGACGCTCACGCCGAGTCCATCCGCCTGCGCAGCGGGCTGCGCTCCCGCGGCCTCGACGGCACCACCGGCGGAGCGTCCGCGTGAGCCGGCCCAAGGTGCGCGACGAGATCGCGCTCATGGACGGCTACCACTCGCCGCAGGTCGACGTCCGGGTCCGGCTCAACACCAACGAGGCGCCTGAGCCGCCGCCCGCCGAGTTCGTCGAGGCCCTGCGTGCCGGCCTGGGCTCGGTGGCGTGGCACCGCTACCCGGACCGCTCCGCGACGGCGTTGCGGTCCCGCATCGCCGAGGTCGAGGGCCACGAGGTCCCGGGCGGGATCACGCAGGCCAACGTGTTCGCGGCGAACGGGTCCAACGAGGTGCTGCAGTCGCTGTGCCTCGCCTACGGAGGCGCGGGGCGGCGCGTCGCGACGTTCGAGCCGACCTACGCGCTCCACTCCCACATCGCCGAGGTGTGCGGGTCCAGCGTCGTGTCCGCTCCCCGCCAGGCCGACTTCACCCTGGACGTCGACGAGGCCCGGCACCTGCTGCTCACCGAGCGCCCGATCATCACGTTCCTGTGCTCGCCCAACAACCCGACCGGGCGGCTGGAGCCGCAGGAGACGGTGCGGGCCGTGCT
>JAEYSR010000279.1 GCA_023434535.1 Actinomycetes bacterium
GTCCGAGACCGCGCAGCTGACCCGGTGGCGCCGCGAAGCCGCCGCTGCCGGCCACGTCCTCGACATGGCCGACGTGGTCGAGTCGGGCGGCAGTTCCGCGGCGCCGTCTGACGCTGAAGTGTCAACAGCGTTCCGGTCGTTGATGTCGCCGTTGTTCGGGTTGACGTCGCAGCAGTCGACGTTTGACCGCCGCGACGTGCTGCGAGGTCTCGCCCACACCCTTCCTCCGGGGGTGACCGTCGACGAGATCGACGTCCTCGCCGACCGGTTCCTCGACCAGGCCGACGTTCTGTTCACCGCCGAACGCGATCGGACCGGCACCCGCTACACGACCACCGAGTTGCTCGACGTCGAGCTGCAGGCGGTGCGGGCCGTCACCCGCCCCGGTGACGACAGCGGACGCTGCGACATCCGCGAGGTGGACTATGCGGTGGGGATGCGTCCGTCGATCAGCGACGAACAAGCCGCAGCGGTCTACGAGTTGTGTCTGTCGGGTCGTCCGGTCGATGTGGTGATCGCTGCGGCGGGGACCGGCAAGACGTTCAGCCTCGACGCCGCCCGTGACGCCTGGCAGTCCTCCGGCTACACCGTCATCGGCTGCGCCCTCGCTGCCGCCGCAGCCGAACAGCTGCAGGAAGGATCAGGGATCCCGTCGACCACCCTCGCGAAGCTGACCAGTCACCTCGCGCTCAGCGAAGCCCAGCTCAGCGCCACCACGGTGGTGGTGGTTGATGAGGCGGGCATGGTCGGCACCCGCGACATCGCCGACCTGTTGGAACGGGCGGAGCGGGCCGGGTCGAAGGTCGTGCTGGTCGGGGATCCGAAGCAGCTACCGGAGATCACCGCCGGTGGTCTCCTCTCCCACCTCGACACCCGCCACCAGGCGATCATCCTCACCGAGAACCACCGCCAGCACGATCCGGCCGAACAGAAGGCGCTCACCGAGTTGCGTACCGGGGACGTCGACCAGGCCTTCGCGCTCCTGAAGGAGCACGGCCGGGTGGTGACTGGCGACAACGTCGACGCGGTCCGTGACGGCATGGTCGCCGACTGGTGGTCCCACCGCCAGAACGGCGACGACGTCCTGATGTTGGCCCGACGCAACATCGATGTCGACGACCTCAACCGGCGGGCCCGCCAACTCATGGCCGCCGACGGCCGGCTCTCCGGTGAGCCGATCGTGGTTGGTGGTCGGCCGTTCCAGTGCGGTGACGAGATCGTCTGTCTCCGCAACGACTCACGCCTCGGCGTTCTCAACGGCTCCACCGGCACCATCACCGGCATCGACCACGACCGCCGGAGCATGGTGGTGGATTCGGCCGGCAGCGCTCGACGGCTCGACTCCGCCTATCTCAATGCCGGCCATGTCCGGCATGGCTACGCCGTGACGGTTCACAAAGCCCAAGGGCGCACCGCCGGCCACAGCCTTCTCCTTGGCACTGACCAGCTCAGCAGAGAGTCCGGCTACGTCGGACTCTCGCGCGGTCGACAGTCCAACCGGATCTACGTCCTCGACACCGGCCACGACGACAGCGACATTGAGCTCGAACGGCACGGTTGGCCCAGCCGACGTAAAGACCCCGCCGTCGCCGTCCTCGAGGCCCTCCACACCAGTCACGCCAAAGAACTCGCAGCCGATCCCGCAAGGACGACAGCGGCGAACCTTGATGACGGTGCGGACATCGGCTTCTAGTACGCGGCGGAATCAAACCCTCCCGTTCGATCAGGCTGAGCGAAAGGCGTGGGATCGTCCGGCGGAGATCTCGGTGTCGCTGCCTGTCGAGGAGTGCACGCTGACAACCCAGCCGTCGCCCCTTTTACATCGCCCGAGGTGATAATTACCATCACTAGATGAGGTCGCTCCGTGCCCGAGCAGTCCCATTCCTGACGATCGTGATCGCCATAGCGCTTGCGGGCTGTGGCGAGGCTGGTCGGACGTCGTCCGATTCCACAACCAGCGACATCGAGATATCCGCTCCGGTCCAGATCGCCGTCGGCTCCGCTGGTACGGCATGGCTCATCGACATCGGTGGCCGCCGCTATCTCAGCCAACCCGCGACGGTGGTCAGCTTCTCGACGGACGGGACGCCGCAGTCGGTTGCTCCGCTGCAGCCGATGGCGCTGACCCAGTCGATTGGAATCGGCCCCTCGTTGGTTGTCGCCGGCTCACGCTGCGTCGACCGCTCCGAGACGACCGCAGTCTGCCAGGCGCAGGGAGAGGTTCGAGCGCTCACCGATGGGCGATGGCGGAGCTACAGCTTCGATCCGGTGGACGGGGATACGCAGCAGAACGCGGTGTCGATCATCGGCGAAGGACCAGAGCCCGGGACAGTGTGGCTAAAGGTTGGGTTCTCCGAATCCCCTCCGAACGACGGGCGCCTCCGAGCGGTCGAGTTCGACGTCAACAAGATGCAGCCCGTCACCTGGGTCGAACCGTCCCCCGCCTTCGGCGCGCTGTGCCTAGTAGACGGACGGTTGACCGACTCCGCGACGTCACGCGTGACACCCCCAGTTGTGGCTGGTGGCGTTGTTCCGGGAGTCAACGATCCGATATCGATCTCCTACCAGGTGGTGACCTACGACGGCAGTGCGTGGAAACCTGCTGCCAACGGAACGTGGAGTGGGGACCGGCCCCGGATTGAGACGATGCACTGCACCCCGAAGGGGCTCTCCACGAGTATCCCAGGATCTGACGCGAGCGTTCTGAGCTGGAGTCCCGAGTCAGGATGGTCTGAACACGCGCCAGATCCGGTCATCGCGCAGTCAGGCCCGGTGCCATTGGGCTACCTAGTGAACGGACAGCAGATAGCGTCGATCGCCGGCCGCGCCTACGTGGAAGAGGCCCCCGGTGCTTGGAAGCAGCTACCGGCCGCGGCCGACGCCTCCTCGGTCCCGACCGTCGCACTCACCGGGGGAATCCTGGCTGCGTGTGCCCCCACCATCAATGACATCGATACCCAAACTTGCAAAGCGGAGAGACTCGAATGACCAGTCGATGGCCTCGCCTTCTGCCATGCATCGCCGTGCTTGCGTTTATCGCTGGCTTGGTCGCCTTTGGTTCGTCCGCCAGAGCAGCCACCGAATCCCACCGTCCTCGCCTATTGGTCTCGGGCGTGCATGTCAAAACCCAGCAGTACAATCTGTGTTCAGCGGCTTGCCCAAGCCCGGTAGGGGACAATTCCGTATCCGTTGCTGTGTGGAACTACAATGTTGAGAAGGCTTGGACTCTTTCGGTCAATGAAGCATGTGTTGCTGACATGGGCACGATTTCATCCTACGTTGGGCAGTCGTACGATGCGTATATCGCAGATAACAGCGTGGCTGGATGCCCAAGTGGAACGTATCCATGGTACGGCAACGCGCTCGTCACGGCAGGCGCGCGTAGGGCGGGAGGCCCGATCCAATACCAATTCGTGAATAACGCCCCGACGGGCGGCACCTGCGTTGTTGGACCAAATGAGTGTCGCGGTATGGTTTGCGTGCCTGTCGATACCTTTGCGGGCGCATACGCCGGATGCAGTGCTCATCTGAATGCCGGCCGAAGCACGATTACGACAAACGAGGCCTCGGAGTACTCATTTGTTTTGTTCGCAGACTCTCGCACGTCCGGCATCGATAAGGTGGCTATGGGCGACTTCAGTCTAGTACCAGGCGCGATTCCATCTGTCTGGCCGAGCGCTTGGAACCTGTCCGTGTACACGCTGACGCATCCCAACCTTCCCACGGAGCAGATCGACTACATCTGGTGGAGCAAACCTGCGACCAGTTCCTCGGCGACCAGTGAGCTGGTGTGTCTACAACGCTAGCGACCACTGCATGGTGCAGTCGGACGCCGTGAAGTAGGAGCGCAGAGAATAGAGCCTCGGGTGTTTGTCGCAGTCGATGCGTCGGCCGCGGAAGGCGATCGGATTCGTCCAAAGTCGGAATCCAGGCCGTGACGACATCGCGCTGTCGGACGTGTTCGGCCTGTTATACCAATTGAGTCCGTCGAATTGCGGATTGGGTTGGCGAGCAGAATCGTTGGATGGGGCCGCCCCAAGCCTTCGGCACCCAAGTCGACCAGTGCGGCTTACAGGATTTCCAGCCAAGCGTCCCACGGGTCGCATGTACTTGGAGTGGGGCTCGCCCCTCCGACACGAACCGCCACGTGGTCGGTGCTCGCAGGGGCCGGTGCATCGCGGGCGACCTAGACGAGGCCGCCGAGACCTTCCGGCGCATTGCGGCCGTCCGCGAAACTTGCGCTGATCCCACCAGCAGGTGACGGCACTGCGAGTCGTCCGAACGCAGGTCCGAGGCTCGGCGGTAGTGTCGACCATGGTCTCGACGCTCGGCCGTTCCCGATGGTGACCGGGTTCCTTCTCGGTCCGTCACCGGTGACGACCGTGGACGGGTACCTCTCGTCCGACATCGGTGGTCGCGGTCTCGCCACGGCGCATGAGATCGGACGATCGGCCACGATCGAGCGCGTCCGGGCCTCGGGCCTCCGGGGTCGGGGTGGCGGAGGATTCCTGACGGGGGCCAAGTGGGCCGGGATCGCCGGTCAGGAGTCCTCTCGGCGCTACGTGGTGTGCAACGGGGCCGAGGGCGAGCCCGGCACGTTCAAGGACCGCGCGCTGATCCGTTCCAACCCGTACCAGATCATCGAGGGCCTGTTCATCGCCGCCTTCGCGGTCGATGCCGTCGACGTCTACGTCTGCGTCAAGGCGTCCTACACGGCGGAGCTCGAACGCCTGACCCGGGCGGTCGAGGAGCTGCAGCAGCACGGTCTCGGGCCCGACCTGACCGTGAACATCGTCGCAGGGCCGGACGACTACCTGTTCGGCGAGGAGAAGGCGATGCTCGAGGTCATCGAGGGCAAGCCGGCGATGCCTCGGGCCTTTCCCCCGTACGAGCAGGGGCTGTTCGCCTGGTCGCCGGAGCTGGGTTGGGAGTCGACGCCCGCTGCGGCCGGGGCGCGTCGCGACGACCCGCACCCCACGCTGGTCAACAACGTGGAGACGTTGGCCAACGTGCCGCACATCCTCGCCCGGGGCGAGCAGTGGTTCCGGTCGATGGGGACCGATGAGTCGCCCGGGACCATCGTGTGCACGGTGGTCGGCGACGTGATCGCGCCCGACGTCGGCGAGATCGAGATGGGAACGCCGCTCGGAGCGGCCATCGATGCCCTCGGCAGCGGTGTTCACCCCGGCCGGTCGGTCAAGGCGGTCTTCTCCGGCGTGTCGAACGCCGTGATCGCAGGCGACCAGCTCGCCACGCCGTTGACCTACGAGGCGATGGCGGGCATCGGCAGCGGGCTCGGGTCCGCGGGCCTGATCGTCTACGACGACACGGCGTGCATGGTCGAGGTGGCCCGCCAGTTCTCGGACTTCCTGGCCGTGGAGTCGTGCGGGCAGTGCTCGCCCTGCAAGCTGGGCTCGACGGAGATCACCGCCTTGCTCGATCGCATCGAGGCCGGCGAGGGCGAGGACCACGATCTCGAGGTGATCCGGGGGTGGCTGATCCGGGTCACCGACGCCAGCCGTTGCTACCTGGCGACCGAGGAGCAGGTCGTCATCAGCAGCATCCTGAGGACGTTCCCGGAGGAGTTCGCCGAGCACCTCGAGCGACACGGTTGCCCGCACCAGCGGTCACTTCCGCTCCCGAAGCTGGTCGACCTCTCGAACGGCACTGCGACCTATGCCGGACACCGGAATGCTCCGCCGCCACGCGGAGCCACAGGACTCGGCAGCGACTGACGCCGATCGGCCGTCGTCGGGGCGGGGCCGCGGGGTAGAACGGGGTCGGGACAAGAGAGAGGACGGGCACACGTGGCCGACGACGACTACCTCTACCTCACGACCACCGGTCGACGTTCCGGCCGGCCGCACCGGATCGAGATCTGGTACGCCGACATCGGTGACGACCGCACCGTCTACCTCTTGTCAGGCGGCGGAGACCGGTCCGACTGGGTCCGGAACCTGAGGGCCGACCCTCGGTGCGAGATCAGCATCGGAGCGCCCGATGCACTGCAACGCCGGGCCACCGCCACGGTGCTCGACGGCGACCCGGAGCGCTCCGAGGTCGCCCGACGGATGGTCTTCGACAAGTACCAGGCCCGCTACGACGGTGACCTGGCCGACTGGCGGGAGCGATCGCTGGCCGTCTCCGTCATCTTGGAGCACTGACCCAGGTCGTAGACCGTGCTCGCCGCTGCGCCCGTCGCTCCGGTGATGAGCGAGCTACTTCTGTTCCCGCCGATCCTCGTCGGTGCCGTCGTTGCGGGTGAGCCGCGCCCGGGGCAGGTGCAGATCGAAGCGGATGCCCGCCAGGCGGATGCCGAAGCAGGTGAGGACCGCGACGACCGCCGCCACCGCGGTGTGAATGTCCGCCGTCACGGCGAGCGCAGTGAGAGCTGCACCGATGAGGGCCGGCACGGCGTAGAGCCCGCTGGTGAGCACGACCGGGACACGTCGGATGGTGATGTCGCGGATGGTTCCGCCGCCGACGGCGGTGACGGTGCCGAGCAGCGTCGCCTGGATCGGTCCCATCCCGTGGTCGAGGGCGACATAGGTGCCGGTGACGCAGAACAGTCCGAGCCCTGCGGCGTCGAACACGTCGATCAGGTGCATCGACCGGGACAGGCGGTGGCCGGCCAGGAAGGCCAGCAGGCCCGCGGCCAGCGCCACCGCGAGGTAGCGCCAGTCCTCGAAGGTCGCGGGTGGCAGCGCCCCCATCAGGACGTCCCTGGTGGCACCGCCCCCGAGCGCAGTCATCGTCCCGAGCACGATCACACCGACCAGATCGAGGTCCTCCGCCTCCATCGCCGTGAGCGCGCCGTTCAGCCCGAACACGAAGGTGCCCAGCAGCTCCAGGACGAGCACGAAGGTCAGTCCGCTGGTCACCCATGGCTCGGTACCCGTCCGACGTGCCGGGCATGCCGTCGCACTGGACCGCGTCGCTGTGGTCAGCCGTGGCGAACCGGCCGACCCGGGTCGTTCACATTGAACCCTGGCCGGACGCACGTCTCCGTTGCGGATGCCACACCTCAGCCGTACCGTCGACAACACCCTCAGCGGCGACCACGCACCAGGGGTGGAGGTGGTGCCATGTGCACTGCAGTGACGTACGAGAAGTCCGACCACTACTTCGGTCGGAACCTCGACCTCGAGGTGTCCTTCGGCGAGGGCGTCACCATCACGCCGAGGAACTTCGTGTTCGACTTCCGGCGAACGAAGTCTCTGGCGTCGCACCACGCCATCATCGGGATGGCGACGGTCGCTGACGGCTACCCCCTCTACTACGACGCGACGAACGAGCGTGGGCTCAGCATGGCGGGCCTGAACTTCCCTGAGAACGCCGTCTACCGGCCGGAGGTCGACGGGAAGACCAACATCACCCCGTTCGAGCTCATCCCGTGGATCCTCGGTCAGTGCGAGACCGTCTCCGACGCCAAGGCGGCCCTCGAGGACCTGAACCTGCTCGACCTCTCGTTCAGCGAGCAGTTCCAGCTGTCGCCGCTGCACTGGATCGTCGCCGACCGCCAGTCATCCATCACCGTGGAGTCGGTCGAGAGCGGACTGAACGTCCACGACAACGACGTCGGCGTGCTCACGAACAATCCCACGTTCGACATCCAGCGCTTCAAGTTGAACGACTTCATGAGCCTCTCGACCGATCCGCCCGAGAACCGCTTCTCCAAGTCCCTGGACCTCGATCAGTACAGCCGGGGGATGGGTGCCATCGGACTGCCGGGTGACCTGTCGTCCGCGTCACGCTTCGCCAAGGCGTGCTTCACCAAGGTGAACTCGGTCTCGGGCGACTCCGAGTCGGAGGCGATCAGCCAGTTCTTCCACATCCTCGGATCGGTGGCCCAACAGAGGGGACTGGTCAGCGTCGGCGACCGCTACGAGATCACGATCTACTCGTCGTGCTGCAACACCGACACGGGCGTCTACTACTACACGACCTACGAGAACAGTCAGATCACAGGGGTCGACATGCACCACCACGATCTGGATAGTCGCGAGCTCGCGAGCTTCCCGCTCGTCCAGGGCCAGCAGATCAACATGCAGAACTGATCGCCGGCGAGACGGCCGAGCCGAGCGACGTAGCCCAGCGTCACCCTGACTCACGCCGCTCACCTGAGGATCCTGCCGGGTTCGGGTCCGGTCCGAACTACCGGTGGGGCCAGGGGCCGGCCATGCTCGCGGCCCGATGACGTTCGATGCCGTCCAGGACACCCCGCCAGCGGACGGCGGTCCCACCGCCGATGCGACCCATCCGGGACGGTCGCCGACCCGCGCCGAGGTCCGGGCGATCATCCCCGACGAGTGCTTCGAGCGCAGCACCGCACGGTCGCTGCTGTATCTCGGCGGCTCGCTTGCACTCGTCGCAGCCCTCGTGACCGGCGCGGCGCTCTGGCTGCCGATGACGTGGGCCTGGCTCCCGGCATGGATCGCCTACGCCGTCGTGACCGGCACCGCAGCGGTCGGACTGTGGGTGATCGCCCACGAGTGCGGTCACGGAGCCTTCTCCCCGAACGCCCGCCTGCAGGACACCATGGGCTTCGTGCTGCACTCCGCGCTGCTCGTCCCGTACTTCTCCTGGCAGCGCAGTCACTCGGTGCACCACGCCAAGACAAACCACCTGGACGAGGGCGAGACCCACGTTCCCCCTCGTGCCGGCCATGCAGATGGGTCCGTGCGTGGCGCCGAGCGACGCCTCCTCGGCCGCAACGTGGCAGCGGCGGCCGTCATCGTCCGTGCGCTGCTGCTCGGCTGGCCGGCGTACCTGCTGGTCGGCACCTCCGGCGGTCCGGCCCGCGGCCGCTCCAACCACTTCTGGCCCGCCAAGCCGTTCATGACCGAGCTCTTCCCGCGCCGCTGGCACGCACGGGTGTGGGCGTCCTCGGCCGGCGTGCTGGTGGTGCTCGCCGGTCTGGTCGCGTGGTCGATCGCCGTCGGCTCGGTCGTCCCGCTGCTGCTGCTCTACGTCGGCCCGCTGCTGGTGGTGAACGCCTGGCTGGTCACCTACACATGGCTGCAGCACACCGACGTCGACGTCGCCCACTTCGCCGACCCCGACTGGTCGTGGCTGCGCGGCGCCTTCCAGACGGTGGACCGGCCCTACGGACGGGTCGTCGACCTGCTGCACCACCGCATCGGCAGCACGCACGTGGCCCACCACATCGACCACCGCATCCCGCACTACCGCGCCGCCCGGGCGACAGAGGCCATCGCGGAGTCGTTCCCCCAGTGGTACCGCTCCGACCCGACGCCGGTGCCGCTCGCCCTCTGGAGGGTCGGCCGCGACTGCATCGCCGTCGAGGACTACGAGATCGGCTGGTACTTCCTCACGCCGGGGAGCCGCTCGCGACTCCCGTCGGAGACGTAGGCGACCGCACGCACGCAAGTCGATGCGACCCGTCAGTCGCGGCCCACGTCGGTGATGTGGAGGACGACCCGGCCGGCCTCGTCGCTGGCGGCGAGGTCCACGAGGGCGAGGATGCGCCAGTCGTGGTCCCCTGCGGGGTCGTCGAGGATCTGGCGCACCGCCCAGCAGCCGGGGTGGTCGGCCGGGTGCTCGTCGATCAGGACCAGAGCAGGGTTGCGTGCGGCGGCGTCGATGGCGACGGTGCCGTGTTCCTCGACGTAGGGAGCGATCGCGTCGAACCACCGCTGGATGTCCCACCCGTCGTCGCCGTCGAGCGCCTCCAGCTCCTGCCACTGCCGCGTGCCGAGGAGCTCCACCCGCTGGAACAGGGCGTTGCGCACCGCCACCGTGAACGCCCGGCGGTTGGCGGTGAGGGCAGGCGGCGCCACGTCGAGCGGAGCGGTCTCGGTGCTGGCTGCCTCCGCACTCGGGTTGCGCAGCTCCTCCCACTCGTCCAGCAGGCTGGAGTCCACCTGGCGGACCAGCTCGCCCAGCCACTCGGTGAGGTCGATGAGCCCGTCGGTCTTGGCGTCCTCCGGGACGGTCCGCATCAGGGTCTTGTAGACGTCGGACAGGTAGCGCAGGACGGTGCCCTCGGAACGGGCCAGGTTGTAG
>JAEYSR010000082.1 GCA_023434535.1 Actinomycetes bacterium
ACCACGCGTCGTACACGTCGGCGAAGCTGCGGCCGTACGTCCCCGGTTCGTCGCCCGTCGGTTCCACCCGGGCAGTCTGCCAACGATCCGGGCGACGGGACCCCGGGTGGGGCTCGGGTTCGCTCACCCGGCTGCGCACCACGATTCCGGCCATGGCGGTCGGAACCGGCGAGACGCCGGTAAGAATGGAGCGGTGCCGGAGAGGACCGAACCAGCCCTCTGGGCCGCGCCCGGCAGCCCCTCCGGTGCCCGTGGGTCGGCGGCCGCGCTGTCGACGAGGGCCGATCCCGATCCGGGCGGCATCACGCGGGAGTCGCACGCGGTCTCGGCGAACGCGGTCTCGCACGCCGAGTCGACGTCGGCAGCAGCGTCGTCGGCGGACGGCTCGACGTCGGGCTCCCTCTCGGCAGGACCTCCGTCGAGCGGCGTGGCGGTTGCACGCGGGGACGCCAAGGGATCGGCGGCGGGCGCGTCGGTGCGGGAACCGGTCCCGGTCCGCCACGGAGGCCCCGGCGCTCGACGCGACCCGACGACCAGGGAGGACCCGGCGAGCCGACTGGCGGGGAACCCGTTGCGGAACCTCGGTCCGGCCGGGCCCGGCGCGGTCCTCGACAGCTCCTTCGCCCTGCTGAGGTTCCGGTTCCGACGGTTCCTCGCGCTCGCCGCGGTCGTGGTGATCCCCGTGCAGCTGATCGACCTGTGGATCGCCCTGTCGGCGGGCACCTCCTCAGCGGGACAGGGCGCGCCGCAGTTCGCGATCTTCGCGTCGGGCCCGAACATGCCGTTCTGGTCGACCCTGCTCGTGCTCGGCCTCCAGTCCACCGGGCTGTTCCTCCTCGGGATGGCCGCGGGCCACCTGGTGCAGGGGTGGCTGCAGGGTCGCGACGACCCGTTCGGCACGGTCGTCGGCGCCGTCGGCCGCCGATGCTGGGTGGTTCCGATCGTGGTCGTGGTCGCATCGGCGGCCAAGTGGGCGGCGGGGTGCTTCGGCGGTGTGGGGTTCTTCCTGGCCGACGCGCTGTTCTTCATCGCCGGGCCGGTCGCCGGTGCAGAGCTGACGGGGCCGTTCGCCACGATCGGTCGGAGCGTCCGGCTGGCCAAGGGCGCCTACGGCAACGCGCTCGCGATCTGCTTCGGGGGCTTCGTCATCACCTCGGTCGTCCGGTTCGCTCTGGCGCTGGGACCGATCGTGCTCGTCAGCATGCTCGGTCTGCCCGAGGGCTGGCTGCTGGTCATCGACCAGGCCAGCTCGCTCACGCTGCTCGTGACGCTGCCGCTGATCGCGTGCATCGCGGCGCGGGCGCACGTGGACCTGAGGTGCCGGGTGGAGGGCTTCGACCTCGTCCGACGCGAGGCGGAGCGAGGCCTCCGTGGCTGAACGGCGGAGGCCAGCCTCCGTGGCTGAACGGCGGGGGCCAGCCTCCGTGGCTGAACGGCGCGGGAGCTGGCGGCTGCTGCGCTCGGCGCTGGCCGGAGCGCTCCTGGTCGGCCTGGTGCTCACCGGCGGGGGGACCGCGGTCGCCCAGGGCGGTGGGGATCCCGGTGCCCCCGCACAGCCGGACCAGGTGGCCGACCAGGTGCGCGACGTGATGTCCCGGTCCGAGTTCGACTACTCGCCGTCCGCGATCGAGCGGGTGTTCGAGTGGATCGCCGAGCAGCTGTCGAAGCTCTTCCAGCCGGGCGAGGGCAGCGGGTCGGGGGGAAGCTTCGGTGGCGGGATCGGATGGCTCTTCGCCTGGCTGATCGTCGTGGCGGCGGTCGTCGCGCTCGTCGCCGTCGTCGTCTGGGTGGTGGCGAACCGCTCCCGTCGACAGCGGGCGGAAGACGACGAGCCCCTCACGCCCGCGGAGGTGGAGCACCGCCGTGCGGCATCCGAGTGGATGTCCGACGCCGAGCGGTGGGAGGCGGCGGGGGAGTGGAAGGAGGCGCTCAGAGCCCGGTACCGGAACCTGGTGCGGGTGCTGGTCGATCGCCGCCAGCTCGCCGACGTCCCCGGGCGCACCACCGGCGAGCTGCGCGCCGACCTCGACGTCACGACACCCGACGCCCGCGAGGACTTCGACACCTGCTGCCTCCTCTTCGAGCTCGCCTGGTACGCGGACGTGCCGACCGGACCCGAGGAGAACGGTCGGTTCCGCAGCGCGGCGGACCGGGTGCTCTCGGCCCCGGCGCAGGACCACTTCGATCCCGTCATGCTCTTCGACGTGGCCGGGGTCGGACGGGAGCGCCCCGATGCCGCGGAGCCGGACGGCGCCATCGGCGACCCGGAAGTCCCCGCCCTCATCGGCGGAGCCCCCGAGGAGGACCTGTGACCGCGGCGCGCGGCGGCGGAGGCCGCGGCGTCTGGATCGGAGGTCTTCTCCTCGTGGTGGCCATGGCAGTGGTGGTGGTCCTCACCGCCCGCCAGGAGACGCAGCTGCCGTTCGACCCCGGGTCGTCGGCGCCCGACGGCTACCGAGCGCTCGCGATCCTGCTGCGCGAGCGCGGGTCGGAGGTCTCCTCGACGTCTCCCGCCCGATTCGCGGACCGGGTGGACGGTGGCGGGGCGGAGGTGTCCGGCGACGTGGTCGTGGTGCCGGATCCGGATCTCCTCACCGTCCCGGAGTACCGCTCGGTGCTCGACGCCGCGGACGCCGGGGCGGTCGTCGTGCTCGGCGCGGCGCGGACCGTCGACGACGAGACCGACGAGCTCGATGACCCGTTCGCAACCACCGGCGCCGGCTGGGTCCCCGGGCGTGTGCTGGCGGAGACACCTGCGGAGCCGAGCGCCCAGGGCGACTGCACGATCGCCCGCCTGTCCGGCCTCGGTCCGATCGACACGGCGTTCGCCGGCCCGGTCGACCCGTCCGACGAGGGGCCCGGGGCCCGCCGGTGCTACGGCGACATCTCCGGGGCGTACGTGGTCGAGGAGCGGGCCGGCGACGGCGTGGTCGTCACGCTCGGATCGCCGTACCTCTGGGTCAACGCCCGACTCCAGCCCGACAAGGAGAACGGCGGGCAGCCCCTCGACAACGCGGTCGTCGCCCTGCGCCTGCTCGGTCCGACCGACGCCGGCGCCACCGAGGGCACGTCGATCACGTTCGTGGACGCGACGCCGACGGCCGGGGTGGCCCCGGACGGCTCGAAGAACCCGCTCGAGCTGATGCCGACCGGGGTCAAGCTGGCCATCGTCCAGCTGATCGCCGCCTTCGTGATCTACGCGTGGTGGAGGTCCCGTCGACTCGGCCCCGTGGTGGTGGAGCAGATGCCGGTCGAGATCGCCGGATCGGAGCTGGTCGTCGCCGTCGGCGACCTTCTGCGACGCAAGGGCACGCCCCAGCGGGCGGCCGACCTGCTGCGCCTGGACGCCCGCCGTGAGCTCGCCCGTCGGCTCGGCCTGCCGGCGGACGCGCCTCCGGGAGCGCTGGTCGACGTCGTCGCGGCGAGGTCCGGTCGCGCCGCCGACGACGTCCGCGCCGCGCTGCTCGACGGCCCCGTCTCCTCGGCCGAGGCGCTCGTGCGCCTGGCCGCGTCCCTGTCCGACATCCGCCAGGAGGTGCTCGAGCATCATGTCGTCCGCTGACAACCCCTACGGCCCGCCCGACGGGGCTCCGACTCCCGGGTCGGCGTCGTTCCCGCCCCCCGTGCCGTCCGGCGGCCCGCCTCCCGCACCTCCGGCATCGACGCCCCCGGCGACCGTCGCCGGTGGACCTGACCCGCGCGCCGCGATCGTCGCCCTGCGCGACGAGGTCGGCAAGGTCGTCGTCGGACAGGAGGGGACGCTGTCGGGGTTGGTGGCTGCCCTCCTCGTGCGGGGCCACGTGCTGCTCGAGGGGGTGCCCGGCGTCGCCAAGACCCTGCTCGTCAAGACCCTGGCCCAGGCGCTGGACCTCGACTTCGGACGCGTCCAGTTCACCCCGGACCTGATGCCGTCGGACGTCACCGGCCAGCTCGTGCTCGACCGCGACACGGCGGAGGGGATGCGCTTCCGGGAGGGTCCGGTGTTCACGAACCTGTTCCTGGCCGACGAGATCAACCGGACGCCGCCCAAGACCCAGTCCGCCCTCCTGGAGGCCATGGAGGAGCGGCAGGTGACGGCGGAGGGCGTGGCCCGCGCCCTGCCGGACCCGTTCGTGGTCATCGCGACCGAGAACCCGGTGGAGCACGAGGGCACCTATCCGCTGCCCGAGGCCCAGCTCGACCGGTTCATGTTCAAGCTGCTCGTCGGATATCCGACCTTCGAGCAGGAGACCGAGATCCTGGCCCGCCACAACCGGGGCCTGGATCCGCACGACGTCGTGGCCGCGGGCGTCCGGCCGGTCGCCACCGCCGCGGACCTGATGCTGGCCCGTGAGCAGGTCGAGCGCGTGGACGTGCAGCCGACCGTGCAGCAGTACATCGTCGCGATCTGCCGCGCGACCCGGGAGTCTCCGTCGGTGGAGCTCGGCGTCTCGCCCCGCGGTGCAGCTGCGCTCCTGCATGCGTCGAAGGCCTGGGCCTGGTTGTCGGGGCGGTCGTACGTGACCCCCGACGAGGTCAAGGCGGTGGCCAAGCCGACGCTGCGCCACCGCGTGCTCGTGCGGCCGGAGCTGGAGCTCGACGGCGTGTCCGCCGACGGGCTGCTCGACAGCGTGCTGGCGACCGTGCCGGCACCGCGCTGATCGTCGGACCGGACGACCTGACCGACCACCGGACCGACCGACCACCTCCGTGAGCCTCCTGCCGACCCGTCGACTCGCCGTCGTCGCCGCCCTCGTGGCTGTGGCGATGCTGGCGTTCCCGGTCACGGGCATGGCCGACGACCTGCCGATCGTCTGGGCGGTGGTCGCCGTCACCGCCGTGCTCGTCGTGATCGGGCTCCTCGACGCGTGGATCGGGACGAACCCTCGGCAGCTCGTGCTCGAGCGACGTCACCCGCCCGTCCTCGAGGTCGGGCGCGAAGGGACGGTCACCTGGGTCCTGCGGTCCGACTCCCGGCGACGCCTGCGGGTCCGGGTGGCCGACGAGCTCGCACCGTCGTTGCACGCAGGAGCCCGACGCTTCGACCTCACGATCCCCGCCGGCGACTCGGCGCGCCTCTCCACCCGGATCCGACCGTCGCGGCGCGGTCGCTTCGAGCTCGACGCGCTGACCGTCCGGATCGAGGGTCGACTCGGGCTGGGCGCCCGGCAGCGGTCGGTGCCCCTGTCGACCGTGCTGAGGGTGCACCCCGCCTTCCCGTCGCGGAAGGAGGCGGAGATCCGCATCCGCCGGGCCCGCATCCTGGAGGTCGGGTTGCGCTCGGCCCGCGGCCTCGGAGGCGGCACCGAGTTCGAGCAGCTGCGCGAGTACGGTCCCGACGACGAGTTCCGCCGCATCGACTGGACCGCCACGGCACGGGCGGGCAAGGCGATCGTGCGCACGTACAGGGCGGAGCGGAACCAGAGCGTGATCCTGGTCATGGACAACGGCCGCATCATGGCGGGCAAGGTCGACGGCGTGCCCCGCGTGGAGCACGCGATGGACGCCGCGATGATGCTGACGGCCGTGTCGACCCGTCTCGGCGACCGCTGCGGTCTGGTGGCCTTCGACCGACGCGTGCGGGCCGTCGTCCCCCCGGCCCGGCACACCGACCAGGTGGGCCGGGTGAGCGAGGCCCTGTACCGGCTGGACCCCGAGCTCACCGAGTCCGACTACTCGGGAGCGTTCGCCGAGGTGGTGGCGAGGTACCGGCGACGGGCGATGCTCGTGGTCCTGACGGACCTGAACGAGCAGGCCGTCACCGACTCGGTTCTGCCGGCGCTGCCGCTCGTGACGCGCACCCACCTGGTGGTGGTCGCGGCCGTGCAGGACCCGCAGGTGGCGGAGTGGGCCGCCGAGCGTCCCGAGGACCCCGAGACCGCCTTCCGACAGGTGGCGGCCGTGCAGGCGCTCGAGGACCGGCGGCGCACGACGGCCCGTCTGCGGGCGATGGGCGCCACCGTCGTCGACGCCGCTCCCGGTCGCCTCGGCACGGAGGTCACCGACGCCTACCTGATGGCCAAGTCGACCGGCCGACTCTGACCGGGACAGTCGGCTCGAGTGAGCGTCGGCGTCAGCGGGCCGAGATCACCATGCGCATCCGCCAGGTCCCGGGTCCGATCTCCTGGCGGCTGAAGCCCACCGGGTCGTAGCGCCCGACCTGGACCGTGTAGCGGTCCGAGTCGGCGACGTCCGGGATCTCGAGGCTGAACTGGGGCATGCCCCCCGCTGCGCCGTCGGTCTGGACGGCGGGCGCACCGCCGGCGAGCTCGGTGCCCGGCACCACGAACCGGCAGCCGCCCAGGGCGCCCTCGGCGATGACGTTGCCCGACCCGGCCCTCACGACGACGGGGGTGCCGACGCCCACGTCGGCCAGTGCGCCGACTCCCCGGCACTCCGGAGGTTCCGCCTCCCACCTCTGGGCCTGGCGGAGAGCGACGGTGCCGGTGAGCAGGCGGGCGCCCGCCGGCGCTGCGGCCGGTGGCCGGGTGGTCGTCGGACGGGCCGTCGTCGGGGGCGGGGCCACCGTCGTCGGCGGGGCTTCGGTGCTCGGCACGGTCGACGCCCCCAGGACGGTCACCGGCGGTGCGGTCGTGGTGGTCGTCGACGTGGTCGACGCCGACGACGTGGTCGCGTCGTCGGACGGGCGCGCCTCCGTCGAGCGACCTTCCGACGAGCGATCCCCGGTCGTGGTCGACGACGAGCCGTCCTTGGCGGCGATCTCGTTCAGCTCCTGCTGGTTGCTGGCGTGGTTCCAGAAGCCCAGCGCCACGATGAACGCCAGCGTGGCGACGACGGCGACCGGGTAGATCCGTCCGGATCCGCGTCGGTCCGGCGGCCCCTGCTCGGACGGTCCCGGCTCGGACGGTCCCGGCTCGGGAGCGACGGCCGCCGTGGCGAGCGCCGTTGTCTCCGGGACGTCGGCCCTCGCTGCGGACAGCGCCGTCAGGAGGGACTGCGCGCCCTGGGTGGATCCACGCAGCTCGACCTCGCCGCCGTCGGTGCCGCGCACGGCCAGGTGGCGCTGCAGTGGGTCCTCACCGGGTCCGAGGTCGACGACCTCGTCGATCGCCGAGAAGGCGATGATCCGCGTCGGGACCGACTCCACCAGGGGTCGCACCTCGACCGTGCTCGCCCCCACGAGGACGTCGGACTCGAACCACGGGCCGTCGCGGTCAACTCGCGCCCAATAGGTCATCGTGGTGACTTCCCCAACACCGGCGTCCTTCGTCGGCAAGAGTCTGGGGTCATCGCGTGACCCGTGTCGAGCCGTCAGGCCTGCGACACCAGCGTTCTCGCTCCTCCCGGGGAGCGGCGGGGTGCCGACTCCTCACCGAGCAGGCCGGTCGCTCCGTCGTGCACCGCCCGGCTGCCGAGTCCGACCACGTAGGCGACGAACAGCGCGAACACCGCGACCCCGATGCCGACGCGCATGGAGGTCGGGAGGTCCGACGGCGTCACGAAGCCCTCGATGAAGCCGGCGATCGTGAAGCACGCCACCAGTCCGATCACGATGACCACGGAGCGGAGGCCGGCGTCCTTCAACGCCGCGGCCCGCGTCCGGTCGCCCGGGGCGATGATCGCCCAGGAGATCTGCAGGCCGGCTCCTCCGGCCACCAGGATCGACGCGATCTCCAGGAGTCCGTGGGGGAGGATCAGCCCCCAGAACTGGGGCCCCTCGCCGGCGTGGTGCATCACCGCTCCCATCACCCCCACGTTGAGGCCGTTCGTGAACAGCACCGAGACGGGGCCGAGGACGGGGATCACCCCGAGGGCGAACGTCAGGAACGCCACGAACGCGTTGTTCACGGTCACCTGACCGGCGAAGTTCTGCGCCGCGTCCGACTTGTAGTACTCGGCGAAGTCGCGCTGGGCGATGACCTCCTGCAGCTCGGGCGACACGCTCGCGTCCAGCGCGGACGGCGAGTTGGCCAGCCACACGCCGAGGGCGAGCGCCGGGATCAGGAACGCCAGCGCGGCGACCAGCACGAAGCGCCTGCTGTACCAGACCGCGGCAGGGAACGTCCGGGTGACGAACGTCGCGACCGCCCGTCCCGGGTTGGATCGGGTGCGGTAGATGACCACCCGGGCCTCGCCGAGCAGCTGGCTGAGGCGGGCGTTGAGCTCGGGGTCGCCGTAGGTCGTGCGGGCGTGGCTCAGCTGGGCAGACACCCGCTGGTACAGGGCCACCAGCTCCGCGATCTCGTCGTCGCTCACCTTGGACCTCGACGAGCGCGCCTGCGCCGCCAGCGCCTGCAGGCGCCGCCACGTCGGGTCGTTGCTCTGGATGTAGCGATCGATGTCCATCTCTTTGCTCGACCTCCGGTCGAGTCGCGTATCGGGCTGGTCGGCCCTGCGGGTCGTCGTCTGGTTGCTCGACCTCCGGTCGAGTCGCGTGGCGAGCCGGTCGGCTCCGTGGGTCGTCGTGGTGTTGCTCGACCTCCGGTCGAGTCGCGTGTCGGGCCAGGTGCGGCGATCCCGTCCCATCCCACGCTACGGGCCGTAGCCTTCACTGCGATGCACGCCGGCACCGTCACCCCGGAAGCGGTCGTCCTGGAGCTGCCCACCGCGGGCGTGGCGACCAGGGCGTTCGCGCGACTGGTGGACCTCGTCGTGCAGCTGATCGTCGCCATGCTCCTGGGCTGGTTCCTGGCGCTCCTCGTCCCGACAGGGCTGAGCCCGGTGCTGATGGGCCTGGTCGTCGTGGTCGTCGTGCTGCTCGTCGTGCCGATCCTGATGGAGGTCCTCAGCAACGGCCGGAGCATCGGCAAGGCGATGTTCGGCCTCCGAGCGGTCGGCGCCGACGGCTCGCCCGTGTCCACCCGCCAGTCGATGGTCCGAGGACTGGTCGGGCTCGTCGACTTCTACCTCAGCCTCGGGTTCCTGGCCACGGTCACCTCGATGTTCTCCGAGACGTCGCAGAGGGCGGGCGACATGGCGGCGGGCACCGTCGTCATCCGCAGCCGCACCACCACGGCGATCGAGGTCCCGATCGCGTTCCATCCGCCCGTCGGCTACGAGCACTACGTGTCCACGCTCGACGTCGGGGCGCTCGACGAGGAGGACTTCTCGCTGATCCGGTCGTTCCTGCTCCGCGTCAACCAGCTCGGACCCGCCGCCCGTCGTGAGCTCGCGCTGGAGCTGGCCGAGGGCGTGCGAGGTCGGATCCGTCACACGCTGCCCGCCGCGATCGAACCCGAGATGTTCCTCGTGTGCGTGGCCTCCGCGTTCCAGTTCCGCCAGGGTGGCCTCCTCTCGGACGCCGCCCTCGGACTCGCACCCCTGGCCCCGGTGCCCGCGGCAGCGCCGACGCCGGCCCGCCGCCAGATGCGGGTCCATCGCTGAGCCGAGGTCCCGACTAGAACCCGGTTCCACTTCTGGACCACACTCACGGGGATGGACTTCGACGACAGCGCCGAAGAGATCGCGCTGCGGGCCCAGGCCCGGGCCTGGCTCGACGAGCACGCCACGCGGATGGACCCCGACTCGCTCGACGAGATGCGCACCTACCGCGCCCACACCGAGGCCGAGGACGAGCGGCTCGTGGAGGAGGCCCGCGACTGGCAGCGCACCAAGGCCGACGCCGGGTGGGCCGCCCCGACGTGGCCGGCGGAGTTCGGCGGACGTGGCCTGTCGCCGCTGCTCGCCGGAGTGTTCGCGCTGGAGGAGTCGAACTACGACGTCGCCGGGCGCATGTTCTCGGTGGGGACCGACATGGTCGGGCCGACGATCATCGAGTGGGGGACACCCGAGCAGCAGGCCTGGTACCTGCCGCGGATCCTGCGCGCCGACGACGTGTGGTGCCAGCTCTTCAGCGAACCGGGAGCGGGATCGGATCTGGCCGGCCTGTCCACCCGGGCGGAGATGGACGGCGACGAGTGGGTCATCACCGGCCAGAAGGTCTGGACCTCGGGCGCCCACTACTCCGACCTCGGCATCCTGCTCGGCCGCAGCGACCCCGACGTGCCCAAGCACCGGGGGATCACCGCGATCGCGGTCCCGATGGACGCGCCGGGAGTCGACGTGCGACCCCTCCGCCAGATCGACGGGGCGATCCACTTCAACGAGGTGTTCCTCGACGAGGTCCGGGTGCCGGTCGCCAACACCATCGGTCCCGTCGGGGGCGGCTGGGGCGTGGCGATGACCATGCTCACCGCCGAGCGGGCCTCCATCGGCGGTGGGGGCATGTACTCGCTCGACCAGCTGGTGCAGCTCGCCCGGGCGATGGGTCGCGACAGGGACCCGATCATCCGCCAGCGCCTCGCCGACATGTACACCCGCGACGAGATCCTGAAGTACCTCGGCTACCGGGTCCGGACCGCGGCGGCGGCCGGGCGCATGCCCGGGCCCGAGAGCTCGGTCATGAAGCTCGCCGTGTCGGCCCGCTACGAGGTCGGCGGCGACCTCATGCTGGAGATCGAGGGGCCGGCCGGCGGGCTGGTCCACGACGACGCCCCGTACGGCGGCCGGTTCCAGGACCTCTTCATGTCCCAGTGGGCGCCCCGCATCGGCGGCGGCACCGACCAGGTGCAGCGCAACATCATCGGCGAGAGGGTCCTCGGCCTGCCGGGCGACATCCGCGCCGACAAGGACGTCCCGTTCCGGGACCTGCCGCGGAGCTGATGCCGCTCCGGCGTCCGGCCGCGTAGCCTTCGACCGTGTCCACCCGATCCCTCTCCGACGACCGCGCCCCCGGGCCGGTGGCGGACCTCGACCGGGCGTCCACGACCCCGCTGCGCCCCGAGGCGGTCGCGGCCATGGAGCCGTTCCTCTCGGACCGGTACGGCAACCCGTCGGCGGCCCACGCCCTCGGACGCGACGCGATCCGCGCGGTCGACGAGGCCAGGGAGCTGATGGCCGAGCTGCTGGGCTGCGCGCCGGGCGAGGTCGTGTTCACCTCCGGGGGGACGGAGTCCGACGCCCACGCGGTGACGGGCGGGATCCCCGTCCGGTCGGGTCGGGTTTTGTGCTCCGCGGTGGAGCACCCGGCCGTGCTCGGCGCCGTCCGCGCGCTCGGAGGCGACACGATCGCCGTCGATGCCGTCGGTCGGGTGGACCTGGACGCCCTGGCGGTGCTCCTCCGTGACCGCCACGCCGACCGTCCGACTGACCTGGTCGGTGACAGGACAGGCCTGGTCGGTGACAGGACGGACCTGGTCTCGGTGATGGTCGCCAACAACGAGCTGGGGACCATCAACGACCTCCGCGCCGTCGCCGAGGTGGTCGCGGCCGCCGCCCCGGGGGCGACCCTCCACACCGACGCCGTCCAGGCCGCCCCATGGCTCGACCTCGCCGAGGTGGCCGCGCCGGCGGACCTGGTCTCGATCTCCGCCCACAAGTTCGGCGGTCCCAAGGGCGTGGGCGTCCTCGTCGTCCGCTCCGGAGTGCCGCTGCGACCGCTCCTGCACGGCGGTGGCCAGGAGTGGGACCGCCGGTCCGGGACCACCAACGTGGCCGGCGTGGTGGGCATGGCCGCAGCTCTCGCCGCCGCCGCCGGGAGCCGCGCGGCCACCAACCGTCGGGTCGGCGCCCTCCGCGACCGGTTGGCCGACGGGCTCTGCCGGATCGACGGCGTCGAGTGGACCGTGGCGTCGGCAGCTCCCGACGGCGTGCTCCCCGGATCGCTGCACCTGCTCATCGACGACGTCGACAGCGAGCCCCTGCTCTTTCTCCTGGACCGGGAGGGGGTGCGCGCCTCCGCGTCGTCGGCCTGCGCCTCGGGCGCGGCCGCACCGTCGCACGTCCTCGAGGCCGTGCGTCCCGCCGCGGCGCGTCGCGACGACCGGCTGCGAGGTGCGCTCCGGCTGTCGCTCGGCTCCGACACGAGCGAGGCCCAGGTCGACCACGCGCTCGACGTGATCCCTGCCGTCGTGGAGCACCTGCGACGCCGCTCCCGCGTGGTGGCGGCCACGTCGGCCGGTCCGGTCGGGGAGCGCTGAGGCGTGCGCGTCCTCGTGGCCATGTCGGGCGGTGTCGACTCGTCGGTGGCCGCGGCGCGCCTGCGCGACGAGGGCCATGAGGTGGTCGGCGTGACCATGCGCCTGTGGGGTGGGCCCTCCGACACCGGATGCTGCTCCGTGTCGGAGGTCAGCGACGCCCGGCGGGCGGCCGCGCAGCTCGACATCGACCACCACGTCTTCGACTTCTCCGACGAGTTCGACCGTCACGTGGTCGATCCCTACGTCGCCGACCACGCGGCCGGCCGCACGCCCAACCCGTGCGTCGAGTGCAACCGCCACCTGAAGTTCGACCTCCTCCTCCGGAGGGCCGAGGTCCTCGGGTTCGACGCGGTCGCCACCGGCCACCACGCGCGGATCGTGGCGAGCGACGCGGGGGACCTGCGCATCGGACGGGGGGCGGACAGGGCCAAGGACCAGTCCTACGTGCTGCACCCCGTGGTGGACGCCGACCTCGACCGGGTGCTGCTGCCGATCGGCGGGATGACCAAGGCCGACGTCAGGGCCGAGGCGGCGGCGCTGGGCCTGCGCACCGCCGCCAAGCCCGACAGCCAGGACGTGTGCTTCATCACCCGGTCCGAGGGCCGTGCGGCGTTCCTGCGCGACCGGATGGAGCTGCACCCCGGCGTCGTGGTGGACGACCAGGGTCGCACCGTCGGGAGGACCGACGCCGTCGAGCTGGTGACGATCGGCCAGCGCAAGGGCCTCGGGCTCGCCGGGGGCGCGGACCGGCGCTTCGTCGTCGACGTCGACGTGCCGGGCGCGACGGTGACGGTCGGTCCGCCGGAGCGGTTGCTCGCCACCGACCTGGCCGTCGAGGACGTCCGCTGGGCCGCCGGCGTCGACCCGGCCGGGCTGTCCGGAGCCGACGTGGCGGTGCAGTGCTCCGCCCACGGCGAGGTGCACGGCGCCACCGTGCGGCGGGTCGCCACCGGCGGTGGTGACGGCGGCGGTGGTGTCGGCGGCGCGACGCTGGAGCTCACGTGGCACCGACCCCGTCGCAGGGTCGCCCCCGGTCAGTCCGTCGTGCTCTACGACCACGCCGGCGACGACGGGACCGTCATCGCCGGGGGCCTGGCCGGCTGAACCCGGACCGTCCGCGCCGGGGGAGGTGGGGAGAGAGCGCCGTCAGGTGCGGTCGACGGCGATGCGGCGCTCCTGGGCGACCGCCAGCAGGTCGCCGGGGCGGGACGGGGCCACGAGGACGGCGTCCACCTCGACCGGCGTGGCGATCCCGCCGCGGCGCGTCACCGCCGGGACGATCTCGATCGGATCGGTCAGGTCGGCCTGGAGGATCAGCCCGGCGGCGCCCACCGTCAGGTCGGTGGCGTCGGTGTCGGCCGGGGCCGGCCCCAGCCGTCGGATGGAGGTCCGGGGCAGGAGGATCGGCTCGGCGAGCGCCATGTCGTCGACGATCGTGATCCCGGCGGGCACCAGGACGAGCCAGCGTCGGGTCAGGCGCGACAGGGCCCTGAAGCCCGCGACGGCGAGCACGGCACCCACCACTCCCAGGAGAGCGGCGCCGACCCACTGGCCGCTGACCAGCAGGGAGACCGCGACCGGGATCGGGACCGCCGTGCAGACCCACACCGCTTCGAGAGGCCCGATCAGGAGCGGCGTGGGGACCCGCAACGACACGCGCCGCTCGTCGCCGTAGGACGCGCCGTTGATGAAGCCGCTGCCCACGTCGGCCGACATCGCCACGACCGCCACAGCCGCGGCGTTGGCCAGCCCGACCCAGCCGAGCGGGTCGGGCAGCTCGGACACCGCGGCGATCACCCCGCCGAGCAGGGGGAGAGGGGCCACGACCCGGAGCACGACGAGGGCGCTCGGGAGCATGACGAACGCCGCGAACAGCCCCACGGTCCACACCGCCCACGCCGCGACGGCGGATCCGGTGGCTCCGTCGCTGCCCCGCGCCGCCTCGCCGAGGAGGCCGCCGAGGGTGACGGGCAGGAGCATCCAGAGGACGCGGGTCGTCCAGGTGAGGGGAGAGGCGTGCACGGCCGTACAGACTTGCGCGTCGCGGAGCGCCACCGCTAGCAACGGTGCATGTCGGGAGCCGATCTCGCCTTCGGGCTGGCTTCATCAGTCGGCCCGGTCCCCTTCACGTCGGTCGACGACGCGGTGTCGTTCGCGCTGCGGACCCACACCCGGTTCCCGACGGTCCCGGTGGTCTCCTCGCCGGAGGCGTCCCTCGTCGCCCAGGCGGTGTCGGGGTTGGCCGGCACGACCCTCGCCCAGCTGGTGGATCCCGACAGCGCGCCCCTCGCTCGGTCGCTGTCGGACTCGCTCGTGTCGACCGGCGCTCTCGCCGACGCCGACGCCGCGTCCGCCGCGGGCTCCTCGCTCGACGGCGTGGCGTTCGACGCGGTGCGTGCCTTCTGCTCCGCCGTCGCGGAACCCGATGTTCCCACGCCCGCCGCGATCCGCGTGCCGGTGCTGGGCCCGGTGACCCTGTCGCTGGCGCTGCGGGCGGCCGGTCACCCGGTCGCCGACGCGGACCGTGCGGCGTCGGCCGTCGTGGCATCCCGGGCCGTGGCCCTGCTGCGCACGGTCCGCCGGCAGGTGGTGAGCGGATCCTCGCCGGTCGTCGCCGTCGTCCTCTGCGAGCCGGGTCTCGTCGGCTCCATGCACCCGACGTTCCCGCTGCTGCCCGGCGAGATCCGCGCCCTCCTCGACCCGGTCGTGGACGCGCTGGACCGGGCCGCTCCCTCCGACTCGCAGCTGATCGGCGTGCACGTCCCCGGCCCGTGCGACTGGCCGGCGGTCGTGGGATGCGGCGCCTCGCTGCTGTGCGTGCCGGTCGACGGCTCGCTGCTCGGCTGGGCACCGCTGTTCGGCGACCTGCTCGACCGTGGTGGCCGGCTGTGCTGGGGGGCGATCCCCGTCGACGGCCCCATGGGCACCTCGACCGACCCGCACTGGCGACGGCTGGTCTCGCTGTGGACGTCGATGGTGGCCGAGGGCGTCGACCCGATGGCGCTGCGGCTGCGCTCCGCGTTCTCGCCGGTCGACGGCCTGGGCCACTTCGGCCCGTCGCAGGCGGAGCTGGTCATGGACCTCACCGTCGGCGTCGCCGAGCGGGTCGGCCACCAGGCCGTCGCCGCCCGGCTGTCGCTCGGCGCCTGAGCGGCTCTGCCCCTGTTCCCCTCGCGCCCCAGGACGATTCCGCGGAGAATTCTCGACCGTTCCGGTGCTGACTTCTCGTCAGAATCGGGGAGTGCCGGCGGGTGCTCGGGTTGTCAGGGCTCCCGGGTAGGGTGCCGCCCGTGGTCGCACAGGATCAGACCGGACCGTCGGATGACAGCCCGTCCGACGACGGCCCTTCCGAGGACGCTGCGATGGATCCGGTCGGCCGGATCGACGAGCTGCGGGAGCAGATCCGGGCCCACAACCGCAGCTACTACGAGCTCGACTCCCCGACGGTCCCCGACGCCGACTACGACGCTCTGGTCAGGGAGCTGCAGGAGCTCGAGGCGCTGCACCCCGACCTGATCACGCCCGACAGCCCCACGCAGACCGTCGGCGGTCCGCTCTCGGCCCAGTTCTCGCCGGTCACCCACGCCGTGCGGATGATGAGCCTGGACAACGCCATGGACCGCGACGAGCTGCGGGACTGGGGTGATCGGACGGCCCGCAAGCTGGCGTCTCTCGACCTCGAGCTGGCGGGACCGGTCCGCTACGTCTGCGAGCTCAAGATCGACGGCCTGGCCATGTCGCTGCGCTTCGAGGACGGTCGCTTCACCCAGGCCGCCACCCGCGGCGACGGCCGGACCGGCGAGGACGTCACGGCCAACGTCGCGACCATCGCCGACATCCCCCACGAGCTCGGCGACGGCGCCCCGCAGGTGCTCGAGGCCCGGGGCGAGGTGTACCTGCCGGTGGAGGCGTTCCAGCGCCTGCAGGCCCAGACGATCGCGGAGAACGAGGCGGCCGAGGCCGCGGGTCGCAAGGGCCGGCCCGTCCCGGTGAACCCCCGCAACGCAGGCGCGGGCTCGCTGCGCCAGAAGGACCCCACCGTCACGGCCTCCCGCGGTCTGTCGTTCTGGTGCTACCAGCTGGGCGAGATCGTCGGGGCCGACGCTCCGCCCACCCACTCGGGTGCGCTGGAGTGGCTCCGGTCGCTCGGGCTGCCCGTCAACCCCGAGACCAGGGTGGTGGACTCGCTCGAGGAGGTCTACGAGTTCTGCGACCACTGGACCGAGCACCGCCACGACCTGCCCTACGAGATCGACGGCATCGTGGTGAAGGTCGACGACCTCGCGGTCCAGGCCGCCCTCGGCTTCACCTCCAAGGCCCCGCGCTGGGCCATCGCCTACAAGCTGCCGCCCGAGGAGCGAACCACCCTGCTCCGGGACATCCAGGTCTCGATCGGCCGGACCGGCAAGGCCACCCCCTTCGCCGTTCTGGAACCGGTCTTCGTGGGCGGCTCGACGGTCAGTCTGGCCACCCTCCACAACGAGGACCAGGTCAAGGTCAAGGACGTCCGTCCCGGCGACACCGTGATCGTCCGCAAGGCGGGCGACGTCATCCCCGAGGTGGTCGGTCCGGTCCTCGAGCTCCGGCCCGAGGGCCTGCCCGAATGGGAGTTCCCGACGCAGTGCCCGTCGTGCGGCGGCCCCCTGGTGCGGGAGGAGGGCGAGGCGCAGACCCGCTGCGTCAACCCCGACTGCCCGCAGAAGGTCCTGGCCCGGGTGACCCACTTCGGCTCCCGCGGCGCCATGGACATCGAAGGCCTCGGCGAGCAGCAGGTGCAGCTGTTCCTGGAGCTCGGTCTGCTGCACGACGTGGCCGACGTCTACTCCCTCGACTACGACCGGATCCTGGAGCTGCCCCGCTACGGGGAGACCTCGGTCCGCAACCTGCGTGCCGCGATCGAGGCGTCCAAGCAGCGGCCGCTCGGGAACCTGCTCTTCGGCCTCAACATCGTGCACCTCGGCCAGGCCGGCGGAGAGGCGCTGGCGGCGGGACTGGGCAGCCTCCAGGCGATCATGGACGCGTCCGTGGAGGACATCGCCGCGGTGGACGGCGCCGGACCGATCGTCGCGGCTTCTGTCCACGCCTTCTTCCAGGACCCCGACAACCGGGCCGTGGTGCAGCGGCTGATCGACGCCGGGGTGAACACCGTCGGGCCGGAGCGCTCGGTGCTGCCCCAGACCCTGACCGGCCGCGGCGTGGTCGTGACCGGCAGCGTCGCCGGCTACAGCCGGGAGGAGGCCGAGGCGGCGATCAAGGCCCGGGGCGGCAAGTCGCCCGGCAGCGTGTCCAAGAAGACCTTCGCGGTGGTCGTCGGTGCCGACCCCGGTGCGTCCAAGGTGACGAAGGCGGAGACGCTGGGCATCCCGATGATCGACGGCGACGCCTTCGAGGCGCTGCTGGAGACAGGAGAGCTCCCGGACGGAGCAGGAGGAGCGGCGGAATGAGCGTCCGAGCGGTCGTCTTCGACTTCGGAGGGGTGTTCATCGACTCGCCCTTCGACGCCATGGTGCACGCGGCCACGTCGCGCGGCCTCGACCCCGAGCACCTCCTCGGCGTGGTGTTCGGCCCGTACGACCAGGACACCGACCACCCCTGGCACCGGCTCGAGCGCGGCGAGATCCCCGTGACCGAGGCCCGGGACCTGATCGTCGCGGCGTCGATCGCCGACGGAGGCCCCGAGATCGACCCGTTCGTCCTGCTGGCCGAGCTGTCGGGCAGCGAGATCCGCGACGACGTCGTCGACTTCTGCCGGGAGGTCCGTGCATCGGGTCTCTCGACCGGTCTGCTCACCAACAACGCCAAGGAGTTCGAGACGTTCTGGCGTCCGCTGCTGCCGCTCGACGAGCTGTTCGACGACGTGGTCGACTCCTCGGCGGTGGGCCTGCGCAAGCCGGATCCGCGGATCTACGAGCTCGCGCTCTCCCGATTGGGGATCGCAGCGTCCGAGGCGGTCTTCGTCGACGACGCCCCCGGGAACGTCGACGGCGCCCGTGCGGTCGGCATGCAGGCGGTGCTCATCGGTCCCCGGCGTGGCGACGTGCCGGCCGCGTTGGCCGAGCTCCGCTCGATCCTGACCTGACCGGCGTCGGGCTCAGGTGACGTTGAAGCACCAGTTGGTGGGCTTCGCCGTCCGCTCGCCCTCGGTGATCTCCCAGACCATCGCGGTCACGCAGTTGCGGCCGCTGGGCAGGGACTCGACCGCCCGCCCGACTCCGGGGGTGAACATCACGGTGCCGTTGCTGAGCTGCTTGATCAGCCCGTCGGCCTGGGTCTTGATCTCCTTGCCATCGATGATCAGGAAGGCGTCGTAGCCCTCCGCGAGGTCGACACCGACGGTGGACTGGCTCAGGATCTGGCTGCCGGACGTGGGCTCGAGGCGGTCGACGTACTCGGGCAGCGTCTCCGACGTCCGGTCCCCGCCGGTGCTGGCGACCATGACCGCCACGACGATGCCGGCGATGGAGCCGATGATCAGCAACGCCATGATCGTGTAGGCCCACTTGTCGGGCAGCTCCCGCCGAGTGCGTCGTCCGCGGCCCGCTCCGGCGCCGCCGGTCGGTCCGGCATCGGGGCCGGGAGGCGCGGCGACCAGCGAGTCGCCCACGGGGTCGACCTCGCGCGGGTCGCCCGGTTCGTCGCTCGTGTCCTCGGCCATCTGGCGTCCCGTTCTACTCGGTCGGCGAGCGGGTGGCACGGTCGCGGCGTCCCGCTGCTGAGGGCTCCCCGGGCGACCTCCGGCCGGGCGGTACGATCGGGCCGTCGTGTCGAGTCCTCCAGTGAGCAGCCACCAGAGCAGCGCGGAGATCGGACGCGAGCTGGGCGGGCGGTACCGCCTGGTGGCGCCGATCGGGATCGGGACGTCCGCACGCGTCTACCTGGCCGTGGACACCCAGCTCCGTCGCCGCGTCGCGGTGAAGCTCCTGCACGCGGCCCTGGCCGCGGACGACACCTTCCTCCGCCGTTTCCGGGCCGAGGCCCGTGCCGCCGGGGCGCTCAGCCACCCGAACATCGTCGCCGTCTACGACTGGGGCGAGGACGAGACCGACGACGGGGTCGTGCCGTACCTGGTCACGGAGTACCTGGGCGGGGGCAGCCTGCGACGGATCCTCGACCGGGGCCGCCCCCTCAGCCCCAGCCAGGCGCTGATCGTCGGCCTCGACACGTCCCGTGCCCTCGCCCACGCCCACCGGCGCGGGCTGATCCACCGCGACGTGAAGCCGGGCAACCTGCTGTTCGACACCGAGGGCCGCCTGCGGCTGGCGGACTTCGGACTCGCCCGGGCCCTGGCCGAGGCAGCCTGGACGGAACCGACGGGCGCCATGCTGGGGACCGCCCGGTACTCATCGCCGGAGCAGGCGGTCGGGCGGCGCCTCGACGGCCGCTCCGACGTGTACAGCCTGGCGCTGGTGCTGGTCGAGTGCGTCACCGGCCAGGTGCCGTTCGTGGCCGACACCACCGCCGGCACGCTGGCGCTGCGGACCCAGTCGGACCTGGAGGTGCCGGCCGAGCTGGGAGGGCTCCGCGGCACCTTGGAGCGGGCCGGCCGGCTGGAGCCCGACGAGCGCCCCGACGCCGACGAGG
>JAEYSR010000112.1 GCA_023434535.1 Actinomycetes bacterium
AGCTCGATGCTGCGCATCATCGCCTCGTGCGGGAGGGTGCCGGCGCTGTACTTCAGGTCGAATCGATCCGCGTCCAGGCCCGTCACCGCCCGCACGATCTTGGTCGCGACGGTCTCGGGCGATCCGACGTAGAGAGCGCCCTCCGGACCCGCAGCCTGGTCGAACTGGTGGCGGGTCATCGGAGGCCACCCCCGCTCGGCGCCGATCAGTCGGTGCATCTCCCGGTAGTGGGGCCAGAGCTCGTCGCGGGCCTGCTCGTCGGTGTCGGCGACGTGACCCGGGCTGTGCACCCCGACCGGCAGGCGGGGTCGGTCCAGCTCCGCCAGCGCACGGTGGTACAGGTCGACGAAGGGGGCGAAGCGCAGAGGGTCGCCACCGATGATCGCGAGCACCAACGGCAGGCCGTAGCGGGCAGCCCGGACGACGGACTCAGGGCTCCCCCCGACGCCCACCCACGTGCGCAGACCGTTCTCCGTGCCCGGCTGCACCTCGGCATCCACCAGCGCGGCCCTGGTGTCGCCGGACCAGGTGACCGGCTTCTCCTCGAGCAGGTGGGTGAACAGATCGAGCTTCTCGCTGAAGAGGTGCTCGTAGTCGGCCAGGTCGAAGCCGAACAGGGGGAAGGACTCGGTGAACGAACCGCGTCCCAGCATGACCTCGGCGCGCCCGCCCGACACCGCGTCGAGGGTGGAGAAGCGCTGGAAGACCCGGACCGGGTCGTCGGAGGACAGCACGGTCACCGCGGAGCCCAGCCGGATCCGCTCGGTGCGCCCGGCGATGGCGGCCAGGACCACCTCGGGCGACGAGATCGCGAAGTCGGCGCGGTGGTGCTCGCCGACTCCGAAGTAGTCGAGGCCCACCTCCTCGGCGCGCACCGCCTCGTCCACGACGTTGCGGATGACCTGGGCGGCCGACAGGCGCTGCCCGTCGGGGCCGACGGTGATGTCGCCGAAGGTGTCGAGTCCGAGCTCCAGTGGCCGACGGCCACCGTCGGCGTCCTCGGTCCGATCCTGGGTCGTCGGGTCGATCATGTCCTGTCCTCCACGTCGCTTCCACATCTCCGGGCGCCGTCGGCGCTCGCTCTACATGACACATCAACCACTTGCGGTCGCGATCTGTTCCCGCAGGCCCGACGGTAGGTTGGCCGTGGACCCGCAGGAGGTGCCGACATGGCGGACGACGCGACGGACTGGAACGAGGTCGGCGAGCGCTTCAGCGCCCTCGGACGAACCCTCAAGGGCAGCTGGGGCACCACCAAGGGTGCGGCTCAGGCGACCGAGAAGGCGGCCAACGACGAGGTGCGCAGCGCCCTCGACAAGGTCAACTCCTCGCTCGACGACCTGGCCGACACCATCACGCGCACCGTCAACGATCCCGAGGTGCACCGCGCCGCGACGTCGGCGGCGGGTGGTCTGGTCGAGGCCCTGGGCGCCTCGCTCGTCCAGCTCGCCGGACGCATCCAGGGATCGGGGACGTCACGCGGCGAGACGGCTCCCGGCGCCACCGACGAGTCCCGGCGCGACCAGGTCTGATCCCCGCCCCGCCCTGCCGGTCGACCGCGGGTTTCCGGGCGTGAGGGGTCAGCTGAAGTCGAGGTCGCCGCGCAGGGAGCGCTTGAGCTCCGACACGCCGGGGATGCGCGCCATGGTCACGAGCGCGTCCCACAGCTCCACGGCCTCGTCGCCGCGGGGGATGCGGTTGATGACCGGCCCGAAGAACGACGAGGACTCGGGGCGCTCGAGGTCGTAGGTGATGATCGGCGTGCCGACGTCGGGCCCGGTCCGCGACAGCGCCAGCTCCGTCTCCGAGCGGATCAGCCCGTCCCGGCTCGCGTCGTCGGCCGCGTCCGCGTAGGACGCAGGGAGGCCGGCCATGGCCAGCGCCTCGACGACCACCGGGCCGGGGTCCTCGCCGCCGAACAGCTTGGCCACGGCACCCTCGGTGTGGATCTTGGTGCCGAACGCCGTGTAGAGCGCCGCCACGCCGTCGTTGCCGTGCGTCTCCCGGACCGCGGCGGCGATGCGCAGCAGGCCCAGGCCGAAGCGGTGCCCGTTCCGGTAGATCTCGGGGACGTCGTTGTCCTCGTTCAGGTAGAGGAGCGAGATGAACCGCCACTCGATGTCGAGGGCCGACTGCTCGGACACCTCGGTGGCCCAGCGGCTGGTGAGCCAGGCGAACGGACAGACGGGGTCGAAGAAGAACTCGATGCTGTTCATCGGACGGTGACAACGCGGCCGGTCCGCCGGTTGTTCCCGCTCACGTCGCGTCGCGCCAGGTCAGCGCGGATCACAGCTCGTTCTGGCCATGGTGTCCGTCGTGGGACGGCACGAACCACCGCCGAGATGCCGGGCCGCGGGAGCCGCCCCTCAGGCGGGGAGCAGGTCGCCGACCAGGGCCTCGTCGGCCTCGGTGAGGCAGTCGACGGTCAGGTGCAGCCCGTCCTCGACCAAGCACCGCGTGGCCTCGTCCTCCCCGGTGCCGAGCAGCTCCGCGAGGTCGCGCACCTCGACCCAGGGACGGTCCGCCGCGACCTCCGTGGCCAGGCGGTGCACCCGGCGGTTGGTGTCGGCCACCCGGTCCTCCGCCGTGCGCACGTGTCCCACCCAGACCACCTTCGTCCCCGGCTCCTCGCCGTCGGCGGGGCGGAAGGCGTCGAAGGCCGCGGCCAGCCTGCGGGAGTACTCGGCATCCCACTCCTCGGTCTCCGACATCGTGACCACGACCTCGCCGTCGGAGTCGGTGAGGTCCTGGGCGTCGTTGGAGCCGACCGAGAACACCAGGACCGCGGGAGGGAAGTCCCGGGCCAGCTCCTGGAGCCGGGCGGGCCAGTCCAGGTTGTCGGGTCGGGCGAGGCCGGTGCCGGGCTCGCCGATCACCTTGACCACCGCGCCGTCGCCGCCGTCGGCGTCGGCCACCACCTCCCGCAGCTGGGACCCCAGACCGACGGAGATCGAGTCGCCCGCGACGGTGATCTTGTGCTCCGCCGGTGCGGTGCCGTCGGCGCCGGCCGCATCGTCGTCGCCGCCGCACGCCGCAGCGACGAGCGCCATCAGGACCAGGGCGAGCGGGACGAGGAGCCGGCCATGTTGCGTCGGGGACCTGCGCATCACGGCAGTCTTCCGGCCTCCGGCGGCCGCGACCAGCCGAGGGTGACCCGGACGCGGGCGTCACCGGGGCACCACATCGGGAAGTTCGTCCCCCACACGTTGTCGTACAGGCACACGTGCCAGCCGCCCGACAGGTCGGGGAGGCGGTCGTCGAAGCGCAGCAGGGCCGGCGACCCCGGCGCGACCAGTGGGGCGTCGGGCAGGTCGATGCGGAGGCCCGAGGGATGCCGCACCTGCTCCGCCGCGTGCAACGTCCGGGCGCCGCGACCGACCACGTCGAGCGGCGAGACCTCCTCGCCCAGCTTGACCATCGTCCACGCCTGCGGGTCGTCGACGGTGGGGACGAACGACCACCACGTGGACTCGGCCCACCTGGCCGCGGGCTTGCCGTGCCACTGCAACCAGCACGACAGCTCACCGTCGATGCCGTCGACGATCTCGTAGCCGACGACCACCCACGGCGGTGCCGCGCTCCAGGACCGCACCTCCTCGGAGAAGGAGAGCTCGAGGAGCAGCACCGACGATCCGGGGTGGCCGGGCGCGTCGGGCTCGCGACGACCGGCCCAGGCCCCGACGAGGTCCGGTGCGCACCACGCCGACCGGGCGGCCGACCGCTCGAGCCCCGGCTTGGTGTTGTCCCGCCGGGCCCACGACAGGTCGTCGGGACGGGTGCCGGCGTTGTAGGTCCGGAACCAGCGCTCGTAGTCCTCCGCATCGAAGGTGCGGTGGCCGACCCGCCCGAGGGCCCGGCCGCCGTCGACCAGCTCGCGCCGACCGGAGCCGGCGTCCTCCACCGACAGCCCGACGAGCGCGCCGTCGTGGGGGTCGATCGCCACCTCCGCGGTGCCCAGCCGGGTCCGGATCGGCCCGCCGTCGTCGGGTCGCTGCAGCGCCACCAGCCCTTCGGCCGACACCGCGCCGGCGCCGGTGAGCAGCATCCCCGCACGGGCGTCGGCCACGAGGTCGGGACGGCCGGACTTCTGCAGGATCTCGAGGAAGCGGTCGAGGTACCCCCGCTGCTCGCTCCAGCTCCACTCGAACCGACGGGTCGACTGGCGAGGACGGACCGACGCCAGCTCCGACTCGGACCAGTGGTCGGTGTCGGGCCAGGCCGTCTTCTGGTCCAGGCCCCAGGTGTGCTCCGCGACCAGCAGCAGCTCGGTGGAGGCCCGCCACAGGCCGGGGTCGTCGGCGGAGATGCGCCCCTCGTCGATCCAGGCCTTCCGACGGCGGCAGGTCTCGCGGAACGCCGCCGTCTTGGAGGGATCGGAGCCGACGCCGTGGATCCACGTGTCACCGATCTCCGCCGTCACCACCGGCAGGCGCCCGGCCACCGGGCGAAGGGCGTCGGCCACGTCGTCGAGGGTGGCGGCCCGGATCTCCGCATCGGGGTGCTCGGCCCGGAGGCGGTTCCACCGAGCGACCACGTCATCGACCTCGGGCGGCCCGTCGTTGTCACCACGGACCCACAGGTCCACGGCCACGCCGGTGCCGGGCAGGACCTGCAGGGATCCGTAGCCGCCGGGCTGGTACGCCACGGTGATCTCGGGCGGCTGCCCGTCGACCAGGGCGTGGGCCGGCGCTGCGCCGTCACGCCAGCGGAACAGCGACGGCACGTCGGGTGACGGCGCCGCAGGGTTCACCCCGACGTGCAGGAGGTCCACGCCGGCGGCCGTGAGCAGCGAGACGAGCGCCCGGGTGTGGCCCGGGACGTCGGTGAGCTTGGCGGCGCGGGTCCGCCGACCGAACCACTCGTCGAGGCGGCCGGAGATGCTGAGACCGTGGGTCAGCAGCGACCGGTCGGCCAGCTCGGTGTGGGTGGTGAACGGCATCGCGTGCCAGGCGATGTCGCCCTCCTCGATCGCCCTCTCGATCGCCTGGCGGAGCTGGCGGTCCGGCTCCTCCAACGCCTCGTTCACGATCCACGAACCGGTCGTCCACGTCAGCCGCGGGGCGTCGCCCGACTCTCGGAGCCGCCGCGCCGTCGCCATGGCACGCGGCAGGTGCTGGCGCAGCCATCGCTCGCGCACCTCCTGCGCGAGGTCGGTGAAGCCCACGTCCAGGTGCGACTTGGAGACGACGAGGACGGTGTGGACCGGCTCGACCGCCGGATCGCGGTCGGACGCGAGGGCGGAGCCCGTCGCCGGCCCTTCGGCGCGGCGTCCGGTCATCGAGCGCTGATGGCCAGGGTGGCGAGGACCCTGTCGGCCCGAGGCACCGACGTCGCCCGCAGCCGGTGCGCACCGAGCGCCACGTACAGGCCGAAGGCCCGGCCCTGGGTGTGGAAGAACTGCTGGTGTCCGCTCGCCCCGAGGAGCGGCCGGTGCATGGTCGAGCGGTCGAACGACGACGTGCGCAGCGGTCGCTGCAGACCGGCGGTGGCGAAGAGCGGGGTGGCGCCGGCCTCGGGATCGAACTCGACCAGGGCGATGAAGACGTCGCTCGGGCCCATGTGCTCGACCGCACCCCCGCCGTAGTCGCCGCGGACCGCGGGCAGGGCGAAGCTGGCCACGTGCAGGACAGGGTTCGTCGTGCCGAGGCGACCGACGTCGTCCACGTCCGCGCTCGGGTCGTCGCCCGCGAGGCGCCGGATCGAGCCGTCCCAGCCGGCAGGAACGCTCACCGACAGGCCGTGGGCCGCCATCGTGCGCGCCCTGGCCACCCGTGCCGATCCCGCCGCGCCGCTCACGATCGCTCCACCGCGTCAGGATCCGCAGCCGGATCGACGACGGGCTCGTAGAGGCGCGGATCCCCGGGCCGGATGCCGGCGGCGGCCAGCTCGGCGTCGATGCGGTCGGTGCGGTCCCGACCGGTGAGGAAGGCCCGCCGCGACGGGACGGTCACGCCCGGCGTCGAGAGCGACCGACCGCTGTCGGCGAGCGAGCGCCCGAGCAGGTCGACGACCTGGGGCCACGAGGCCGCAGCGCCCTCGCCGACGACCTGATCACGCTCGACGAGCGCGAAGTACGGGGCGACCGGGACGCCGTAGTCCTCCCACGCGTCGCTGGACATCACGACGTCGATCCCGGGCGGCGCCAGCTCGGCGACGCGGGCCGGGGTCTCGGCCTCGGTCCCCTGCGTCACCACGACCAGTCGGATGTCGGACGCCGGGAGCTCGACGCCCTGCCCGAACGCCGACCAGAACTGATGACAGGTCGTGCAGCCGGTCGACAGGAACGCGAGGAGCGTCCGGTGCTGACCGCCGAGGACGCCGACGGCCACGGCGTCGCCCGCCGGGTCGATGCCGGCGAGGTCGAACGCACCCATGCCCAGCAGCTCACCCGGCGACGGGACGCCGTCGGCGGTCACCAGCCCGTCGGGTGCGGCGACCGGACCCGAGGTCGGGGCGATCGGCGCCGAGGCGGCCTCGGCGGCCCGGGCGGCGCGGCTGGCCCGTGCGGCGTCGGCCGGGGTGGACGGATCGAGGTCGACGCCCAGGTCGTGCAGCGCCCGGAGGATCTCGGCGTGGCTGCGCAGCAGGCTGACCACCAGGACGGCCAGGAGGGCCACGACCACGCCCAGGAGCACGACGGCGACGGTCACCCGCCGGCCTCCGGCGTCACGGTCTCTCCGGTGCCGGGATCGGAGGTGCCGGGATCCGAGGTGACCGACGCTGCCGCGTCGGTCGTCGGCGTGCCCGGCACCGTGATCGCCGCGCTGGCGAGCACCGGCGGGATGGTGCGGGGGCCGTCGACCGTGGCGGTGACCACCACCTCGTGGTCGCCCGGGGGCAGCGTCAGCACCTCGTCGATGCCGTCGGGTCCCGCCTTGAGCGAGGCGCGGAACTGGCCGTCGACCAGCACGCGGACGTTGGCGGCGCTGCCGTCGACGCGCTCCACGCCGGTGGTCGCCACCCGGACGCCGTCGTCGGTCGCCTCCAGCGCCATGACCTGTCCGGCCATCACCGCGGCGACGCCGGTCGTGACGCAGCCCAGCGTCACGTCGCTGCCGCGCACCGCGTTGAGAGCGATCACGCAGACGTTGCGCGCCCCCGGTGTCACGCCGGTGAGCGTGATGTCGAAGCCGTGGCCGTTCCACATGTCGCCACGGGCCGTGTCGGCCGTGAAGGTGCCGCGGTTGGCGCCGTCCACGGTCACGCGGACCTGGATCGGACCGCCGACGTCCGCGTCGCGCGCCCACCCGGTGATCCGGAGGGAGCCGGAGCCCGGGGAGGTGACCGACTCGACCACGCCCTGCGGGTCGGCGGCGACGGCGACGTTGATGCAGCCGAGGTTCCGGTCGGGCCCGCCGCCGGCATTGCGGGCGATCGCGCACACCACGTGCCCGCCCGGCGCGGCGGAGAACGTCCAGTCGAACCCTGCGTTCCCGCCCAGGTGCGGGTAGGCCGCGGCGACATCGGCCCGGTAGTTGTTCGCCAGGAGCTGCCCCACGTGCGCCCCGTCGACGTAGATGTCGACGGGATCGGGCCCGCCGACCGGATCGAGCACCCAGCCGGCGACCCGGATGGTGCCGACGCCGCCCTCGGCCACGTCGAAGTGCCCGTACGGCTCGCCCGAGATCGTGACCATCCGGTGGAAGATCCAGTTGTGGCCCCGCCCCGAGGTGTCGTTGGCGGCGACCGACACCAGCCGCTCGCCGGGGCACAGCCGGTAGAAGACGTCGAAGCCGTGGTTCGGGCCCTGCCCGGGGTACACCGCCGCGACGTCACCGCGGGGCAGGTTCGCCGCCACGGTGGCCACCGGCCGGAGGCAGTCGTAGACGTTGACGCTGATCGGCACACCGACCGCGGTCGGGTCGATCGCCCAGCCGGCGACGCGGACGCCGCCGGGGACCACCGTGAGCACGTCGACGTTGCCGATGGCGTCCACCTCGACGCAGGGTCGGGAGTGGTAGCGGGTGGCGTTGTCGGTGCGGGCCGCGGTCGTGCAGGTCCCGTCGAGGCGCCACGGCTCCGTGCAGGTGACCACCCGGCACACGATCGGACCCAGGCAGCGGATGCCCTGGTTGCACTGTCCGTAGCGGAACCCGGTGCAACCGGCCTTGCGGTTGTTGCAGTCGCCGTTGGCGCAGCCGCACGGCGTGCCGGAGCAGCTTCCCGCGCAGATCCCGTTGGAGCCGCAACCGCAGCCGCCGCAGCCGGCGTTGCAATCCATGTAGTAGCGCGGCCCGCCGCCGCAGAAGTCAGAGCCGTCGACCTTCCACCACCCGCCGAGGGCCGTGCCGGCCGGGCAGCTGTTGGCGCCCGTGATCGTGCAGCAGAACTCCGTGTAGCCGTCGTTGCACAGGGCGTTGCGGGCGCACACCGCGGCGTACGCGCTGCCGGGCCGCAGGGCGAACGTCGCGGGGGCGACCGCCATCGCGGTGCCGGCCATGGCTCCCTTGCGCAGGACGCCACGTCGGTCGACGCGCCGTTCCATGAAGGAGGCGAGGCGCTCGGCCAGGTTCCGACGACGCCGGACCCCGCCCGGCCCCGGGTCGACGCCGTCGACGTCCGTCGGCGTGACCTCATGGGGATCCAGCGCGTCCGGCTCGCGCCCGGCGAGGACGTTCATGGGGTCAGCGGCGGAGCGGGCGGTCGTGGCGGTCATGCGACCACCGCCGGGCGATCGCGGCCGCTGTGGTCGTGATCGTCGTGGTCGCGGTCGTCCTGCTCGCGGAGCGCCCTGGTGGCCTCGACCACGTCGGCGACAGTGGTGTCGAGCACCACGACCAGCATCGCCACCAGCAGGACGAGGGTGGACACGACGACCGCCGTCCCGAACCCGAGCTCGGCCAGGCCGTCCGCGGCGGGCACCGGTCCTCCGGCCGTCAGCGCGGCCCACAGGGCCACCGCGGCCGAGCCGAGGTTCACACCCACGTGCACCCAGCTCGGCGGAGCGCTGCGGGCGCCGAAGCAGCCGCAGGACTCGAGACCCTTCCGACGGGCCACCACGACGATCACGGCGAAGGCGGCGTAGGCCGCCGCCACGCAGACGGCGAGCAGCGGGCCGCCGACGACCAGCGCACCGAGGCCGAACGCCACCTCGACCGCGCCGATCACCCGGGCCGCGACAACGCCGGCGGGCCGACCGCCGACCGCGTGCCGCGTCGGGCGGCGCGCCAGGCCGAGCGAGGCGAGCGTCGCCGCCACCTGGTCCGGCATCGCGAGCTTGGACGCTCCCGCCACGACGAGGACCAGGCAGACGGCCCAGAAGAGAGCATCCACCGCTGTCACGGACCAGAGGGTAATCGGCTCGGCTGCCCCGGGAACCGGCGTCGGAGGGTGGGTGGTTCTGCCCCCGGGGTGGATCCACCCGGAGGAGTTCCGGCGGGTGTCAACCGTTCGGTACGTTCGCACGTCGTAGGAGGGTGTGTTGCCGGTGCCGGTGCGTGACGAGGAGTTCCGAGCGTTCTACGAGCGCATGGACGAACGCGCCCTGCGCACCGCCCGGCGGCTGGTCGGCAACCGCTCGGTGGCCGAGGACATCGCCGCCGAGGCGCTCGCCCGGGCCTTCGCCCGTTGGAAGCAGGTGCGCAGCCACCCCAACCCGGACGCCTGGCTCATGCGGGTCGTCGGCAACCTCGCCATCGACCACATGCGACGTGACCGCAGCGCGCAGCACCCGCCCCGTGAGGGCGCTGCGGCGGACCGGCCCGACGACGACGCCGTCCTGCGGGTGGACCTGGCCCAGGCCGTCCACCGCCTCTCGAAGCGGCAGCAGGAGGTGGTCGTCATGCGGTACCTGATCGACCTGAGCGAGGAGGACGTCGCGTCCTCGCTCGGCATGTCGACCGGCTCGGTCAAGACGCACCTGTCCCGCGCCAGCGGGCACCTCCGCGAGCACATGGCCGAGTTCCAGCCCGCCGACCACCTCGAGACGACCGACAGGGGAGCCGACTGATGCCGAGCACGGGCCACTACCCGCCGCCGACCCGACCCGAGGCCCGCTACGACGCGGTCGTCGCCCGGGGACGCCGGCTGCAGCGCCGCGACCGCATGAC
>JAEYSR010000189.1 GCA_023434535.1 Actinomycetes bacterium
CGGGCCAGACCCCTGGACCGTCGTCCGCGCTTCCGCCTCCGCCCGGATCCGGCGGCGCGCTGCCTCCCCCGCCGGGATCGCTGCCGCCTCCGCCCGGACCCGGTGGAGCGGCGCCGCCTGTCCAGCCCGGCAGCGGCGGTCCGTCCCAGCGACAGCTGATGATCGTCGGCGGCGTGATCGCCGCGATCGTGGCCGTCGGCGTCACGCTGTTCGTGGGCTCGAAGCTGCTCGGCTCCGTGGGGGGACCGTCGGAGGTGTCGGAACGGGAGTACGTCACGAAGCTCTGCGACGTGGTCGAGCCGTCGATGGAGAAGTTCGAGGACATCGCCGACACGTACTCCGAGGTCGACGTGTACGGGTCAGACTTCGACAGCTCCGACGACGCCGAGGAGGCTCGATCGTTCATGAGGGAGCAGCTCGACGCCGTCAAGGACTTCCGATCGAAGCTGACGTCGTTCAACGACGGCACGGTGCTCGAGGGTAGGGACGGCAGCGAGGTCCAGGAGGACTTCGCTGACATCCTCGACGAGTGGAAGGCGGAGCTGGACGACGCGTCGACCGAGCTGTCGCAGTTGGATGCCGATGAGATGACCCCCGACGACCTCGGATCCATCGACTTCGGCGGGGAGAGGACGATCGAGGTCGATCCCGACGTCTACAGCGACCTCGTGTCTGCCGCCGGCAAGGAGGGTTCTGACTGCGGTGGCTACGTCGGGTCGCTGTTCAGCGCGTCGTGACGGGCCGCCGTTGACGGCGGTCGGTCACATCGACGGTGACCAGGAGCAGGCCGGCTAGAGCCACGACCGCAACCGCAGGCCCGGACCGGCTCCGGAGGGCGGCGAACCCGACCAGACCCGCCAGCAGGACCACGATCGCGGCGAACGACCAGACCGTCCGGGCCGCTCGTCCCGGCACCACGACGGCGATGCCCAGGACCACGCCCAGTGCCAGGACTGCAGCAGAACCAGTCGCCACGGTGCGCACCAGGTCGTCGCCCAGCCCGGAACCCAATGCGAGCATGTCGATCGAGGCCGTCGCGGAACCGGTTCCGCGACGGGTCAGAGCCAGCCGCGACGCGATCAGGAGGAGGATTGCGGCTGCCGCGGTGGCGACGTGGCGCGGGCCGACGTTTGCGTCGCGGAGTGCAGAGCGTGATTCAGGTGCGGTCATCGGCCGTTCTCGGAGAAGTGCTGGAGGTCGCGGACGTCGGACCACGTCCCGCCCCAGGTCCAGCCGATCGCCTGGAACGCTCGCACCAGAGGGCCGTCGGCGACCGCCATGCCGGGACGGACGTGGTCCCGGTCGAGGAACGGCACGCTTGCCGGGTGCGACGTCCGGCCGGACGCTGACACGTACGGGTTCTCGATCGGGTTGACGTCGATGGCCGTGCCGAACGAGTGCTGGGACCACTCATCGGAGCCGGTGCGGCGCCGGCAGTTGAACGCAGAGGTGTTGTCGTCCTCGATCGACGCGAAGTCGTCGGCTCCGTCGTCGGGATCGTCGGCACGGCCGTAGTTGTCGACCAGTCGCATCCCCCGGATGGGGAACCGGTCCCGGTGGAGCGATGCGAAGACCTTCTCCAGGTCGTCGGTCACCGAACTGTCGACAACGAGCTCTCCGGTCTGGAGCTCGCCGTCGAAGTCCCAGTGCGTGACCCGGACGATCCGGAGCTGGTCGAACTGCACAGGGCAGCCGTCGCGGAGCGAGATGCCCTCCATCAGACCACGGGTCGCGTCGTCGACCGGCTGGACGGTGAACTCGAAGCTCGCAGGATCGACCGTCACTCCTGCGCCGGGAAGGGTCGACGGGTGTGGTGCGGATGCAGCGGTGGCCGGTGGCCCTGTGGTCGCCGGGGTGGCAGGGGTCGTGGTGCTCGTGGGACCGGTGGTTGTCGACGCCGACGAGGTCGCCTCGGTGGATGCAGTGGTTGGTCGGGCGGCCTCGGACGCCGGTTCTTCCGCCGCGCAGCTCACGGCGACCACCAGTGCGACCACCACGATCGCCAGCGGTGCCGCGAGCCAGGCGACGGACGTGCGGGCTCCCGACCGTGATCGGGTTGGTTCGGTCTCGGACCTCAACACGGATGGCTGTTGGTGAACGGGTCGAACCCGGGAGCATCGACGAATGCCATCGACACGAAGGTGCCGTCTGGCGTCCTCGCCCAGACGTTCGTGGTGCGACCCAGGACCGAGGACTTCACCGACGCCCCGGTGACGGTGCAGGTGATGACGACGGCGTCGCCCTCGGACAGCCTGACGATCTCTCGGGCGTCCGAGTCCGGTGCCGACCGCACCGACAGGAAGCAGTCACCGCTGCCGCCTGAGCCACAGGTCCGGTTGACCTCCCCGACGACCGGGGCGGCAGCGGTGCTCCCAGTACCGACAGGGGGAGGGGTCGCCGGCGGGATGGTCGACATGGGGACCGTGGGTACGGTAGCGGGAGCGGTCAGCGGCACTGTGGGACGGACGGAGGTGGGCGGCCCCGGGTCGGTCGTCGTGGACAGGCCGGTGGAGGTGGTCGTCGGCACCGGGTCGGGCTCGGGCTCCGGGTCGCGGGTCACGGCGAACAGAGCGCCTCCGGCGACGAGCACGGCGAGGAAGCCCAGCGTCAGCATGATCCATGCGGGCGGACCCGATCGACGTGGCGGGACGGGATCCGGCGGAGGAGGAAGGTCGGGGTGCGGCGGCAGGTTCGACGCCGTCGGCGACGTGGGCGGCGGAGACAGATGGGTCGGCGGTGGGGGCAGAGGCGCTCCACCGCGTGTCGGGTCGTCACCGTCGGGCGGGAGGGTCGACCAGTCGCTCATCGGTTCAGAGCTCGGTCACGTACATGCGCCCGGTCCCGTTGCGGTCCTCCGGGGTGTACTGGTCGTTCAGACCGACGCCGAAGCATCCGAGGTCGCGCTCGCCCCGGTCCCGGCACCACTGTGCCGCTGCCCGCGGGCTGTCGAACCCGCCTGCGTAGACCACGCCCACCGTTCCGTCCTTGAGCGACAGGTAGTCGTTGCCATACACCACAGCCGTGGTCACGCCGTACTGGGACTGCTTCTCGGCGAGCATGCGCTGCACCACGTCCGGCGGAGCGTTCGGCAGCAGGTCACTCCACAGCATGGCGACGTAGGAGCCTCTCGCCGGAGTTCCGGGGGTCGGGCCGATCGGCGTGGTCGGCGCGGTCGTGGTCGCCGTCGGCAGCGTCGGGGG
>JAEYSR010000215.1 GCA_023434535.1 Actinomycetes bacterium
GTAGAGGATCCGCTCGGTGGTGGTCGTCTTGCCCGCGTCGATGTGGGCCATGATGCCGACGTTGCGGGTGCGGTCGAGGGGGAACTGCGCCATCTTCGGTGTCTCAGTCGCTCAGGTGTTTGCGGGGGGAGTGCGTGTCTGCGGTGTTCGGCACCCGGTCACGCGCTGACCGCGGACCGGACGAACCGGTTCAGGCGAACCGGATCAGAAGCGGTAGTGGGCGAAGGCCCGGTTGGACTCCGCCATCTTGTGGAGGTCTTCCTTGCGCTTGGCTGCGGCGCCGACGCCGTTGCTGGCGTCGAGCAGCTCGTTGGCCAGGCGCTCCGACATCGAGCGCTCACGGCGCTGACGGGAGTAGCCGACGACCCAGCGGATGGCGAGGGTGTTGGCCCGGGTCGGCTTGACCTCGACGGGCACCTGGTAGGTGGCGCCGCCGACGCGACGGCTCTTGACCTCGAGCTGCGGCTTGACGTTGTCGATGGCCCGCTTGAGGGTGACCACCGGATCGGTGCCGGTCTTCTCCTCGATGGTGGAGAGTGCGTCGTAGACGATCTTCTCCGCCGTGGAGCGCTTGCCCCGCTGCAGGACCTTGTTGACGACCTGCGTCACGAGCACCGACCGGTAGATCGGATCGGGCTGGAGCTGGCGGCGGGGGGCGGGACCCTTGCGGGGCATGTCAGGACTCCTTCTTGGCGCCGTAGCGCGAACGTGCCTGCTTGCGGTCGCGGACACCGGAGGTGTCGAGCGTGCCGCGGATGATCTTGTAGCGAACGCCGGGCAGGTCCTTCACACGACCGCCGCGGACGAGCACCATCGAGTGCTCCTGGAGGTTGTGGCCCTCACCGGGGATGTAGGCCGTGACCTCGATGCCGCTGGAGAGGCGCACACGGGCGACCTTGCGCAGAGCCGAGTTCGGCTTCTTGGGCGTCGACGTGAACACGCGGGTGCAGACCCCACGGCGCTGGGGCGCGCCCTTGAGCGCCGGCGTGGACTCCTTGCGGCGCTTGGTCTGACGGCCCTTGCGGACCAGCTGCTCGATCGTGGGCACGTGGAACCTCTGTTCTTGCGTTTCTGTGCTGTGGCGGCGGTCCCGCTGGCGCTCCGGTGGCCGGACGCAGGGCGGTACCTTCGACGTGTTCGGGACGGTCCGGCTGCGTTCGGCACCCGAGGTGCGCGGGCCGCAGAGGACCGAAACGGCACTCCGTCAGGGACCGGGCGCGGTGCGCCTCGCCCTCGACAGGGTGACCGGTAGAGGTTAGGGCCGGGGTGGACCCGTGGCAAACCCCCTCCGTGGAGGGGGTCCGCCCCGGATTCAGGATCCCTCGACCGCGCCCCCCGACTGATCGGGGAACTCGATGACGTTGGTGGCCTCGGCCGCCAGATCCGCGTCGGTGGGACCGCCCAGGTTCGCCAGCCACTGGGCGATCGAGGCGCTGTCGTCACCGGGGGTGTCGGAGCTGAAGTACTCGAGCGGCTCGTACTCGGGAGCGAAGGTCTGGATCTCCTGGTACTGCGTCATGCCGGTGCCGGCCGGGATGAGCTTGCCGATGATGATGTTCTCCTTCAGGCCGAGCAGGCCGTCGGAGCGGGACTCGATGGCCGCCTCGGTGAGCACCCGGGTGGTCTCCTGGAAGGAGGCCGCGGACAGCCACGAGTCGGTGGCCAGCGAGGCCTTGGTGATGCCCATCAGCTCGGGGCGGCCCTCCGCGGGCTTCTTGCCCTCGGTGACCAGCTGGCGGTTCACATCGGCGAACACCCGCTGGTCGACCCGCTCGCCGGGCAGGAAGTCGGACTCGCCCGGCTCCTGGATGGCGATGCGGCGGGTCATCTGACGCACGATCAGCTCGATGTGCTTGTCGTGGATCGCCACGCCCTGGTCGCGGTAGACCCGCTGGACCTCGTCCACCAGGTACTGCTGCACGGCGCGGACGCCCTTGATCTCGAGGAGCTCCTTGGGATCGCGGGGACCCTCGACGAGCGCGTCGCCGGCGGTGACCTCGTCGCCCTCGCGGGCCCGGAGGGGACGCTCACGCTCGATGGAGTGCAGGTCCTCGGTGCCGTCGTCGCCGACCACGGTCACGTTCCAGACCTTGCCGTCCTCCTCGTCGATGCGCACGGTGCCCGAGATCCGGGCCAGCACCGCCTTGTTGCGCGGGGTGCGGGCCTCGAAGAGCTCGACGACGCGGGGAAGACCGCCGGTGATGTCACCGCCGGACGCCGCCACACCACCGGTGTGGAAGGTCCGCATGGTCAGCTGCGTGCCGGGCTCGCCGATGGACTGCGCCGCGATGACGCCGACCGCCTCGCCGGGCTCGATGTGCTTGCCGGTCGCGAGCGACAGGCCGTAGGCCGCACCCGAGATGCCGAGCTCGCTCTCGTCGGTCAGGGGCGACAGCACGCGGACCGAGGTGACCCCCGGGTCGTCGCGCAGCGCCTCCATCTCCTCGGTCCCGATCAGCGTGCCCCGGCTCAGCTCCGTGCCGTCGGCGAGGGTGATGTCCTCGGCCAGGGTGCGGCTGAACAGCCGGGTCTCCAGGTGGTAGCGCCGGCCCGGCTCGTCGGGGAGGACGTCCTCGAGGGTGATCGACCGGATCGGGCCGCCCTCGGCGAACGGGTCCCGGTCGTTGATGATCAGCTCCTGGGCGACGTCGACGAGTCGACGGGTGAGGTAGCCGGAGTCTGCGGTCCGCAGCGCCGTGTCGACCAGGCCCTTCCGAGCGCCCGGCGTGGCGATGAAGTACTCCAGCACCGACAGGCCCTCACGGAAGTTGGACTTGATCGGGCGGGGGATCATGTCGCCTCGGGGGTTGGCCACCAGGCCTCGCATGCCCGCGATCTGGCGGACCTGCATCATGTTCCCTCGGGCTCCCGAGCCGACCATCATCTCGATCGGGTTGAACTGGTCGGCCTGCATCTCCTTCTGCATGGCCCTGGTGACCTCGGAGGTCGCGGTCGTCCAGATCTCGACCTCCTTCTGCTTGCGCTCACCGTCGGTGATGATGCCGCGTCGGAACTGCTTCTCGACCTTGTCGGCCTCGGCCTCGTGGCGATCGAGGATCTCGTACTTGTCGCCCGGCGTCTTCACGTCGTCGATCGAGACCGTGAGGCCGGAGCGCATGGCGTAGTTGAAGCAGAGGCCCTTGATGGCATCGAGGGAGTTGGCGGCGACGGCGCGCTCGAACTCGATCGCCAGGCGATCGACGATGGCCGTCATCTCCTTCTTGCGGACCGGGTAGTCCACGAAGTCGTAGCCGTCGGGCAGAGCACGGTTGAACAGCAGGCGCCCGGCCGTGGTCGACTTCCAGACAGCGGCGGAGCCGTTGGCGGGCGACTCGAGCAGATCGGGGAACTCGCTCCCCCGGTACTGCACGGTGGCGTGCACGCTGAGCTCGCCGGACTCGATGTCGCGCTCGACCTGGTCCATCCGCTTGTAGGTACGACCCTCACCGGCCGCGCCGTCGACCTGGGAGGTCAGGTAGAAGGCACCGATGATCATGTCCTGGGTGGGCGTGACCAGCGGCTTGCCGTGCGCGGGGCTCAGCATGTTGTTCGCGCTGAGCATGAGGATGCGGGCCTCGGCCTGCGCCTCTGCCGACAGGGGCAGGTGCACCGCCATCTGGTCGCCGTCGAAGTCGGCGTTGAACGCCGCGCACACGAGCGGGTGGATCTGGATGGCCTTGCCCTCGACCAGGATCGGCTCGAAGGCCTGGATGCCCAGGCGGTGCAGCGTGGGCGCACGGTTCAGGAGCACCGGGTGCTCCTTGATGACGTCCTCGAGCACGTCCCACACCTGCGGGCGACGGCGCTCGACCATGCGCTTGGCCGACTTGATGTTCTGGGCCAGCTCCTTGTCCACCAGCGCCTTCATGACGAACGGCTTGAACAGCTCGAGCGCCATCAGCTTGGGGAGGCCGCACTGGTGCAGCTGCAGGGTGGGGCCGACGACGATGACCGAACGGCCGGAGTAGTCGACGCGCTTGCCGAGCAGGTTCTGGCGGAACCGGCCCTGCTTGCCCTTGAGCATG